>JABCNW020000240.1 GCA_013333945.2 Propionibacterium sp.
AATTCAACGTTCGTCGAGAGGCAGCCACTTCGTAAGCTTGTTTCCTGTGTAAAGCTGACGAGGCCGATGGATACGTTGACTGGAGTCGTCGTTGACCTCTTTCCAATGGGCAATCCATCCCGCGGTGCGCCCTATGGCGAACAGCACCGTGAACATGTCGAGAGGAATCCCGATGGCCCGAAGAATGATTCCCGAATAGAAATCGACGTTTGGATAGAGACGGCGCTCTGCGAAGTAGTCATCTGCCAGAGCCGCTTCCTCCACCTGTCGAGCGATATCGAGCAACGGATCATCTACGTGCATCGATTCCAGGAGGTCGTGAGCTGCTTTCTTGAGAATCTTCGCACGCGGATCAAAGTTGCGATAGACGCGGTGGCCGAAACCCATAAGACGGATCCCTGACTTCCGGGCCTTGGCCTTCGCCAAGTAGGAACCAACCGACATCCCCTCGCTGCGGATCTGTTCCAGCATCTCGATCACGCCCATGTTCGCCCCACCATGCAAAGGCCCCCACAAAGCAGTCACGCCCGCAGACACGGCGGTGAACAGGTTGGCGCCACTGGAAGCAACAGTTCGTACCGTGGATGTCGAGCAGTTCTGTTCGTGATCGGCATGAAGCACGAAGAACATGTTCAAAGCGTGGGCTGCTTCAGGAGTGACCTCATAATCCCGGTATGGCACGGTGAACATCATGTGAAGGAAGTTCTCCGCATATGGCAGGTCATAGCGTGGATACGCTATGGGCTGCCCGATATGACTCTTATAGGAAGCAGCCGCGATGGTACGGGTCTTTGCCAGCAGCAACGCTGCGGCCCGACGAAATCCCGCCTCCTCGGTGATGTGGATTTCAGGTAGGTCGTAGGCCTGAATGGCGTTGATCATCGCAGAGAGGATCGCCATGGGGTGTGCATCAACGGGGAAACCATCGAAATGCTTGCGCATGTCGCGGTGAAGAGAGGAGTTTTCAGTCAGCAGCTGACGGAATTCGGCACGCTCATCGTCGTCAGGCAGCTCACCGAAGATCAGCAACTCCGCCGCCTCGATGAAGGAGGAGCGAGCGGCAAGGTCCTCGATGGGGACCCCGCGGTACCGGAGGATCCCACGTTCACCATCGATGAAGGTGATGGCAGAACTGCAGGACCCTGTATTGCTGTAGGCATCGTCGAGAGTAATGAGACCAGTAGTTGCCCGTAGCTTTGAGATGTCCACCGCTCTTTCTCCCTCGGTTCCAGTCACAAGGGGTAGTTCGTGGGCGATACCGTCGACTACGAGGGTCACGGTGTCGGACATGACGGCTCCTCCATTTCTCCAAAGATCCGGCCACCGTATCCGGGTTGTGTGACACCCCTGTTACACGGGGGTGAACAATGCCGACCAGCTACCCCCCGCTGACACCGTCCTCAGCATCGGAAAGGTCAAGTCCACACCCCCCTGTGTCGTCATACCATCCATGGGGAAGAACCACTTTTCCCCTCGGACCGCCCTGCCGACCCCTTGGGGTGCCGAGCTCCCCAACGGGGAAGGGTTGGTCAGCGTCGAGGAGACCAACCAGCGCGCACAGTTCGTCGAGCGAAGCGACCATGGCGAACTGCCGCCTGAGTTCTCCGACCGGATATCCCTTGAAATACCAGGCCATGTGCTTCCGCAAATCAACCACCCCACGATCGCCCTTGAGGGCGGTCAGCAGTTCCGCATGGCGAATGATCATGGCGCCGACCTCTCCGAGCGTGGGCCGAGCGCGCTGAGGTTCTCCGGCGAAGGCAGCTGCCAAGTCGCCGAAAAGCCACGGCCTACCGAGACAACCACGTCCGATGACCACCCCGTCACAACCTGTCTCGGTCATCATCTGCAGCGCGTCCTCGGCCTCCCAGAGGTCGCCGTTGCCCAGCACAGGAATGCCCACTGCTTGTTTGAGCTCTGCAATGCGGGACCAGTCAGCCCTGCCGGAGTAGGCCTGCTGCACGGTTCTAGCATGCAGCGCGATTGCGGCTGCCCCTTCCTCCTCAGCAATGACCCCCGTATCAAGGAAGGTCTCGTGGGTCTCGTCAATACCGATCCGAGTTTTGACCGTGACGGGAACCCCGAATTCATCTGCTGCCCGCACGGTAGCGCGGATGATGGCGCGCAACCGGTCGCGTTTGTAAGGCAGAACCCCTCCTCCGCCCTTGCGTGTGACCTTGGGAACGGGACAGCCGAAATTGAGATCGACGTGATGAACGCCATGGGCGGTGATCAGGAGCTTCGTCGCATGCGCCATGGTCTCTGGATCCACGCCGTAGAGCTGCACCGAGCGGATGGTCTCGCTCGGGTCGAACGCCAACATCGAGTGGGTTTTGTGATCTCCGGCGATGATTCCCCGCGACGTGAGCATCTCACAGACATACAGTCCAGCCCCCTGTTCCAGACAGAGAGCCCGGTAAGCGGCATTCGTTATCCCGGCCATCGGGGCCAACACCACTGGGAGCTCCACCACGACGGCGTCACGCCGGCTGGGCGCGTGCAGGCGAAGCGGCTCGACCACTCCATCCCCCTTCCAGGTTTCCGACCGGGAGATTCTACGCGTGGTTGGATGGGAGCCATGAATCCGTTGCTGACCGCCTCGACACTGCCCTTCCAGATCCCCGACTACGCAAACCTGACCGATGCACAGTTCAAGGAGGCGATGGAGGTCGGCCTGACCCAGCAACGAGCCGCTCTGGAAATGATCGCGACGAACCCCGAAACACCCGACGTGGAAAACACCATCGCGGCCTGGGAACTCAGCTCGACAACACTGGACCGCGCGGGATCGGCTTTCTGGGTGGTGAAGGCAGCCGATGCCAACGAACAACGTGACGCCGTTGAGACAGCGCTGGCACCGAAACTGGCCGAACACAGCAACGCAATTCTGTTGGACCGACGGCTCTATGACCGCCTGGTGGCGCTCCGGTCCCGGGCCGACTCAGCGGAGGTGGACTTGGATGAACAAGACCGCTACTGGCTAGACGAGCACATTCGCGAATTCGAACGTTCCGGGATCCTGCTCGATGCCGACGCACAGCAGCGCCTGCGAAAGCTGAATGTGGAACTGGCAAGCCTGTCAGTGGCATTTGAACAAGCCCTGGTGGAGGGGCGGAATTCCGCAGCTGTGCTGGTCACCGACCCGACGGAGCTGACCGGACTTAGCGAGGGCGAGATCGCCGCTGCCCGACAAGCCGCCTGGACCCGCGGGCAGGAGGGATGGCTGATCGAGTTGACTAACACCACCGGCCAACCGGTTCTGGAGAGCCTGACGAACCGAGACCTGCGTCGTCGTGTTCTGGAAGCCTCCTTGGGACGAGGTCTGGGAGGTGAACACGACACCAGGCAGTTGGTGCTGGACATAGCACGGCGCCGCGCCGAACGCGCCCGACTCCTGGGGTACGAGCATCACGCGGCCTGGGTGGCAACCAGTGGCTGTGCCCGAACCACCGAGGCTGTCCTCAATTTGCTCGAGCGGGTAGCAGCGGGAGCCGTCAAACTCGCCAATAGCGAGACCAGCGAGCTACAGAAGGCCCTGGAGCAGGACGTCCCGGGGGCAAGGCTCGCCTCCTGGGACTGGGAGCACTACGCCGCGAAACGGTCCACCGCCGAAGCCGTCGATCCTGCCGAACTGCGCCCTTATCTGGAATATCACCGGGTGCTTCATGATGGTGTTTTCGCTGCTGCAACCGCCCTCTATGGCATCACCTTCCACGCGCGGCACGATCTTTGTGGCTTCACTCCAGACTCCGAGGTGTACGAAGTCCGCGAGGCGAACGGCAGTCCGCTGGGCGCAGTGATTCTCGACCCTTTCACCAGGCCCACTAAACGTGGCGGGGCGTGGATGACCTCGATCGTGGACCAGTCGGACCTGACTGGTTCCCTTCCCGTGGTGACCAACACATGCAACTTCTCCCGTCCCACCGAAGGGGCATCCTGCCTGCTGACCTGGGACAACGTGATCACGATGTTCCATGAGTTCGGCCACGCCCTCCACGGCCTGCTCTCCAAGGTCCGGTACCCATCGCGCTCCGGAACCGCCGTTCCTCGTGATTTCGTGGAGTTTCCCTCGCAGGTCAACGAGCTGTGGGCGTGGGACGAGACCTTGGTCTCCCGGTTTGCGATCCATCACGAAACCGGCGATCCCTTGCCATCCGAGCTGATCGCCCGGCTGCGGTCCTCAAGGTCCGCGGGCGAGGGGCATCACACCTTGGAGCTGGTGGCCGCGATGCTGCTGGACCAGGCCTGGCACACCACCGCGCTGGAGGAGCTGCCCACATCCGTGGATGAGGTCGAATCCTTCGAGACCGCAGTGCTGGAGCGAGCCGGGGTGGCACATGCACTGGTTCCCCCGCGCTACCGCTCCTGCTACTTCAGTCACATCTTCGGCGGCGGCTACGCGGCCGCCTACTACGGGTACCTGTGGGCCGAAGTGCTGGACGCCGACGCCTGCGCTTGGTTTGCGGAAAACGGCGGCCTGTGCCGGAAGGCCGGTGAAGCTTTTCGTCGCGAGTTGCTGGGACGTGGCGGCAGTATCGAACCCATGCAAGCATGGCGCAATTTCCGCCGGTCAGACCCCGACGTTTCGCATCTACTGAGCCGCAAAGGCCTAACCGTCGAACAGCGGTGAGCAGCGTGAGGGGCGCCACTGTGGTTGAGATGGGGGCCGGAAAGAACCAGGGACGATCCTCGGCGTCCGAATCCACAGATGTCGCCTTCAAGGAGTCCGTCCGCGTTCTGGTCACGAACTGGTATGCCGCAAACGCGCGGCCCTTGCCGTGGCGGGCTCCCGGTGTAAGCGCTTGGGGTGTGTTGGTGAGCGAGGTGATGAGCCAGCAAACCCCGGTCTCCAGGATGGTAGAGCCTTGGCGGTACTGGATGAAACGCTGGCCCACCCCGGCGGATCTGGCCCGTTCCGGGACTGACGAGGTGCTGAGAGCGTGGGGGCGGCTCGGATATCCACGTCGTGCTCTACGTCTGCTTGAAGCTGCGCGGAAGCTGGCAGCACGCGGGAACGAGGTGCCAGAAACCGAACAGGAGCTGCTGGAGCTACCCGGTGTGGGCCGCTACACCGCCGCAGCGATCCTGGCTTTCGCTTTTGGACGGCGCTCGCTGGTGCTGGATGTGAATGTTCGACGGGTCCTTGCCCGCCTGGCCGACGGTCAAGCTCGGCCTGCCCCTGCTGAAACAGCGACCGAGCGCGCCCGAGCCAGCACGTGGCTCCCGGAGGATGATGTCGAGTGCGCCGCATGGTCGCAGGCGGTGATGGAACTGGGGGCGTTGGTATGTGTGGCCGGATCACCCACGTGCACTGCCTGCCCAATCCAGGAACATTGTCGTTGGGTTGCTGATGGCAGTCCCGCGTGGGATGGTCCCACTCGCCCCGTCCAGCCGTGGACAGGAACCGATCGTCAATGCAGGGGCCGAATCATGGCGTCCTTGCGGGCGACCGCTCAAGGAGTTCTGCCGCATGACTTTGTCTGGCACGACCCCGTTCAGTTGGATCGCTGCATTGCGAGCCTTGTTGCTGATGGCCTGGCCCATCGTGTCGGGGAGGGGATCAAGCTCGGTTGATACCCTCAGTACTCGAGACTCAATCGGGTCGCAAGGGCCGCTGCTCCGCGCGCCCATGCATGGAAGTCCTGTTCTGCTACCACGATTTCAGGTGGATCGATGTCCTCGAAGCGTCGGTCGACGACGACCCGCCGCACCATGTCCATGCGACTCTCGAAGTGAACGATGCCCTCACCGGTCAGAAGAATCTTCTCCGGCCCCCAGAACTGTTTAGCCAGCACGACCAGTTCACCCAGAGCAGTGGCCGCTCGGTCCAGCACTGCCGAGACCGCAGGGTCATCAGTGAAACGCAGCTCCGCCAGGGCGACCTCCCGCCCCGCTGCTTGACTGGCTGCTGCTCGGAGGGGCTCATCCGCGAGGACGTCGTGGAATTTCTGCCCCCACGTGGTCCAGGCCTCCCCCACCATGCCGGTCGCCCCCTGATGCCCAACGAGCAACTCATCGGCAATCACCGCTCCGCCCCCGACACCAGCACCGACCGTGATGACTGCAAAATTGTGGGTGCGGCGCCCGTGCCCCACCCAGTGCTCGGCGAGCGTGAGGGCGTCGACATCATTGGCCGCCTTGCACGGCAACCCGCATGCCTCTGTCACGAGAGCCGCCAGGTTGCCGCTCTCCCAACCGAGCAGCGGCGAAGCCCTCACTTCACCGAGGGGGTCCACCGCCGCAGCCAGAGCCACTCCGACAGCGTTGGGTTCGTGATCGGCGAAATCCTCGACAACCCGGGCGACAGCCTCCGCAGTCGACTCGAGAGTGGTGGTGTCCGCGGAACGGACATCAGTGTCCCGCACGTGACCGGCAAGCCCGGCGACCACTGCGTGCAGCTCTCCGGGTATCACCTTGACCCCGACGAATCTCGCGGCGTCGTCAACCACCACCAGGGGAAGCGCGGGTCGTCCGAGCTGTTTGGCTGGAACCGGTCGTTGTTCCTTGAGAATTCCTGCCGCCACCAGTGGGGTGGTCAACCTGGTCATGGAGCCAGAACTCAGGCCGGTACGTTGGGCGACGCCGACTCGGGCGATGGGGCCGTGGCGCAAAACCGTCTGCACCACTAGCCGCGATGTAGGATCGATGGAGTTGAGAATCACTAGTTGTTCCTCCCGGTGGTAGTCACTACGATGTTAGCGACAACAGTCGATTGACTTGGTGGTTCACTTCAGCCAGGTAGCTCACCCCTTATTGCCCGATGACAACAGCCTCGAGACCAGACCCTCAGATTTTCGTGACCACAAACAGGATCGTCGTTGATGGTCGGAGCACCGGGGCTCGCAAACCAATGTCCTTCAGCTGCGCCCCCGTCAGTTCGAGGGGATGCCCGGCGTTGAGCCAGGGCACCTGGTGAGCCGACGCCAGCGCGGGGCGTTCAATGACTCGGACCTGGTAGCGCAACCCGGGCTCTAGCCCCGGGAACCTCAGCACGCCGAGGTTCACCGCGGGCGTCGCCTCGAGCACCGAGAGGGAATAGATCCCCCCCATATCGTTGACCACTCCCTTGAACCAGACCCCGGGGTCCGGCATGGCGACCCGCACCAGCCGCCCCGTCAGCAGCCGCCCACGGTGTTCCTTATACCAGGCGATCCACCAGGCCAGATCCGCGATTTCCTCCTCCGAGGCCCGGGCCAGGTCCCACTCGATCCCGAGGTGCCCGAAGACCGCCGTGGCGGCGCGATGGTTAAGGTCGTGCCAACGCCCCGTGACATGGGAGCGCCCCGATGCGATGTGCGATCCCAGCAGTTCCGCGGGCAGCAACTGGGAGGTCCACCAGAGCATCCGCTGTCGGTCATCAGGGTCGATGTTGTCGGAGACCCACACGCGTTCCGCGCGTTCCATCACCTCCAGGTCGATCCGGGAACCCCCCGAGGAACAGGACTCGAACTCAACCTGCGGGAAACGACGGCGCAGTTCGTCGAGCAGCGCGTAGAAGGCGCGTGTCTGCGCCGCGACGGCCGGACGCCCGTCGGGAGCGGTACCTGCGTCATTGAGGTCGCGGTTGTGGTCCCACTTGACGTAGGAGATGGCGTATTCCTCCAGGATGGCCGACATCTGCACCAGAACATGTTCGTAGGCTCCGGGGATCGACAGGTTGAGCACCTGCTGGAACCGGCCCTCCAGGGGCAACCGGTCGTCGAGTTGCATCAGCCATTCCGGGTGGGACCTGGCCACATCGGAGTCGGGATTGACCATCTCCGGTTCGAACCAGAGGCCGAACTGCATGCCGAGCTCCGTCACCCGGTTCACCAGCGGATGCAAACCATCCGGCCACACCTCGGGGCTGACCACCCAGTCGCCGAGCCCTGCATGATCGTCGCGGCGGGCACCGAACCAGCCGTCGTCGAGCACGTAACGTTCCACCCCGAGGGCGGCGGCGCGCTCCGCCAGGTCGATCAGGCGTGCAGGGTCGTGGTCGAAATAGACCGCCTCCCAGACGTTCAGGCTCACCGGGCGCTCAGGGCTGGGATGTACAGGCAAGGAACGCAGGTGCCGGTGGAAACGGTCGGCCTGGGCGTCCAGGCCGATGGCGTGGTTGAAATAGACCCAGGGCGAGGTGTACCCCTCCCCCGCCGCCAGGCGTCCCTCCCCGGGCAGGAGCAGTTCGCCGCCCCCGATGAGCTGGGTCCCCACGAAATCCCGTTCGGCGATGTGGACGTGGTTCCCGCTCCAGGCCACGTGACAGGCCCAGATCTCACCATCCTGGTATCCGAACCCCTCCTCACCCAGGCTGAGCACGAAGGCCGCATCAGCGCCGGTTCTGCCGTGGCGCCCCTCCCTGCGGTGCGCCCCCATCGCGAACGAGCAGCGCTGCGGCATCCGCTCGGCAGCCCAGCGCCCCCCGAAATCCATGAGTTCGCGGGCCTGGCCGGGCACCGGCATCCGCAGGGTCAGCTCCGTCAGTTCGAAGACATCCTCCCCCGCGTTGGTCACAATGGCACGCGACCTCACCAACCCGGTCGGCAGTAGCTCGACGGTCAGCAGCATCCGCAACCCGGCGGAAACCGCCTCCAACACGTACTCAACCGTCGCGGGTCCCGCGGATACGAAATCCCCGGCGGGTCTTCCATCAACGCGCACCTCGCTCACCCGCCAGTCGGGGCTCCAGGCCCTGCCCTCCCGGGAGCCGATCAGGCCCGGCGTCCCGGTCCAGCCGTAGCGGCCCTCCGGGATGATCCCCGGTCGCGGGCCAAGGTCGACAGAATTCCCCGGGATCATCCAGGCGAGCCCCAACCTCAGCTCCTCGAAACCGCCATCCGAGACCTCCCCCGGATCACCCCCCCAGTGCACCACCTCGGGCATGCCCTCCGGACCGACCGCCAGCAGCAGCGCGACCCCGGCGGAACGAAGAACGATTCGCGAGCGCATGTCCCCTCCTGATAATTTTCGACATTGAAGTTATTCAACAGGGTAGCCGCCTTCCGAAAGCTTCAGGAACCACGGAGCCATGGATCGTCGCCCCCGATTAATTCACCGGGATCGAGATACGCGGAGGGCTCATCCACGGCACGCAACAGCACGGGGGTCAGCCGGAGCTTCGTCTCATTGCCGGAAAGCGCACGCCGATAGCTCCCAACATCGCTCCACCTACTCACCAAAGCCCACAAACTGGGTTCGTCAAGGTTGACCACAAGGTCCACACCGAGGCACCCCGGACGGGATCGCCAGACCTCGGCCACCATTCGCAGCCCCGCGGCAAGTTCCTCGTCGACTTCACGAAATCGGGAGATCGAAAGCACTGACCAAGGCTACCCATGGTTGGAATCACACCAGAAAGAATGTGATAATGATTCTCGTGAAGTTAAGAACCCTTGCACTCACGACTGTCGCGTTCCTGGCGCTCAGCGCTTGCTCATCAAACACCCCGAGCACCAGCACCTCGGCCTCCGGTGCTGCCAGCACCAGTTCAGGCAGCGCTGCTGCCCCGGGCGTCACCAAGGTCTCCGTCGCCTTCTATCCCCTCGAGTATGCCGCCACCAAAGCGGGCGGAGACAAGGTGAACGTGACAAACCTGACGCTGCCAGGCCAGGAACCGCATGATCTGGAACTGACCCCACAGCAGATCACCAGCTTGGAGGAGGCCGACCTGGTGGTCTACCTCAAGGGCTTTCAGCCCGCGGTCGACAAGGCGGTCGAACAGTCCGGGGCCAAGAACAAACTTGACCTCTCCCAGGCGATCCAGCTGCGCCCAGCAGCCGCCGACCACGACCACGATTCCGAGGCCGGTGAAACCGAGGACCACAACCACGGAACCACGGACCCCCACTTCTGGCTGGACCCCACCCTGGAGGCCAAGGCAGTCAGCGCTATCGCGGATGAGCTCTCGAAGATCGACGCACAGAACAAGAGCACCTACGAGATGAACGCGAAGAACGTCACCAACGACCTGACCGCCCTTGATGAGGAATACAAGTCGGGCCTGAAGAACTGCCAAGTCAAGACGATCATCACCACACACGCCGCCTTCGGCTACCTGACCGAGCGTTACGGCCTGGAGCAGATCGGCATCAGTGGACTCTCCCCGAACGAGCAGCCTTCCCCAGCACGCATCGCGAAGGTTCAGGAAGAAGCCAAGGAACACGGTGTGACCACGATCTTCTTCGAGACTCTGACCTCTGACGAGGTGGCGAAGGCGATCGCTGGGGACCTGGCACTCAAGACCGCCGTTCTGGACCCGATCGAAGGCATCACCACTGAATCCGCTGGGCAGGACTACCCATCGGTGATGAAGGCAAATCTCGACGCCATAAAGCAGGCCAATGGCTGTTCCTGAGGCCGAGCCGCTGGTGACCGCCGAGGGAGTTGACGTCTTTCTCGGCGGTCTGCCGATTCTCCGGGACATCAACCTGCATGTCCACGCCGGCGAGGCCGTAGCCATCGTCGGTCCGAACGGCTCCGGCAAGACCACCCTGCTTCGCACCTTGGCAGCGCTGACTCCGTTCCAGCAAGGTTCCATCGAATTGTTTGGAACCCCGCTCCGGCGATTCCGGGACTGGCACCGTGTCGGATATGTGCCACAACACGCCACCCTGAATGTCGAGAACGCCACCGTGCGGGAGGTAGTCACTTCCGGTCGGTTGGCGCATCGTGGAGCGTTTCGGTGGTTCACCCGCACCGACCGAGCGATCGTCGTTGAGGCCCTGGAACGCGTGGGCATGGCGAATCGGGCCCGGTGGCCCTTCGCTCCACTGTCTGGTGGGCAGAAGCAACGGGTGCTCATCGCGCGGGCCCTGGCAACCCAACCCGATCTACTGATCATGGATGAGCCCCTGGCCGGCGTCGACCTCGATGGCCAGGCGATCCTGGCCCGGCTACTTGGTGAACTCCGCGACGACGGCCTCGGGGTGATCCTGGTGCTTCATGAGCTCGAGGCCATGGCGACTGTGTTGGATCGGCTCATTCGGATGCGTGATGGGCAAGTGGCGCCCCACACCGATGACCTCATGCAGAGCCCACACGCTCGTTCTTTTCCCCCCACTCCTTCCGGACTCAAGGACCCGTTCGAGGACAACTCATGAACATCTTCGCGTATCCCTTCATGCAACGCGCGATGCTCGCGGCCCTCCTCAGCGGCCTGGTGGCGCCGGCGATCGGCATGTACATCGTGCAACGACGCCTGTCGTTGCTGGGCGACGGACTGGGGCACGTCGCAATCATGGGGGTGGGGCTGGCCCTGTTGACCGGAACTGCTCCTCTGCCGATGGCTGTGATCACCTGCGTTGCCGGTTCTGTCGCCGTTGAGTTGCTCCGGCAATCCGGCAAGACCTCGGGAGATCTGGGGCTGGCCGTGCTGTTCTACGGTGGCATCGCCTCGGGCGTGATGATGGCTGGGATCGCCGGGCAGGGCCCGGCCGGTCTGTCCGCCTACCTGTTCGGCGCCCTCACCTCGGTGAGTGAATCCGACCTCTGGATCATCACAGCATTGGCGGTGGTGGTGTTGGTCTTCTCGCTGGGCTTGATGCCTCGCTTGTTTGCGGTCTGCGCTGATGAGGATTTCGCCCGGGTGCTCGGTATCCGGGTGAAACTGTTGAACCTTCTCGTCGTGGTTGTCGCCTCTGTGACCGTAACCCTCTCGATGCGCACAGTTGGCCTGCTTCTGATCAGCGCGCTCATGGTGATCCCGGTCGCCACCTCCCAGCAGCTCTTCATCGGTTTCCGTGCCACTCTCCTGGGTGCGATGGGATGTGGTGTTGCCTCGGCGGTCGGGGGCACTTTTGGCTCCTATCATTGGAACACCGCGACAGGAGCCACAATCGTCGTGGTGGCCATCGTTCTGCTGGGAATCGCCACCCTGGTCGGATTCCTCCTACCCCCAGGACGGCGCCTCGTCGATCGCGGACAGGAAAAACGCACGCGACCCTGAACAACCCGCCGGGCCTGGCCTCTCTTCGGGTAGTGTGGTTTTCATTCAGCATGGTGATCCTCTCGGCCGCGTGGTGAGAAATCGTCACCATGCCCTGCTTGGAGACCACTATGACGAGCACTAGCACCCGCAACACTTGGCAGCGCGCCGCTGTGCGGGCTCTCTTGGCGAACACGGAAGAGTTCCGCACCGCCGCACAGATCCATTCCGAACTCCGTCAGGTAGGCGACAAGGTCGGACTCGCAACGGTGTATCGAGCGCTTCAGACGATGAGCGAGTCAGGCGACCTGGACGTGCTTCGCACTCCGGACGGAGAGTCTGCTTATCGCATGTGTTCCAACACTCACCACCACCATCTGGTCTGCCGGTCTTGCGGCTTGGCAGTGGAAATCTCCGCGGACACCGTCGAGTCATGGGCGGCCCAGGTGGCGAGCGAACACGGCTTTACCGAAGCGGGACACAACCTGGAAATCTTCGGGTTGTGTCGCACCTGTTCGTCCTGAGACCTGTCCGCGCTCACCTCAGCTGGTCATTTCACGGCGTCAGCCGGCGTTGCGCACAGAACAGGAACACGCGGACCACAAGGTTCGTCACCTTAACTTGTCCTGAGGAAAGGCAGAGACCTTAAGGAACGATCGAGATGCCATGTGGCATAGGCCGACACCACCCCGTGGGCCCGGCTGCGCAATGGCTCCTCGGTGAGCTGGACGTCCTCCCACCGCCCGGCGAGCAACGCCCCGAGCAGAGCGAGCAGTTCCGGGCTCGCGGACACCGAGCCAGAAGCCCGGCAGGCAGGGCACACTGCGCCACCAAGTTGCGGCGAGAACCAGCGCAGATTTTCAGTGGTCCCACAGCTCGCGCAGGCATCCATCATCGCGGCCCAGCCGGCGGCTGCCAGGCCACGCAGCAGGTAGGAGTCCACAACCGCAGTCATGGGAAGTTCTCCTCGCCCAAGAGCCAGCAACCCACCAAGTAGCAACCGGTATTGGGGCAACGACGGCACCCCATCCTCGGCAACCAGTCGGTCAGCAGCCTCCACCAACACCTGCGCCGCGCAGAAACGTTCGTACACGGCTCCGAGCATGGGTGGGTGCAATGATTCAACCTGGATGACCGTCTCCAGCGATCCGCGCCCCTCGGCCAGCTGCACGTCAACATGACCGAATGGCTCCAGCCGGGCGCCAAATTTTGAGCCGGTCCGACGGATTCCCTTCGCCACGGCCCTCACCTTGCCGTGGCCGCGGGTGAACAAGCTGATGATTCGGTCCGCTTCTCCCAACTTCCATGTACGCAAAACCACAGCCTCGTCTCGGTAAGTGCGCACCTCACCATGCTATCCGCCTCACCCGGTTAGGCTTCAGGAATGCCCTATCGCTCCCCTACGCCCCATCCTTCCGGTGCCCGCCCACCCGTGATCCCAGCAGCGAAACTACCTCGGCACGTGGCCATCGTGATGGACGGCAACGGTCGCTGGGCGAAACAGCGGGGACTGAAACGCACCGAGGGACACGCTCGTGGTGAAGCAGCCCTACTGGACGTCATCCACGGGGCTTTGGAGATCGGGATCCCCTACCTCTCCGCCTACGCCTTCTCTACCGAGAACTGGAAGCGTTCCCCCGATGAGGTTCGCTGGCTGATGGGCTTCAACCGCGAGGTCATCCACCGCCGCCGTGATGAACTAGACGCGATGGGGGTACGGATCCGCTGGGCTGGACGTAGACCACGGCTGTGGGGTTCCGTTATCCGGGAGCTGGAGCAGGCCGAGCAGCAGAGCTGCCGGAACAACAAACTGGTTCTTCAGTTCTGCGTCAACTACGGGGGTCGGGCGGAAATCGTGGACGCCGCACGTGAGGTGGCCCGCCTTGCCAAGGAAGGAAAGTTGGATCCCAGTCGCCTCAACGAGGATCGTTTCCGCCGTTTCCTGGACGAGCCCGAAATCCCGGATGTTGATCTGTTCCTACGCTCATCTGGCGAGCAGCGCACCTCGAATTTCCTGCTCTGGCAGTCAGCCTACGCAGAGTTCATCTTCCTCGACCGGCTGTGGCCCGACTTCGACCGTCGCGATCTCTGGGCCGCCATCGAGCAGTACGCCACACGCGAACGCCGCTTCGGAACCGCCTAGGAAGAAGAGAGCCCGTTTCCCTGCTGCTTGCTCGTGGAGGGCTCGCAAGAAGCCTGCTTCAGACTTCTGGATTTAAGGCCTGCAGACGTGCAAGACGATCTGCGACTGCACCAGGAACCTCAGTTTCATTCCCGAAACGCCTATTCCCGAATCGATGTACAAGGTTGCCCTTCCCGCTGAGTACCGACAGCGGCTGTACTTCGGGAGGATGTCTTGCCCCGGAACGTAGACCTCACCAATGAACGGGACCGCATCCTGTCCTCCGTGGGTGTGCCCACACACGGTTGCAACGAGCATCCATGTCAGCCGCCACCACCAAGGTTTCCTGCGTTCAGGCACGAGCGGCCCGGTTGAGGGCCGAGAGAATGGCCTTCATGGACGCGCTGGTGATCGACGGATCCACACCGACTCCCCAGAACACCTGCGCGTCGTCCCCGGTGCCGAGTTCGCACTCCACATAAGCCACGGCCTTCGCATCTCCCCCGGATTCGAGGGCGTGTTCCGAATAGTCGAGAACCCGGACCCGGGCTCCCGTTTCCGCCAGGGCGTCGACGAAAGCGGACACAGGTCCGTTGCCCTCACCCTCGAGGTTGATGTCACGACCCGCGGGGTCGTTGACGGTAGCGGTGATATGGAAATGCCCGTTCTGCGATGACGAGCCCGCGGAGGTCAGCGCCCAAGCCCCCTCGGACAGATACTCGGTCACGAAGATCCCGACGATCTCCTTCGGGGAGAGTTCACCACCCTCGGCATCGGTGCGTTGCTGCACCACGCGGCTGAACTCCATCTGGAGGCGACGTGGCAGCTCCATCTTCGCCTCGGTCTTCATCAGGTAGGCCACGCCCCCCTTGCCGGACTGCGAGTTCACCCGGATCACCGCCTCGTAGTTCCGACCGACATCGTGCGGGTCGATGGGCAGGTAGGGTGCCTCCCATTCGATATCAGCGACGGTTTTTCCTTCAGCAGCGGCTTGCTTCTCCAGGGACTCCAGACCCTTCTTGATGGCGTCCTGGTGGGATCCGGAAAAAGCGGTGTACACCAGGTCCCCCGCATACGGTTGACGGGGATGCACGGGCAAGCCGGTGCAGTACTCGACGGTTCGGCGCACATGATCGATGTCGTGGAAGTTCAGCTGTGGGTCAACGCCCTGGGTGTAGAGGTTCAGAGCCAGCGTCACCAGATCAACATTTCCGGTACGTTCTCCATGCCCGAACAGGCAGCCCTCCACCCGGTCGGCCCCGGCCATCTGTCCCAGTTCCGCGGCGGCGACAGCAGTTCCCCGGTCGTTGTGCGGGTGCAGCGAGACCGCCACGAACTCCCGGTTTTTGACGTTGCGGCAGAAGTACTCGATCTGGTCAGCGTAGGTGTTCGGGGTGGAGCGCTCGACCGTGGCAGGCAGGTTGAAGATGATCTCGCGGTTGTGGTCCGGCTGCCAAACCTCCGCGACGGCATTGCACACCTCGACGGCGAAATCGGTCGGGGTCTGGGTGAAGATCTCGGGGCTGTATTGATATCCGAACTCGACCTCCCCCAAGTGCTTTTCCGCGTATTTCATGACCATTTCGGTGCCTCGCGCGGCCAGGCTCACGCACTCGGTCTCGTCGATGCCGAAGACCACCCGCCGGAACAGCTCAGCGGTCGCGTTGTCCATGTGGATGGTGGCGCGATGCGCCCCGATCAGGGACTCGGCGGTCCTGGCGATCAGGTCCTCCCTGGCCTGGGTCAGCACCGAAATGGTTACATCCTCGGGCACGTGGCCGTCGGTGATGAGCTGTCGGACGAAATCGAAATCGGTCTGGGAGGCCGACGGGAACCCGACCTCGATCTCCTTGTAGCCCAACTCAACGAGCAGCTCGAACATCCGCATCTTGCGGTTTGGGGTCATCGGATCGACGAGAGCCTGGTTTCCGTCGCGCAGGTCGGTAGACAACCAGCGGGGCGCTTTGGTGATGCGTTTGGCGGGCCAGGTGCGATCCGGAACCACCACCGGTTCGAAGGCGCGGTAGCGCCCCACGGGCATGGTGGTGGGGGTCTGCACGGGGTTGGGCTGGATGCGGGTCATTTGTTTTCTCCTTGCTGGATGACAGCCAGGCACACGAGGGCTCCGCAGCGAGGAGGCTGGCCGGTTTAGAACTGGGCCTCGCCGCGGCGGCGAAGGAGAAGGAATCGCTCTGCCATGCCCGAAAGCCTACTAGAAACCGAGCCTGTTCAGATATTTCGTGTCGCGCTGCCACTCGCGCAGCACCTTGACGTGCAGACTCAGGTGCACCGGGGTGCCCAGCAACCGATTGATCTGGAGGCGGGCAGCGGTCCCGATCTCCCGCAATCGGCTTCCCTTGTGCCCGATGATGATCCCTTTCTGGGAGTCACGCTCCACAACAATGGATGCGAACACGTCCAAGAGAGGTTTATCTTCGGGCCGGTCAGGACGCGGCAGGATCTCGTCGATCACCACCGCTATGGAGTGCGGAAGTTCATCGCGAACCCCTTCGAGGGCGGCCTCCCGGATCAGTTCGGCGATCAGCGTCTCCTCCGGCTCGTCGGTGACCTCCCCGTCGGGGTAGTACATCGGTCCTTCCGGCAGTAGACGAAGCAGCACATCACGAACCGTGTCTACCTGGTCATTGTTGAGCGCGGAGCAGGGAACCACCTCGGCCCACTGAATACCGAGTTCATCCGCGAGCGCTGAGATGTCGACCAGATGGGAGAGCACACGTTCTTTGCTGACCAGGTCGGTCTTAGTCGCCAGAGCCACCAACAGAGGCCGGTTCGACAACTCGGCGATCTGCGAGACAATGTAGCGGTCACCGGGGCCAATCCGTTGATCGCAGGGTAGACAGACGCCGACGACGTCCACCTCGGACCAGGTTTCGCGGACCAGCTCATTGAGACGCTCCCCCAGCAGGGTACGGGGACGGTGCAGACCGGGCGTATCGATCAGCACAAGCTGCCCCGAGTCACAAGTGATGATGCCTCGCACCGCATGCCGAGTGGTCTGGGGTTTTGAGGAGGCGATCGCGATCTTCTGACCCACCAAGGCGTTGGTCAGAGTAGATTTTCCCGCATTGGGCCGCCCGACGAAACAGGCGAAACCAGAGTGGAAAGGCTGCTGGTCAGTCATCGGTTTCCTCCTTTTTGTCCTGGGGCTCTTCGGGGCTGAGACGAACCAGAACAGTCCCTATCTGGTGGCGTCGTCCCACGGCACGGTCGGCCACCATCTCAATGCCTTCGTAGGTGACGCTGGAGCCCGGGATGGGAACCACATTGAGGAGTTTTGCCATCAGCCCGCCGACGGTGTCGACCTCCTCGTCCTGCAATGGGATACCGAACAGCTCACCCAACTCGTCCACAGGCAGCCGGGAGCTGACGCGGTAATGTCCGGGCTCCGGGAGTTCTGCGATGGCAGGAATCTCGTGGTCGTACTCATCGACAATCTCCCCAACAATTTCCTCAACGATGTCCTCCATCGTGCACAGACCCGCGGTGCCACCGAATTCGTCAATGACGATCACCAGGTGTGAATGACGAAGCTGCATGTCTCGCAGCAGTTCCGAGGCAGGTTTGGAGTCAGGCACGAAACTGGCCGGACGCATTAGGTCGCCAACGGTTTCGGTGCGTTCCGCGTCAGGGTAGTCGTAGACGCGCTTGGTGACGTCCTTCAGGTAGACCACACCAAGCACGTCGTCGATGCCTCCCTCACCCACTACAGGGATCCGTGAAAAACCGGATCGCAGGGCCAACGACAGGAGCTGCCTGAGGGTGCGATTCCTGGGAACCCAGACCATGTCGGTACGCGGAACCATCACTTCTTTGACGAGAGTGTCACCCAGCTCGAACACCGAGTGGATCATTTTCGACTCGCGCGCCTCGATCACCTCATTAGCCTCAGCAATGTCGACGAGGTCCCTAAGCTCGGCCTCCGAGGCGAAAGGACCATCCGAGAATCCACGACCGGGGGTGAGCGCGTTCCCGAGCAGGATCATCAGCTGCGCAACCGGCCCCAGCACTGTGGTCAGCAGCGAAACCATGGGGGCGAAGGCTCTCATGATCCGCTCCGGATGCTGCCTACCGATTGTTCTCGGGGCCACACCCCACAGTATGAAAAACACCACCAGCAAGATCGCCACGAGCGTCACCAGCCGAGGAACCGTGCCTTCGATATTCTGGAAAACCGCCAAGGCGACGAGTGCCATGGCTGTCGCCTCGAAGGACATCCGGGTGAACATCACGGCATTGATGGAAGGGGCCGGGTCCTGGGCTATCAACCGGATCCGTTCCGCTCCGCGTACCCCTGATTCAGCCAGTTTCTCGGCCCTTCCGCGGGAGAACCCCGCGAGGGCGGTCTCGACAGCGACGAGCAGGGATGCGACAACAGCACAGACGAGTGCACCCGTCAGTTCTATCCACTCGAACTGGAACATGTGGAGGTGATCAACCAACCTTTGAAAGGAAACGCTTGAGCAGCCAGTTTAGTGGTGCCCTGCGACGAAACGACCCGACGCACCGTCAGCCGTTGCCTGGCCGGTCGCTCCGACGGTTGTTGCGGGCGACCTCCCAGGCAGCGATGATCCTGTCGTTCAACCCGAACATGACTGCCTTTTCCTCAGGTTCGGCGTGGTCGTGCCCCAGCAGGTGGAGCAGGCCGTGGATCAGAAGGTATTCGGCCTCAGCCGCCGGTTCCCGACCGTTCTCTGCCGCCTGCCGTGCAGTCACCTGCGGGCAGAGCACGATGTCACCGAGAAGTCCGAGGGGCGGTTCCTCGTCTTCGGCGGGTTCCCGCAGCTCGTCCATTGGGAAACTCATTACGTCGGTCGGGGCGGGCAGGTCCATGAAACGCTGGTGATACTCAGCCATGGTGGCCTCATCCACCAGGAGGATCGACAGATCCGCCTGCGGATGGATCCGCAGGCGGCTGAGGGCGAACCGGGCCAGGGCCACCAGTCCCAGTTCGTCGGCCTGAACCCCGGATTCGTTGTTGATGTCAATCATCTGCCGCCCCTGCCCTGTTGGATGCTGTCATAGGAATCGTAGGCGGCGACGATTCTGCCGACCAGTCTATGACGCACCACGTCACGGGCGGTCAGGGTGCAGAAGGCGATGTCCTCGACGCCATCGAGAATCTGTGTGACCTGTCGCAACCCGCTGCGCACCCCACCGGGAAGGTCGATCTGGGTAATGTCGCCCGTCACCACCACCTTGGAACCGAATCCGAGCCGGGTGAGGAACATCTTCATCTGCTCCGAGGACGTGTTCTGGGCCTCGTCGAGGATGATGAAGGCGTCGTTCAGGGTGCGGCCTCGCATGTAGGCCAGGGGCGCCACCTCAATGGTGCCGGAGGTCAGGAGCTTCGGCACCGAGTCGGCATCCACCATGTCGTGCAACGCATCGTAAAGAGGTCGCACGTAGGGATCGATCTTGTCATTGAGGGTGCCCGGCAGGAAACCTAGTCTTTCCCCTGCCTCGATCGCCGGGCGAGTCAGGATGATGCGACTCACCTGTTTGGTCTGCAGAGCCTGCACTGCCTTCGCCATCGCCAGGTATGTCTTGCCAGTGCCCGCCGGGCCGATTCCGAAAACCACCGTGTGCCGGTCGATGGCATCCACGTAGCGTTTCTGGTTGAGGGTCTTCGGACGTACGGTCCTCCCGCGAGCGGAAATGATGTCGGATGTGAGGATCTCGGAAGGCTTCAGGTCATCGGCCGCCAACCCGATGACCCGTTCCACGGTCTCCTCCGTCAAGCCTTGTCCCGTGCGAATTATGGTGATGAGTTCGGTCAAGATCTCCACGGCGGAGGCCACGGCATCCGGGGTCCCGGTCACCGTCACCTGGCTTCCACGAACATGAAGATCCGCTTCGAGCTGTTCCTCCAGCACCCGCAGAAAGACGTCCCGGGGGCCGAGCAGCGTCACCATATCGATGGAGGCCGGAACCGTGACAACCCGGCTTGCCCGCTGAACTTCGTCTTCCACAGGTTCCCTTTCACGACCCGGACAACCCGGGCTCATGGTGATCCAGCTTAGATGCTACGGACGGAAACCGAACGACCAGGTCCAGTTGACCCCGGTTCACCCGGCTTGAAATGCCGACCAGGCCGCTTTCAGTACATCAGTCGCCACCTGGAGGCCTTCGATGCGTCCAAGTTCGGTGTCCTCGTGCTCGATGTTGAGGCACATGTCAGGATCCACGTCATGAAGGGCCCGTATGAACTCGGTCCAGTAGGCAACGTCATGTCCCTTGCCCAGCGCGACGAAATCCCACGACGAATCCTTCGGCCATTCGTTGACCCATTCATCGCCGCCAAGATTGACGCGTGGTTCGTCCGGAAACAATCGGCGGAAACCATTGTCGAGGACACCATTCAACCTGGCGTTCTCGACATTGATCCGAACGTCCTTCGCTGCGGCGTGGAGGATCAGTGGCCCGAGTTCACGAACCACAGCAATCGGATCGGCCTGCTGCCAGAACAGGTGCGAGGCATCCATCTCGACGCCGATGTTCGTTGCATCGGTCAACTCCACCAGCTTGCGAATGTCGCGAGCATTGAACACGAGGTTCTGGGGGTGCAGCTCAAGCGCCACCTTGACCCCATGATCCCCGGCGAGCTGGTCAATCTCGCTCCAGAACCTCGCGGCGACCTCCCACTGATAGTCAAGCACGTCGAGCGCAGCCGAGTTCCAAGCGTTGACGATCCAGTTCGGATGCAGGGTTCCGGGCTCGCCACCGGGCAGCCCGGACATGGTCACCACTCGTTTCTGCCCGAGCGCGGCCGCCGCCCGGATGGAACGGCGGACGTCCTCAGCGTGCTTCTCCCCGATGACAGGGTTGGGGTGGAGAGGATTGCCGTTGCAGTTGAGGCCCGCGATCTCCACACCGGTGCCGTCGAAGCGCGCCAGATAGACCTTCGCTGCCGCCGGGTCGGTGATGATCTCGTCGATTTCGGGAATGTGTACCGGGGGCAGGAAACCACCGGAGTTGATCTCAATGCCGTTCAACCCGAGGTCGGCGATCACCTTGATCGCGTCCTCCAGTGGGCGGTCGTGCAGAATCGCGTTGTAGACGCCGAGTTTCACAGGTTCACCTGCCTTCCGTTGCCTGCGGCCGATTGGGCGACTGCCGCGAGGATTTCCATATTGTGAACCCCCTCGTCGAAGGATGCGTTGCGGGGCAAGGACTCCTCCTCCGGGATTCCCGCGACCTCCTCCAGAAAGGCCCGTGCCTGGCAGGCGAAGCCTTCGTTCTGACCGAAACCAACACCGGAGACGTCGATCGGCATACCGCCGGCCACGTAGGGGTGGTCCGCCCCGAGGTTCACGGTGCGGTAGCCGTTTCTGCCAGGGTGGTCATCGTTGAGGTACAGGCGGACCTGCGAGGGCGTGTCCTGATGGAAGCTGGCGGCGCCATTCTCGCAGAACACCTCGAAGTCGAGTCCGTTCGGGTAGCCGGCCGCGACCCGGGAGACCTCGAGGCTTCCCCGGGTCTCCCCGAAGAACGCCGTGAAGGCGGCGTAGTCGTCGTTCTCCACGGTCTCCTTCCGATCGGAGACGGCAGCCAGTCCGTGTCCGACCACGGCTCCCAGGGGAACGGGGCGTTCCTTGATCGCGGTGGCGAAAGCCCCACCGGAAACGGCCGTGATCCCTCCGCAGAGGAACTCGGACAGGTAGGTCAGGTGACTGCCGAGGTCTGCGAGCGCGCCGGAGCCCATCGGGCCCTTGTAGCGCCAGCTCATCGGCGCCATCGGGTTGCAGCCGTAGTCACACCAGTAGCGGCCCGAGAAGTGCAGCACCCTGCCGAGGGTTCCGTCCTGGATCCAGTCCCTGATCGCCGCGCCACCGGGCTGGCGGCGGTAGGTGAGGCCGATGCGAACGACGGAGGAGGCCTCCCGGGCCAGGTCGGCCATCTTCCGTGCCGAGGCCAGGGTGTCGGAGAGCGGTTTCTCGCACAGCACGTGCTTTCCGGCCTCGATGAGCCCCCTGACCACCTCGAGGTGCAGGCTGTTCGCGATGACGACGCTGACCACTTGGATGTCGGGGTCGTCGGCGATGGCCCGCCAGTCCGTGTCGCTGCGCTCATAGCCGTAGCGGCGGGCGGCCGCCCGCCCGACCTCGGCGTTCATGTCTCCGATGGAGACGTAGCGCAGGTCCGGGAGCGTGGATTCATAGAGTGTTGGTGCGACCCGGTAGGCGGCGGCATGGGCCTTGCCTGCCATACCGGCTCCGATGACGGCGATTCCTATGGTCATGCATCCTCCTCGATCACTATTTGGAGCGCTCCAAGTAGTTTCACTGTAGAATCCTGCAAGCGCTTCGTCAACACCCGGGAAGGAGAAAGATGACCTCGCCGTCATCCAAGCCCAGACCGACCATCTACGACGTGGCACGCGAGGCCGGGGTCTCGAAGTCGCTGGTCTCCCTGGTGCTGAACAACTCTCCCCTGGTTGCCGAGGCGAAACGGGAGGCGGTCCGGGACGCGATCCGGAAACTCGGTTACCGGCGCAGCCAAGCGGCTTCCTCCCTGGCGAGCAACCGGACACGGACCATCGGCCTGGTGATCGACGACTTCCGCAACCCTTGGTTCGTCGAGTTGCTGAACGGCCTGCGCACCACGATGGGGCCACACGGTTTCCACGTCGCGGTCAGGGAACACTTCACGCTGGGCAGTACTACCATGAACGCCATCGACGGGTTCCGCGACACCCAGGTCGACGCCTTGGTCGTGGCAGCGGAGCCGGGACGGGACTTCGAGGGCCTAGGCATTCCCACAGTGTTGGAGGGCACGCGGCGTAACACCATCGAGGGGGCCGATCTGATCAGCAGCGATCAGGTCCAGGGAGTGAATCTCCTGTTGGAGCACCTGTGTTCCCTGGGACACGAACGTATCGGCCACGTCACCGGCGCCGGCGGCTCCGCCGACATCCGCCGCAAAGCGTACTCGGACTTCATGGAATCGGCGGGCTTGGAGCCCCTGGTGGAAGGGTTCGCTAACCCAACCAACGAGGAAGGAGGGTATCTAGGAACGGTGGAGTTGTTGCAGAAGTCCCCTGGGCTGACCGCAGTCTTTGTAGCCAACGACACCATGGCTCTGGGAGCACGCGCTGCGCTGCGCGAAACCGGATATGAGGTACCGGGTGATGTGTCACTGGTCGGCTTCGACAACTCACAGCTCGCCCAGAGTCGTTTCCTGGACCTCACCACCGTGGACAATCATGCTTTCGACATCGGCATGGCCTGCGCCGAGGCGTTGTTGCGCCGGATCACTGACCCCGGCGCATCCCCCAGACAGATCACCATTCCGACCGGTCTTGTGATCCGCACATCGTCAGCAACCCCAGGACGTGGCAGGCCGGAGAACCAAGCCGCGGACGCACGGAGTTCCGTGAAGCAATGAACAGCAGGGATCCCGAGGCCGAAATAACAACTGTGACCGTTCCCGATCAGAAATCGTCGTCCTCGTCCTGATCGTCGCGGATGATGTGCATGGCGGCCTCCTCAGCACTCGCCGCCCCACCGGAGAATCCGACATCCACGCCGAGGGTGTCCTCGCCGCCGGATCCCTGTACCCGCATCAATCGCCCCGCACGTTCCCGCCCAACCTGACGTTCCTCCCCGTCCGGGTTCCAGGGCGCGTCGTCATGGACAACTTCTGATTCTTCCTGGTGGATGCGCTGCTCGATGGTTTCCCCTTGGTGCATCTCTGCGAACGTGTTTCCAAATCCTTGGCCCACCGACCATCGTTCGGGGGTGGTGTAGCCCTCATCGAGCACATCGTCCACGCCGCGGTTGATCAGGGAGTCCCCCTCCTGCAACTGGTCGAGCTGCTCGGCTTCCTCGGGAACCTGGATGTTGAAGTCGACGATGTCTTCCATGAACCAATACTGCCACCACTACGCCTTCAAGACATACACCACGCTTGAATTGTTCCCCCGGGAACGACGTAAAATTCCACGGTGACCCAGCCGGATACCTTCTCCCGCGCCCGCGGCAACTACGACCTGGTGGTGACGTTGTTCGTCGCACTGCTGCTGATCTCCAACGTAGCCGCCACCAAGCTGATCGCGTTCGGCCCCGAGTGGTCGCCATTCGGGCTGCCGGTCCTACCGATCATCACCGACGGCGGCGCACTGCTGTTCCCGCTCACCTACGTTCTAGGCGACGTCCTGGCGGAGGTGTTCGGGATGCGAGGGGCACGGCGCGCCATTCTCCTGGGGTTCGGGATCTCGCTGCTTGCGTCGCTCACCTTCCTGGCCGTCGGCGCCGCCCCGGCCGCCCCCGGCTACGAGAACCAAGAGGCATTCATCGCGGTCCTCGGCTTCGTTCCGCGCATCGTCGTCGCTTCCCTCGCCGGTTACCTGGTCGGGCAATTCCTCAACGCCTGGGTGCTCGTGAAACTGAAGCAGTGGCGGGAGGGGAAGGGCATGTGGAAACGCCTGCTGGGCTCCACCGTGGTGGGTGAGGCTGCCGACACCACCATCTTTTGCCTGATCGCCTTCGGCGGGCAGATCGACGGCGGCACGATGCTGAACTACATCGTCGTCGGCTACCTGTTCAAGGTCAGTGTGGAGGCCGTTCTGCTGCCGGTCACCTACCGGGTGATCAGTCTGGTGCGCAGTCGCGAGCCCGAACTCACCAAGGTTTGAGGAACCACCTCAGCTCAGGCCCTCGAGTTGCCGGAACTGCTCATGCCGGGCGCGCAGATGTTCGATGGCACCCGGCTGAGCCCGCTCCAGCGATCGCCAGACACGGTCCTGGCGTTCTCGGGGTTGCTCCTCCAGGGCTGCAACAAAACCGGGAATCAGCCTCATCCTTTCCCTGGAGGAAAGGAACAGATCGATCAGTCTGCGGATCCCACGCCAGTTCGGGCCATGGTCCAGTTCGAGGACCGCCAGGAGTGGACCATAGTCGGCAGGTTTCTGATCCAGCGCCCACCGCAGCAGTTGAAGATCACCGTCCTGCCGGAACAGCTCCACGGCCCATTTCCATTCCTCGGGCCAGCCCGTGGGAACCGGATCCAGGCAGACCTCCGTGACCTCACCGCCCAACGCAACGAACACCGTCTCCCAGTGCTGACTCTCGTGGGACCAGAGACGCATCGCGTCAAGTACCAGTTCCCTCTGCTGCGATCGCCATTCCTTGGCACATGTCGTGAACTCCCGGCAGGCCTGATCGTCATAGGTCAGCCGTTCCAGGGCATCGGAAATATTCGGGTGAATCCCGTTGGTTTCTAACCACTCAGGTAGCACCCGGGCCGCGACTCTTCCGAAATCCGCGGCGGGATACACCGCCAGGTGTGAATAGATGGCTTCGTAGATTTCATAGTGTTCGATGGGATGAACCGCCAACAACAGACTTCGGATGGCAGCCGGCCCCTCTTTCCCGCTCAAGGAATAGACGATCTCGCACAGGCGCTGGTGTCCGGCCAGTTCCTCCGCCTCCTCCTCGGGGGATCTCGGTGGATCATCGTCCTGCGTGATGTTCCTGGCAAGTGCGATCAGCTCATCCTGCCAAGGTGGAGCAGCCCCAAACTCGTCCTCGGTACACATGGTCTCCTCGGCACACATGATCACTGCGTTTTCCGGGCGTTGTAGCGTCCCATGAACTCGTTGCGGAAGAGGTCGAACTCACCTGATTCCAGGCTGGCGCGGATCTCGTCCACCAGGCGCACCGTGAAACGTTCGTTGTGGATGGTGGCGAGGGTGGAGGCCAGCATCTCCTTCGCCTTAAACAGGTGATGGAGATAGGCACGGGTGTAATGGGTGCAGGTGTAGCAGTCACAGTCCGCCTCCAACGGTTCGAAGGCGCGGCGGTTCCTGGCAGTGGTCACGTTGTACCGCCCATCGGCGGTGTAAATAGCGGCGTTGCGGGCCACTCTTGACGGGTTGACACAGTCGAAGGTGTCCGCGCCGAAGGCCACTGCCTCGAACAGGTCCTCGGGTTCGGAGATCCCGAGCAGGTGCCGGGGCCGGTCCTCGGGAAGTTCATCGACCATCCAGCCGATGATGCGTCCCAGGTTTTCCTTCTCCAGCGCCCCGCCAAGCCCGAACCCATCGAACCGGAAGCCATCCACTTCGAGAGCCGCCAGGTTTGCTGCCGCTTTTTTGCGCAGATCCTCGTACTGAGCGCCCTGGACCACTCCGAACAGGGCCTGGTAAGGCTTTCCGGAGCGTTCCTCTGTCAGAGTGGCATGGGCGCGCAGGCAACGGATTGCCCACCTGTGGGTGCGCGCCACGGATGCCTCCTGATAGTCGCGGGTATTCATCAAGGTGGTGAGTTCATCGAAGGCGAACATGATGTCCGCGCCGAGCTGGTGCTGGATGGTCATCGAGACCTCCGGGGTGAACCTGAGACGGCTTCCGTTGAGGTGATTGAAGAAGGTGACGCCGTCCTCGTCGACGTGCGCGCGCCGCTTCTTTCCCTCGGCGATGACATCATCGCCGACGAACCCCTTGGTGTCCATCGCCAACACCTTCTTGAAACCGGCACCGAGACTCATCACCTGGAATCCACCCGAATCCGTGAAAGTGGGGCCGGGCCAGTTCATGAAACGCCCGAGACCGCCGGCCTCATCCACCACATCGGAACCGGGTTGCAGATAGAGGTGATAGGCATTGGCCAGCAGCGCCTGAGCACCGAGATCGGCCATGGTCTCCGGCAGCACCGCTTTCACGCTCGCCTTCGTTCCGACGGGTATGAAAGCCGGGGTACGGATATCGCCGTGGGGGGTGCGGATCGTGCCGGTACGTGCCCGCCCCCCGGAACACACAGCCACTTCAAAACCGAAACTCACCGGGCAAGGTTACCGTTGGTTTATGTCCTTCACCGCGCTGATCTTGAACCCGATCCATCCGGGAGCGGC
>JABCNW020000241.1 GCA_013333945.2 Propionibacterium sp.
CTCCCCGGGTAGGAGTCGAACCTACTTCGCTAATCCTGATTCAAAGTCAGGCGGGCCCTGCCGGAAGACCAACCGGGGAATGGCCCGGAACCCGGGCCGGTTCGCAAGTCTAACGGAAAGAACCGGTCTTTGGGTTTTCCACAATCTCGGGGCGGCGTTGCGTTGCCGGAGGATCCGGCACCGAGGCGCCCATGATTGTCGGTGAGGGAGCGATCAGAGGAGGACACATGGAGCGTTGTTTCGGGACAGGGGACTCCCTGTATGAGCACTACCATGACACCGAGTGGGGGCGTCCTCTGCCCGATGACCCGAAGGAAGCGTTGCTGCTCGAACGCCTCATATTGGAAGGTTTCCAGTCGGGGCTGAATTGGATCACCGTCCTGCGCAAACGTGAAGCGTTCCGGACTGCCTTCATCGGTTTCGACCCGGAAACTGTGGCGGGTTTTGGCGAGGAGGATGTCACCCGGCTGATGGCTGATTCCGGGATCATCCGCAACGAGCGGAAAATCCGAGCAGCCGTGGCAAACGCCAGGGCCCTAGTCGCCCTGCACGTCGCGGGTGGGCGTCTGGCGGACATCTTCGCCGAGCACGTCCCTTCCCCCGCATTGACTCCACCTGAACGCCGTGACGAGATACCCGCCCAGACCCCGGAAAGCGAGGCCCTCAGCCGTCGCTTGAAGAACCTCGGGTTTCGTTTCGTCGGACCGGTGACGCTGTATTCCACCATGCAGGCCATCGGGTTGGTGAACGACCATCTCGCATCGTGCTGGACACGTGAGACGGGAGCATGAACACCAGGTGCCCTGGGAGGTTTCTTGTTTGGGCATCGCCGCTTGATTGCGGGAGACTGGAACCATGCCAACGCCCGCCAGTACACGCGCCCGTCGTTCACGAGTGCGCCTGAGTTCAGCGGAGCGACGTGCGCAGTTGCTCGCCATCTCCCGGGAGGTGTTCGCGGAACGGGGTTTCGAAGGCACATCTGTGGAGGAGATCGCTGCCCGGGCCGGGGTGTCGAAGCCTGTGGTCTACGAGCATTTCGGCGGCAAGGATGGCGCCTATCAGGCGGTGGTCGAGCAAGAGACCAGCGCACTGCACGCGGAGATCCGAGCCGCCCTCAACAAACCTGGAGCGGGCCCCCGGGAAACTTTGGAACGCGGCACCCTGGCCCTCCTCGACTACATCGACCGCTGCCCGGACGGTTTCCGCATCCTCTCGCGTGATTCATCACTGACGAATCCGACCGGTTCCTTCGCCTCCATCCTCAGCGAGATCGCCACCCAGGTGGAGGAGATCCTGGGGGACGAGTTCGCCCGTCTGGGTCACGACCCGCGATACGCGCACCTGTATGCCCAGGCTCTGGGGGGGCTGGTCGCAATGACCGGCCAACAGTGGCTGGACAATCGCGAGCCGGAACGGCTGGTGGTGGCCCGGCACCTTATCAACCTGGCCTGGAACGGGATGGCCAACCTGAAGTCCAAGCCGAAACTTCTCGTCGAGTTCAAGGACAGACTGCGATGAGCCAGCCGAAACACCCGGCAGACTGCCGCTGCGGTTCCTAGCGGTAATGGAGGATCCCGGAAGATGCAAATATTTTGTTGACAGTTGTCGTAACGGACTGAAGGAACAGAAAGACGATGAGCGTTTCTGGCCCGGGTGGGCAGTGGAAAGCGGACCCGCAACCTACCTGGGGGGCTCAGCAAGCCCCCGGACGGGGCTGGGCCCCCATGTCCACGAATCCCTACTGGAATCCCCAGGGACCTCGCCCCCAGGCCTCACAGAGTTTCGGGTTCCAATACGCTCCTCAGCACCAGTACGTTCCTCGGCCTCCAGGCCGCAGGGGTGGCAGCAATGTCCCACTGGCGCTCGGCATCGTACTCGGGGCGGTCGTTCTGGTGTCCTTTCTAGCGTTGCTCGCAGGCACTCTCCGCTCCCACGAACCCACGGTGACAGTGCCGCACGAGACCTCCACCCGTCCCGGCAGCAACTCATCAGCCACTTCTGAGCCAACCACGACCTCCAGAAGAACGCAGAAGTCTTCACCACCACCGACGTCCCGGCAGACCCAAGCACCAGCACCTACGCCCACACCCACTCCCACCCTGACTCCTGAGCCCAAGCCCCGGCGAGCTGGGCAGGTTCCGAACGAGAAACTCGATCCTCTCCCCGCCCCAGATTCCAACGACCCAGCCTGGAAGACAGTTCAGCAGGCCCCGATCTACAACCTCAGCTGGCCTGATCTGACAGGCTGCCCTCAAGCATCCCACGCTGATTCCATGGCCGAGATGGGCAAGCAGGTGGAGGCAGAAATTGAGTGCGTGCAGAAAGCCTGGAAGCCGGTGTTCGAACGACTCGGGTATTCCACCCATTCGGTGCCTGTTTACTACTTCGAGGGCGACACAGCACACTCGCCGTGTGGAAGTATGCAGGCTCCCGCCATGTACTGTTCCGCCAATGGCGGCAGCCTGTACTTCGGCACCAAGCTGCTGAAAGACAGCGCCGCCGCAAGCGAGATCTGGATCAAGCTCATGGTCTTCCACGAGTACGGACATCACATCCAGAGCCTCAGCAAAGTGCAGACGGTCCGGAATCAGCTTCCCAGCGGCAATGAGACGGAGCGCCGCATAGAGATACAGGCCGAATGCTATGCAACAGGGATGCTGCGCAGCGACGACTCCTTCCAGCTAACCCGGGCAAACTACGAAGAGGTTCGCGAGAGCCTGCAGAGCTTCATCGACGACGGCATCCACGGCACCCCTGAGTCGCTACTGTACTGGGGCATGCGAGGCTTCCACTCCGAGATCATCGGCGGGTGCAACACGTGGGTGGTGGGCTCGGAGAAGGTCAGGTGATCACCCGGAGGCAAGCAGCAGACGGCGAAGCATCGCCGCGAGAGTGTCGCGTTCATACGGATCCCATCCGACCAGCAGGGACTCCTCCAGTTCGACCAGTGCCCCGAGGGCCTCGTCGACGGCCCGGCGGCCTGCGGCGGTAAGCCCGATGAGGGCGGCTCGACCGTCACTTGGGTCGGCATGGCGGGTGACCAGCCCCCGGGCGCGAAGCCGGTCTACCCGGTTGGTCATGGTCCCGGAGGTGACATGGGTCTGTTGCAGCAGCTGGCCGGGTGACAACCGGTAGGGCCGTCCGGCGCGCCGCAGGGCAGCCAGAACGTCGAACTCCCAGATCTCCAGGCCGTGTTCGGCGAAACAGCGTTTGCGTTCCGCGTCCAGGAGGGCAGCCAGCCGATGAATCCTCGACCACACCGCCATGGGGGACGTTGCAAGGTCGGGGCGCTCCCGATGCCACGCGGTCATCACCTCGTCGACCTCGTCCATCTGTGCTCCTTCAGTTCACGATCCGTGCGCCCGGCACCGGCCCGTGGACGCGACGCACGGCACGGACCCGGGAGGACAGCACCAGCCGGTCGGAGATCGCATCAGCGACGGCTTTGGTGCCGGCCAGGAAGGCGATGGTGGGGCCGGAACCGCTCACCAGGGCGCCGATCGCACCCGCCTCGCGTCCCATTGCCAGGACGTCGGCCAGCTCGGGCTGGAGGTTGAAGGCCGCCCGCTGCAGGTCGTTTCTGAGCAGCGCACCCACACGGCGAGCATCACCATCGGCCAGGGCCTCCAGCAGACCGGAATCGATGTCGGTGGGCTGGGGCGCACTGATGCGGTCGAACTCCCGGAACACCGCTGGGGTGGACAGACCATGATGGCTCAGTGCCAGCACCCATTGGAAGCTGCCCCGCGCCGGCACGGACCTCAGCTTTTCCCCCCGCCCGGTGCCGACGGCGGTGCCGCCGTGCAGCAGGAAGGGGACATCGGCACCGAGCCGGGCCGCGACAGCGTGGAGCTGCTCCGTATCCAGGCCCGTCCCCCACAGCTGGTTGCAGGCGATCAGGGTGGCAGCGGCATCAGCCGATCCCCCGGCCATACCTCCTGCGACGGGGATGCGTTTGTGGACCCGGATCTCCACCCCGAGGTTTCCCGTCCCACAGGTCTTGGCCAGCAGCCGGGCCGCGCGGACCACGAGATTCGTGTCGTCAACAGGCAGACCGGAGGCGCCCTCGCCTCGGAAACTCACCCGGAACACTCCAGCCTCGGCGGGTCGCGCCACCAGATCGTCGAACAGCGACACCGCCTGGAACAGGGTTCCCAGAGCGTGATAGCCCCCGTTGTCGGTGGCTCCGACGTTCAGCGTCAGGTTCACCTTGGCCGGCACCCGCACCCGCACTTCCTTCACGGCCTCAACCTACCTGCTGCTTGCTCGCGATGGCGGCAAAGTCCGTGACGTCCAGAGCCTCGCCTCTGGCCTGCGGATCGATTCCTGCCGATTCGATGGCCTCAGAGGCCGCCGCCGAGGATCCAAATATCCCCGCCAGTGCCGCTCGCAGCATTTTTCGGCGCGATGCGAAGGCCGCGTCGATCACGGCGAAGGTCCGTTCCCGGGTAGCGGTGGTCGCGGGTGGGTCGCGGCGTTCCAACCTCACCAACCCCGAATCGACGTTCGGTACGGGCCAGAACACCTTCGGCGGCACGGTGCCGACCCGCTTCGCCGAGGCCCACCACGCCAGCTTCGCGCTGGGTGCCCCGTAGACCTTCGAGCCGGGTTGCGCCGCGAGCCGGTCGGCGCCCTCCAGCTGCACCATTACCAGGCCCCGCCGCCACGATGGGAAACTCTCCAGCAGATGCATCAACACCGGCACCGAGACGTTGTAGGGCAGGTTCGCGACCACCGCGGTCGGCGACCGACCCGGAAGTTCCGTGACGGTCATGGCGGCGGCGGCCACCACGTTCAGGCGTGCCGCCGCGTCCCGGCCCAGTCGTTGCGCGACGGTTGTCTCCAGCCTTCCCGCGAGGCGTTCGTCGATCTCGATGACGCTCACCTCGCTCGCCTCCTCCAGCAGACCGAGGGTCAGCGAGCCGAGCCCGGGGCCGATCTCCAGCACCACGTCGTCGGGACCGATCCCGGACAGCGAGACGATACGCCGCACCGTATTGGCGTCGATGACGAAGTTCTGGCCGCGCTGTTTGGTGGGGCGGAGCTCCAGGTCAGCGGCGATGCGTCGCACTGAGGCAGGATCGAGCAGGCCGGTATCAGGCATCGCCACCCCAGCGGGTCGCGTAGGCGGCTTCGGTGTTGACCGTCACCTGGCGGCAGAAATCTGCCAGATCAATGCCGAGCAGGTCGGCCAGGAAAGCGACGGTGTGGGGCAGCAGATAGGGCGCGTTGGGTTTGCCGCGCTGCGGTTTCGGCGTGAGGTAAGGAGCGTCAGTCTCGACGAGGATGCGTTCCAGGGGCGTCACCTTCGCCGCCTCCCGCAGCGACCCGGCTGATCCGAAGGTCACCACTCCCGGATAGGACAACCAGAAACCACGAGCCACGCATTCGTGGGCGAAGTCCGTGTCCCCGGAGAAGCAGTGCATCACGCCCCGTTTGGGAAGATCCGTGGAGTCGAGGACCTTCAGGACGTCCGCATGGGCGTCGCGGTCATGGATGACGAGGGTGAGATTTCGTTCCCGGGCCAGTGCGATGTGGAACCGGAAGCTGTGGGCCTGTGCCTGTTGGGCCTCCGCATCACGGGTGCGGTAATAATCCAGGCCGGTTTCACCGACCGCCACCACCCCGGGCAGTGCAGCCAGAGCGGGCAGCTCCGCCAGCTCGGCGTCGAGGGCCGCCAGACCGTCGCGCTGAAAGAGCCGAGCGGCGTCGTTGGGGCGGATGGCGACGGCGGCCCGGACCCTGGGATCGGTTGCCGCCAGCTGCGCCGCGGCGCGCGAGGACGGCAGGTCGCATCCGACGTCGACCACTCCTGCCACCCCGGCCAGGCCCGCGGCTGTGAGCGATTCCTCAACACCGAGACCGGAGTACTCGGTGGTGGATCCCAGATGGGTGTGATTGTCGATGACATGCGCGGGAAGCATGTCAGGCGCAGCGGGCAGATGCTCCGGAAGGGTCATTGTTCCTTCTTCCTGGCCGCCAGCGCGGCCTCGTAGAGTTCCTTGCGCGGGACCCCGAGCAGGTCGGCGATGGCACGCACGGCCTGGGAGAGTTTTTCACCATCTGCGATCCGGGAGGCCACCAGTTCAAGGGCGTCGTCCGTCCCGGTCTGGCGGGGTTCTGCCCCTGCGACGACGACAGTCACCTCACCTCGTACCCCGCCGGCAGCCCAGCCAGCCAGCCCGGCCAGGTCGTCCCTGACGATCTCCTCGTGGGGTTTCGTCAGTTCCCGGCAGACCACGGCCAACCTATTCGCGCCGAACGCATCGACAGCGTCGAGCAGCCATTCATGAAGCCGGTGCGGAGCCTCGAAGAAAATCATGGTGCGTTCCTCGGCGGCCAACCCTGCCAGCCGGCTGCGCCGCTCCCCTGCCTTGCGGGGCAGGAAACCCTCGAAACAGAACCGGTCGCAGGGCAGACCGGAGACCGCCAACGCCGTCAGCACCGCCGATGGTCCGGGAACCGCTGTGACTGGCAGATGACGCTCAACACAGGCCGTCACGAGGCGGTATCCGGGGTCGCTGACCGACGGCATGCCCGCGTCGGTGACCAACACCACGTCCTGCCCTTCGGCCACTGCCCCGGCCAGTTCGGCGGTGCGGGCGGCCTCGTTGCCCTCGAAATAGGACAGCACCCGGGCAGCAGTGGCCACGTCGATGCGGCGCAGCAGGGTGGCCAGGCGGCGGGTGTCCTCAGCGGCTATCACGTCGGCGGCCACCAGGGCCTCCCGCAGCGCCGGGCTGGCGTGGGTGTGAGAACCAATGGGGGTGGCCGCCAGCACCAGTCTTCCTCGCGTGGGGTCCATACCGGTCAGCCTAAAGGTTTCAGGCCAGCACAGACAGCAGCACCAGAGGCCGCGATTCGGTGTCGCTCCCCTCCCCTAGACTGTGCGCGTGGTGAGGACTATCGAGGCGCTTGAGGACGGCCAGCTCCAAGATCGACTGGCCGGTTGGCTGCTGGCAGCGGGACTCGCGGTCTTCGCCTTCCTGATACGCGTTCGAAACCTCGGATTCCCAGGGAAGATCGTCTTCGACGAGACCTACTACGCGAAGGACGCCTGGGGGCTGCTGCATTCCGGGTACGAGAGACAGTGGCTGGACAACAAGCAGTTCAGCACGGACGCCAAAATCGCCGCCGGCGATCTGAGCGGCTTCACCGAGAACCCGGCCTATGTGGTGCATCCGCCGCTGGGCAAATGGTTGATCGCGATCGGGGAGCATTTCTTCGGGATGACACCCTTCGGGTGGCGGATCTCGGCCTGTGTCTTCGGAGCGCTGCTGGTGTTGCTGACGGTGCGGTTGGCGCGCCGCCTGTCGCGCTCCACGTTGGTCGGGGGCATCGCCGGGCTGTTGGTCACCTTCGATGGCCTGGCCTTCACCATGAGCCGGATCGCGCTGCTGGACATCTTCCAGGCCGTCTTCGTGCTGGCCGCCATCACCGCGCTGGTCGCGGATCGTGACTGGTTCCGGCTGCGGCTGGCTGGTTACCTGCGCAGAAACAACCTGAATTCTCTCGACGGCGACTACGGGCCGCTGGTCTTGTTCCGGCCTTGGCGGCTCGTCGCCGGGGTGATGTTCGGCGCGGCCTGCGCGGTGAAATGGAACTCCGTCTACATGGTGGCGGTATTCGGGATCCTGACCGTGGCCTGGGACATCGGGGCCCGCAGACTCGCCGGGGCGGGGAGGCGACGCAAGATCACCTGGCTCACCTGGAGCGTGGCGTCGGTTTTCATGCTCTGCGCCACGATCATCGTCGGCTCCCGCATTGGCTATGTGCAGAGTGCCCTGCTGGTCGGTGCCGTCGGGGGTCTGATCCTCTACGCTCACATCCTAGGCCTGTGGAGATCGCTGTTCTGGGACGCCCCCTTGGCCTTCCTGTCGATAGTGGTGTTGGCGATCCCCGTCTACATCGCATCGTGGACGGGCTGGTTGACCACCTCGGGTGGTTACCTGCGTGACTGGGGAACCAAACACCCGGACGATCCCGTCGTGAAGCTGATAGGAGCCGACCTCGGAGCATTGTGGAACTATCACGTCTCCGCTTTCTCGTTCCACACGGGCGACGGCATGATGGTCAACGCGGAGCACCCCTACGAAGCCCACCCCTTAGGCTGGTTGGTGATGGTTCGACCGATCGGCATCGACGCACAGAACGACATCAAGCCGGGCGATCAGGGGTGCGAGGCCGTTGGCACCACCTGTCTTCGGGTGATCTCCGGCCTTGGCACCCCGGTGCTGTGGTGGATGGCCTGCGCCGCACTGATCGCAGGCATCTGGTGGTGGCTAGGGCGCCGCGACTGGCGGTTCGCCGTTCCCGTCCTGGGTGTGCTGGCGGTGTGGTTGCCGTGGTTCCAGTTCGCGGCTCGCCCGTTGTTCTTCTTCTACGCCATCGTGCTGCTGCCCTTCTACGCGACAGGGCTGGCGATGGCGCTGGGAAAGATCCTCGGCCCGGCACATCACCCGAAACGCAGGATCCGCGCCATGTTGGTGGGTCTGGCGGTCGGTGTGGTGATCCTGCATTTCACGTTCATCTACCCGATCCTTACCGACGGCCTGCTGACCCGCCCCGAGTGGCTGTCACGCATGTGGTTCGGCACCTGGATCTGACGATCAGGGCGGTGCGAGCGGCTTCGAGGTCAGTTCCGTCGCTGGTGCTTCGGGCGTTCGAGGAAACAGGCTATGACGGCCACCGCAAAAATCGACACGGTGGGCAACAACAACGTCCCCGACATGGCTGAAGCGATGCCGTCTGGGGTCTGGTTGTCGTTGGTCTTCGTTGCCGCCAGCAGGGTACTCATCACGGTTGCGACGAGAGCACTGCCGAGCACCGAACCCACCTGCCGGGTGGCGTTGTAGACCCCTGATCCGGCGCCGGCGTAGGTGGCGGGAAGGTTCGCCGTCGCGGCGGTAGACAACGGCCCGAACACCAGGCTGCTGGCCACACCGGTGAAGGTCAACAGAACAATCGGCACCCACACCGGCGTCGTGGTGTCCAGGAAATGCCCAGCCGCCAGCAGCGAGGAGGCCCACACCAGACCTCCGGTCATGGTCAGATAGCGAGGGTGCACCCGGTTGACCAGTTGCCCACTCCATTTCGCCACGATCAGCGTGACCACGGCGGCGGGCGCGTTCACCAGGGCGGCGAGCAGTGGGCTCAGGCCGCGTGCCTGCTGGGCCCAGATCATCAGTGGGTACGGGGTGGCGACGCTGGTCACCCCGACCAGGGCGATGGCGAGGTTCGCGACGGAGAAGTTGCGGTCCCCGAACAGTTTCAAGGGCATCAGTGGTTCGTTGGGGTTGAACCACTGCCACACCACGAAGGCCACGAGGAAACACGCCCCGACCACCAGCAGCGACCCAACAGAGACGGGACCCACGATCACCCCCCAGTCGTGGGTGCTGGCCTCCTGCAGACCGAAGACGACGCAGAACAACCCGATACCGGAGAGCACCACCCCAAGCCAGTCGAAACGGTGAGCGTGCTGCTCCAGGTCGGGGACAAGCCGCTTCGCCGCGACGTAGCCTGCCACTCCGATAGGGATGTTGATGAAGAAGATCCACTCCCAACCGAGCACACCGATCAACAAACCACCCAGCATCGGACCGATGAGCATCGCCAGCCCCGCCGTGGCACCCCACACGGCCATCGCCATGCCGCGCTGGTGCGGCGGGAAGACACGAGTGATGACGGTCATGGTCTGCGGGGTCATCAACGCCGCCCCCAGCCCCTGCACCACCCGAGCGGCGATGAGCAGTTCGACGGTGGTGGTCAGGCCGCATCCCAGGGATGCGAGGGTGAAGACCACCAATCCGATCAGGTACACCCGTTTCGGCCCGAACCGGTCACCAAGGCGCCCAGTGATCAACAGCGGCACCGCGTAGGCCAGCAGATAGGCGCTCGTCACCCACACCACGGATGTGACATTCGCACCCAGCTCCCGCATGATCGTCGGGGTGGCGACAGTGACGATGGTGCTGTCAACGAGGATCATGAAGAATCCCACCACCATCGCCCATAGCGAACGCCAGGCCAAAGGCAGCTCATCGGATGCAGGGTGGCTCATGGGACTCCTCAGGTCGCTTCGATTCCGCTGAGGACACTATCGGGAGCAGATGACATCGCCCGGCGACCAGCCACATACCGGTCGAGGTGTCGCAGCGAGGAGAATCGGCGTTCTCAACGACGATGCAGCAACCGGCCCGCACCGGCCCGCAGCTTCGAGGCCCACGGCAACGCGACACCGCGGGCAGCATCGACTCCCAGCAACAGGGCCGCCAGATAGCAGCCCGACGCGGTGCCGTTCGTCAGCTCGCCACGACCGTTACCGCGAGTGTAGAAACCGCCCGGTATCGCGGAGGCCCCAACGACGGGGCGTCCGTGGTCGCTGGGGTCGATGATGAGCTGTCCCGGGGTCATGTCGCGGGCCCCGAACTCGGTCGCGGCCCAGTTCACGAGTGCCGCCATGGCTTCCGTCACCTGGTTGCGGGCGTATTTCGGGCCGAGCAGCAACACTTCGTCGTCGATGGGCCGGATCATCCAGGTGGGTGGGCCGGCCAGCAGCGTCACCTCCTTGGGTGCCTCAACACCCCGCAGCCGCAGGGTCGGCACGTACTGCGGTTGCCCCGCCCCCGTCACCGCCCCCCACGGACTCACCGCCAGAGTGTCGATGACGGCATGTGCGGTGAGGACTTCCAGGTCACGCGACCACGCCAGGTTTCGCCGGAAGGCCACCTGGGTTGCCCCGTCGAGACGTTTGATACGGGTGACGGTGACATCATGGAGGATCTCGGTCCCTGCAGATCCAGCTTGCATCTCCAAGGCAGTGGCGTACGCAGCGGGATCAATCAGCAATGCGGAGGAGCACAGACCTGCCGCCGCCCGAGTACTCGCCCCGGCTTTCAGCAACGAGAGTTCGGCTCCGCCCCCGCGGACCAACTCCACCACCCGTCCCAGTTCCCGGTCCAAGGCGACGCCCAGGGAATGGTCGTGCAGCTCCGTCTCGACCAGTTCCACCGCTCCCGCAGCCGCAACTCCCCGGATCTCCTCCAGCCCCGCCACATTACGTCGGACGTGTTCCCGCGCCGCCTCATCACCGTAGGCACCGGCCATGTTCGCCACGGTGCTGGCATGTGCGCAGGCCACCACCCCGTGCCCGATGGCAGCGGTCACGTACTCCCCGTTCGGGTCGAGGACCACCACGGAAAACCCCTCTGTGGCCAGGCGTCGGGCCGCGGTCAGCCCCGCCACGCTGGCCCCGATCACAACCACGTCCAACACCATGACCCAACCCTATCCGGGCTCCAGGTTCCTTCTCGGATCCCCGTCTGCGATCATCCTGGTTTCGACATGCCCCACTCGCAGATGCTCATGAGGAATGGCTCACCCAGCTTCTGAGAAAACCCTCCGAGTTTTCATGAATGGTGGCGTCATCTGTTCCCCACCCCTGCAAGGGCAGTAGCATGCCCGCGACGAAAGGACTGGGCCATGTTCGGCTGGAAGCTGCACAACAACGGAATCCTCGTTCCCGGGGCGGTGGTAGCCCCGACTGAACGGCTCGGTTGGGGACGCACGATCGGGCTCGGCGCCCAGCACGTCGTCGCGATGTTCGGCGCCACGTTCGTTTTCCCGCTGCTGATGGGGCTCAATCCGCAGCTCGCGGTGATGATGAGCGGCATCGCGACGCTGATCTTCCTGTTCGTCGTGAAACACCGCGTGCCCAGCTATCTCGGATCGTCGGCCTCCTTCGTGGGTGTGGCGACCGCGATCTACTCGGCAGGCGGCAACCCGGCGACCCTCTCGGGTGCGCTCTTCGTGGTCGGGTTGACCTTGTTCATGGTGGGTCTGATCATCCACTTCGCGGGCGCCCGGGTGATCCACAAAACCCTGCCACCCGTGGTGACCGGCGCGGTCGTGATGCTGATCGGCTTCAACCTGGCCCCGGTAGTCGCGAACACCTACTGGCCGCAGGATCCGTGGCTGGCGTTCATCGTCATGCTCATCGTGATCGCGCTCAGCGTGGGGCTGCGCGGTTTCCTCGGGCGCATCGCCATCTTCCTGTCGCTGGTGGCCGGCTACATCCTGAGCTGGATCTTCGACCTGGCATTCGGGCCGATACGCAGCGCCGCCGCCGACGGCACCGTCACCGAGAAGATGCGCGTCGACTGGTCCGCGGTCGAGGCAGCCAACTGGTTCGGCCTGCCACCCGTCACGGACCTTGCCACCTGGCGTTTCGGCGGCACGGGCAATATCGTCGGTTTCCATCTTCCGCAGTTCTCCCTGGGAGCCATCATCATCGCCTTGCCGGTGGTGATCGCGCTGATCGCCGAGAACGCGGGCCACGTGAAGGCCGTGGCGGAAATGACGGGCGAGAACCTGGACCCGATGATGGGTCGCGCCGTCGCCGCCGACGGTGGCGGTTCAATGCTCGCGACCCTCGTGGGCGCAGGGCCCACCACCACCTATGCGGAGAACATCGGCGTGATGGCCGCAACCCGCGTCTACTCGACGGCTGCCTACGTGGTCGCCTCCCTGGTGGCGATCTGCTTCGGCCTGTCACCGAAGTTCGGAGCCGTGATCTCCGCCACCCCCGGCGCGGTGCTGGGCGGAATCTGCGTGGTGCTGTACGGCATGATCGGCCTGCTGGGAGCGAAGATCTGGAAGGAGAACCACGTCGATTTCGGCAATCCCATCAACCTGATCCCGGCGGCAGCTGGCATCATCATCGGCATCGGCGACGTGAAACTACCGATCACCGAAGGCTTCACCCTGGGTGGTATCGCGCTCGGCACCATCGTGACCGTGGCTGTCTACCACATCGCCCACGCCATCGCCCCGCGCGAACTTCGGAAGGCCGCCGACGGGGCGTCGCTGATCTACGACGCGCCGGGGATCTACTCTGGCGATACACCCGATGTTGCATCCACGAAGAATCGTCATACCGACCAGCGATAGCATTCGTGACATGACTTCGCTGATCCCCGCTGATGAGGCCGGGTTTTTCGGGAACCACGGCGGTCGTTTCTTGCCCCCACAGCTCGAAGCTCCCATCGCCGAGGTGGCGGAGGCCTATGCACAGGCCCGTCAGGATCCTGGTTTCCAGGCCGACTACGAGGCGCTGCTGGCCGATTACGTCGGTCGCCCATCGCCGCTGTTCCTGGCGGCCGGGCTGACCAGGCACCTCGGCGGAGCGAAGATCTACCTCAAACGTGAGGATCTCAATCACACCGGCGCCCACAAGATCAACCACTGCCTGGGTGAGGGGCTGCTGGCCAAACGAATGGGCAAGAAGAAGCTGATCGCGGAAACCGGTGCGGGGCAGCACGGTGTGGCGTTGGCGACCGCGGCGGCTCTCCTCGGCCTGGAGTGCGAGATCCACATGGGTGCCGTCGATGTGGCCAAGCAGCATCCCAACGTGGTGCGGATGGAGATGCTGGGCGCGAAGGTGGTGTCGGTCACCTCGGGTGGGCAGACCCTCAAGGAGGCCGTCGATTCGGCCTTCTCGGTGTTCGCCACCGACTACGCCGATACCTTCTTCGCCATCGGCTCAGCCGTCGGCCCGGACCCGTACCCATCGATGGTGCGGGACTTCCAGTCGATCGTCGGTCGCGAGGCTCGCCGTCAGGTGCTGGAGAAGGAGGGACGCCTGCCGGATGCCTTGGTGGCAGCCGTTGGCGGCGGTTCGAATGCCCTGGGGTTGTTCACCGCTTTCCTGGAGGACGAGCCGGTGAAGATGTTTGGTGTCGAACCAGCGGGCCGCAACCTCGGTGTGTCCGGCCAGCACGCCGCGACGATCACCCTCGGTACCCCGGGGACGCTGCACGGCATGCGCACACTGCTGCTGCAGGACGAGAACGGCAAGCCCGCAGAGGTGCACTCCATCGCCTCCGGGTTGGACTACCCGGGGGTCGGCCCGCAGCATGCCTTCCTGCGGGATGAGGGTCGCGTCGAGTACGTCACGGCATCCGACGACGAGACCATCGCTGCCTTCCAGCTGCTGTGCCGCACCGAGGGCATCATTCCCGCCCTGGAGTCGTCGCACGCCTTGGCACATGCCGTCCGGTTGGCGCCGACGATGAGCCCTGAGAAGGTGCTGATCGTGAACCTGTCGGGACGCGGCGACAAGGACGTCGACTACGTCGCCGAATATCTGGCCGGGTGAGGGCTCTCGACCCCTCCCGCCACTCTCGGCAGGTCGATCGTGACCTCGCAACCGGGTGGCCGGTTCCGCAGGTTGACGGTTCCCTGATGCGCCGCGACGATGGTGCGAACGATCGGTAGGCCGAGGCCGTTTCCCGATCCCGTGCCGGGGGTGCGGGCTTGATCGCCTCGCCATCCGGCGGTGAACGATTTCTCCAGGGCTTCCGGACTCAAACCGCCACAGCCGTCACGGACCTGCACCCGCACGGCGCTGTCATCGCCACTGACGATCACTGCCACCTCGGTTCCAGGACGGGTATAGGCGATGGCGTTGCCGATGATGTTCTGCAGCGCCCTGGACAGCAATCCCGCATCCCCTGTGACGTCACTGCCCGCTCCCGTGACGGAACCCGTGAGACGCACATCGCGGCGCAGGGCGAGCGGAGTAAGGTTCCCAACGAGATCGGAGACCAGATCGCTGACGGTCACCGTCTCGGAGTTCTGCTCAAGGGTGCCGGACTGTAGACCGGCGAGCGCCAGGACGTCATCGACCATGGCGGCGGTGCGTTCCGCTTCCGCGACGATGGCGCGGTGGTAGCTGGCGGGGTCCGGGGCAATACCGTCCTCCAGCGCCTCGCCCATCGCTCTGATACCGGCGAGCGGGGTGCGCAGGTCATGAGACAGCCACGCGATGAGTTCCCGCCTGCCCTGCTCCACCTCGCGTCTGCGACGTTCCTGTTCCAGCGCCGCCGCGGCCTCGGCGATCACCCGCTGGCTGCGCAACGCCACCAGCGCGCCCGCCACCAGGGCCGCGGGAACAGTGGCGGCGAGCAGCAGCAGCGGAACCCCCACCGATTCAATCAGCATGAGTCGCACCCCGACCAGCATCCCGACTCCGACGGTCACGACGACGGTGATGGGACTCAGCAGGGCGGCCCAGCGAACGGAACGTCTTGCCACGCTCAGGGTCAGGACGATGCAGCCCACACCCACCAGCAGGGTGACGGCGGCCACGATCAACAGCTGCCCGGTCACGAGGACTCCCACCGGTATCCGCGTCCCCACACCGTCACCAGCCGGGTGGGGTGCTGCGGGTCAGGCTCCACCTTCCCGCGCAGCCGCCGCACATGCACCGTCACCGTGGATGCATCGCCGACCTCCCAGCCCCAAACCGCACGCATCAATTCCTCACGGGAAAAGACCTTCTCGGGGTGGGTTACCAGGTGGGCAAGCAGGGCGAATTCACGGAGCGTGAGCGTCAGTGTTTCACCCGCCAGGGTGATTTTCCGGGCGGTGAGGTCGAGGGTGAGGTCGCCGTCGGTGATGATTTCCCGTTCGGGCCGGGGATGCTGGCGACGCAGCACCGCGTTGACCCTCAACACGAGTTCGCGGGGACTGAACGGTTTGGCCAGGTAGTCGTCAGCACCGAGTTCAAGGCCCAGCACCCGATCTGCCTCCGATCCTTTGGCGGTGAGCATGATCACCGGTGCATCCACCCCATGGGAACGGATCCGCCGGAACACCTCGAGACCATCGATACCGGGCAACATGAGGTCCAGGATCACCAGGTCGCAGCCGTCTGCGAGTTCCAGGGCGCTGATCCCGTCGGATGCTTCGGTGATGCTGTGCCCGGCCGCGCGCAGATAGTCGGAGACCACACCGCGCACGGTCGGGTCGTCGTCAACGAGCAGGATGTTTCCCATGGGCTCAGGGTAGGGTTGCTCATCCGAATGTGAAGGCATTGGCACTCACGCCTTTGTCGAAGGTCAGGGTGACGGTGGTTCCCTGGGTCGCCTCGGACAGCTGCACCAACCGGTACAGGCGGGCACCGGAGATCGTGACCTCCTCGCCCTGCACATCGACCCCGCCAGCCGGGCTGCCGCCCTCGACCTGGACACGCACCTTCGCGCCCGCGGGACCGTCCATCACGAGGAACATCTCACGTCCGGCAAAGCGATAGCTTAATTGCGCCCCACCCTGGGCTGCGGTGATCGATTCATCTCCGACCGTCCAGCTCCCGGACAGGCTCCACCGATTGGTGGCGCCGGGGGCGGGATTCTGTCCGTAGTCGTGGTCCCCACCCTCCAACCGCGTCTCATTGCCTGAAGCGCGTCGGGTGCCGAGGTAGGTTTCCGGGGACTGCCCCTGCGTGGGCTGCGAGATCTCGCCGGCAACACCCGCTTTGTCTCCGGTTTCACCAAGCAGGTCGCGGATCTGGTTTTCCGCTTCGTCATAGCTGCCCTCACCGAAGTGCGTCCAACGAATCGTGCCTTCCTTGTCGATCAGGTACTTCGCGGGCCAGTACTGGTTGTGAAAGGAATGCCAGGTGGCGGAGTCGTTGTCGAGGGCGACCGGGTACATGATGCCCGCGTCGCGCACCGCCTTCTCGACATTTTCCGGCACCTTCTCGAAGGCGAACTCGGGCGCGTGCACGCCGATGATCTCCAGCCCGGCGGCGTGGTAACGGTCATAC
>JABCNW020000242.1 GCA_013333945.2 Propionibacterium sp.
CCACCGATACCGAGGAGACCATGGTGAATGCCTCCATCACCGACCCACCGATGACCAGGATCGGGAAGGCGACACACGTCAGTGCCACTGACAGTATCAGCGCCTTGGCCGGAACCTGGTGCTTCGACAGATGGCCGAAGGACTCGGGCGCCTGCTTCGACTGGGACAAACCGTACAGCATGCGGGAGGTCGAGAAAATCCCCGAGTTTGCGCTGGAGGAGGCAGAGGTCAGGACCACAAAGTTCATGGCCCCGGCCGCAGCCACGAACCCAACCATGCTGAACAGGTTCACAAACGGCGACATGGTCGGATCGATCTTGTCCCACGGAGTGACTGACATGATGACCGCCAAGGCCAGCACGTAGAAGATCACGATCCGAACCGGTATGGCATTGATGGCTTTCGGTAGGGTTTTGTGTGGATCGGAGGTCTCAGCCGCAGCCGTTCCAATCAACTCAATACCAATGAACGCGAACACCGCAATCTGGAAAGCCGCCAAGAAATTGTCGCCGTCAGCGGGGAAGATCCCCAACGGACCATAGGCACTCCACAGGTGAGTAATTGATGCGGTTGTCGAGCCGTCAGCGGACTGGAAGTTCACGAGGATCATTCCTATGCCGACGACAATCAGAAGCAGGATGGCGATGATCTTGATCAAAGCGAACCAGAACGCGATCTCGCCAAACAATTTGACCGTCAACAGGTTGCAACCGAGCAAAGCCATCAGGAGAATGAACGTGCAGATCATCGACCAGGTCATATTCTTGATCCAGAAATCAAAGTAACCGGCGATGACGACAACTTCTGCGCTAGCCGTGACGACCCACAGAATCCAGTACGTCCAGCCCGCGAAATACCCTGCCCATGGCCCGAGCATGTCTCGTGCGAAATCCTGGAAGGATTTGTACTCGAGGTTGTGAAGCAGGAGCTCACCCATCGCCCTCATCACGAAGAAAAGCATTGTTCCGATGAGCAGATAGATCAGCAACAATGATGGTCCTGCCAGGTGAACAGTCTTTCCTGATCCCATGAACAGGCCCGTGCCGATGGCGCCGCCGATGGCGATGAGCTGGATGTGGCGGTTCTTCAGGTTCCGCTGCAGATGCTCTTGGCCATCAGCGGCCTGTGTTGAGGCAGGTTCATCCGACATGATCAAGCGCTTCCGCCAAGGGCATCAACGGAAGCCCAAACGCCTCGGCCACACCCGCAAAGGTCAGGTTACCCTTAACCGTGTTGAGGCCCTTGGCCAACGCGGGGTTGTCCTTCAGCGCCTGGGCTGCACCCTTGTCGGCGAGCTGAACCGCATAGGGAAGGGTGGCATTAGTGAGCGCCCAGGTGGAGGTGTTCGGCACCGCGCCCGGCATGTTCGCCACACAGTAGAACTGCGAGTTGTGGACAGGGAAGGTCGGATCGTCATGGGTGGTCGGGTGGGAATCCTCGAAGCAGCCGCCCTGGTCGATGGCGACATCCACCAGCACCGATCCGGGCTTCATCTCGGCGACCATGTCGTTGGTGACGAGTTTCGGGGCCTTCGCGCCGGGGATGAGTACCGTGCCGACCACCAGATCGGCCTGGAGGACGTGCTCTTGCACGGTGAGGGCGGAACTCACGACACCGTGTACCTGGTTGTGGAACCTCCAGAAGGTGTTGCGCAGCTTGTCGAGGTCAGTGTCGAGAACCGTGACATCCGCACCGAGACCCATGGCGATATTGGCCGCGTTCTGGCCTGCGACACCGCCACCAAGAACTACAACCTTGGCGCTGGGAACGCCACCGATGCAGCCCATAAGGACGCCGCGTCCGCCCTGGGCCTTCATAAGAGCATGGGCACCGACCGGGGGGGCCAAGGAGCCTGCGATCTCGGACATGGGGTAGAGCAGCGGCAACGCACCGGAGGGCAACTGGACTGTCTCGTAGGCGATCGACGTGGTACCCGCCTTGAGCAGAGCATCGGTCTGGGGACGATCAGCCGCGAGGTGAAGGTAGGTGAACAGGGTCAAGTCCTCACGCAGGTACTGGTACTCGCTGGAGATCGGCTCTTTCACCTTGATCACCATCTCGCCAACCTCCCACGTGTCGGCGGCGTTGCTGATGATCTTGGCACCCTGCGCGACATATTCCTCATCCGAGATCGAGGAACCGACGCCTGCGCCCTTCTGGATGTAAACCTCGTGACCCCTCCTGACGAGCTCGTGGACACCAACGGGGGTGATGGCGACCCGGAACTCGTTGTTCTTGACCTCGGTCGGGACTGCGATACGCATGTGTTACTCCTTCGTAATTGTTTGGCTGCCCCACCTCGGGCATCCATGCGTTTGCCTGAGACCGACAGTAGTACGGCTCGGATCAGCGTGCGCAAGCACCCCCCTGTTTTTTCGCGTCGACAAGGCCTTGAACCACTGCGGCCGGGAGCGACAGGACCCCTGCGAGGCCCTTCGGTGAGGGCTCGGCAGGGGTCCCCTTAGATCCGTCGTCAGGCTTTCGCCAGGTTACGCAGTACGTAGTGCATGATGCCGCCGTTGAGATAGTAGGCACGTTCCCCTGGGGTATCGATTCGCACGATGGCGTCGAATCCTGTCGTCACCCCGTCAGACCGGGTGGCAGTGATCCTGACTGTACGAGGGGTGATGCCGGAATTCAGGGTGGTGATGCCGGAAATGGCGAGGGTCTCCTCTCCCGTCAGGCCGAGGAAGTCGGCCGAGACCCCTTCGGGAAACTGGAGCGGGAGGACTCCCATCCCGATCAAGTTGGATCGGTGGATCCGTTCGTAACTCTCCGCGATCACGGCCTTCACCCCAAGCAGTGCCGTACCCTTGGCTGCCCAGTCTCGGGATGATCCAGACCCATGCTCCTTACCTGCCAAAACCACCAGCGGAACCCCTGCGGTCGCATAGTTCTGGGCTGCGTCATACACGGTTCTCACCGGCCTCCGGGAAGGGTGAAGTCGCGTGTGAAGCCGCCTTCGGTTCCGGGGGCCACCTGGTTTCGAAGCCGGATGTTGGCGAAGGTTCCCCGGATCATGATCTCGTGATTCCCACGCCGGGAACCATACGAGTTGAAATCGCGCTGGCTCACTCCACGGGAAGCAAGGTATTCACCTGCCGGGGAATCGGCTTTGATGCTTCCCGCCGGGGAGATGTGATCAGTGGTGACGGAATCCCCCAGCTTCAGCAGTACCCGCGCACCTTCGATGTCCTTGACCGCGATGGGCTCGTCGGGCATTCCGTCGAAATAAGGGGCTCTGCGAACATAGGTGGATTCCTCATTCCATGTGAAGACCACCCCACCCGGGGTGGGCAGCGAACGCCAACGTTCGTCTCCAGCGAACACATCCGCGTAGCGGGATGAGAACATCTCGGAACTGATGGATGAGTTGATCACGTCCTCAATCTCGGCCTGGGTGGGCCACAAGTCCCGCATGAACACGTCGTTCCCATTACGGTCCTGACCGATGGGGTCATTGAACAGGTCGATGTCCATGGTGCCTGCCAAGGCGTAAATGATGACCAGCATAGGACTGGCGAGATAGTTCATCTTCACATCCGGACTGATCCGACCCTCGAAGTTCCGGTTACCGGAAAGCACCGCCGCAACGGCTAGGTCGTGCTCATTAACGGCAGCGGAAACCTCGGGAATCAGAGGACCGGTGTTACCGATGCAGGTTACACAACCGTAACCGACAAGGTTGAACCCGATAGCGTCGAGATACTGCCCAAGTCCCGACTTCGCATAGTAGTCGGTGACCACTTGGGACCCAGGCGCCAGCGATGTCTTGACCCAGGGTTTACGGGTCATTCCCCGCTCGACGGCTTTCTTCGCCACTAGGGCCGCCCCAAGCATCACGGACGGGTTGGAGGTATTGGTGCAGGACGTGATGGAGGCAACAGTGACAGCACCATTCCTCAGCTCGAAGGACGTGCCATCCGCAAGTGCCACGGGTACCGCGAGTTCAGGGGTTTTTGTGTAGGCGGGGAGCACATCGCGGAAGCTGTCACGGGATCGGGTGAGCAGAATGCGGTCCTGGGGACGTTTCGGCCCGGCAATGGACGGCGCTACGGTACCGAGGTCAAGTTCGATGTATTCGGAGTAGACAGGTTCGCGATCGTCCTCGTGCCACAGTCCCTGTGCCCTGGCATACGCCTCCACGAGCGCGATCTGGGCTTCGTCTCGCCCGGTCAGGCGCAGGTAGTCGATGGTTTTCCCATCGATCGGGAACACCGCGATCGTGGAACCATACTCGGGGCTCATATTCCCAATGGTGGCGCGATTGGCGAGCGGCACCTGGGACACCCCCTCGCCATAGAATTCAACGAACTTCCCCACCACTTGATGCTGACGCAGCATCTCGGTGATGCTCAGGACCAGATCGGTGGATGTGGTTCCTTCGGGGAGCTTGCCCGTCAACTTGAACCCGACCACCCGTGGAATAAGCATGGAAACGGGCTGCCCCAGCATGGCTGCCTCGGCCTCAATACCGCCGACACCCCAGCCGACCACGCCCAAGCCGTTGACCATGGTGGTATGGGAGTCAGTGCCCACACACGTGTCGGGATAGGCCTGGAGAACGCCGTCGACAACTCGCGGGAAGACGACCCGGGCTAGATGTTCGATGTTGACCTGATGAACAATTCCGGTTCCCGGGGGAACCACCTTGAAATCATCGAAGGCTGTCTGACCCCAGCGCAGGAACTGATAGCGTTCATGGTTGCGTTGGTACTCTATCTCGGTGTTCCGAGCGAAGGCGTCTGGGGTTCCAAATACCTCGGCTATGACGGAATGGTCAATAACCATTTCCGCCGGAGCCAGCGGATTCACCTTTGCGGGATTCCCGCCGAGATTCGCAACGGCCTCCCGCATAGTCGCAAGGTCCACCACACAGGGCACGCCCGTGAAATCCTGCATGACGACACGAGCGGGAGTGAACTGAATCTCGTGATTCGGTTCGGCACCTGCATCCCAGCTGCCGAGCGCACGGATGTCGTCGGCGGTGATGTTCGCCCCGTCCTCCGTACGTAGCAGGTTCTCGAGCAGGATCTTCAGGCTATAGGGCAGCCTGTCGTGTCCTGTAACCGCATCGATTCGGAAGATCTCGTAGGTGGTGCCATCCACATCAAGGGATGACCTGGCCCCGAAACTGTTGACACTCATCGCTCTCCTTGCGTCACATCACGCCATTTATCTTGACGTCAAGATATCACGGCGACGCCCTGTACCCAAAAATCTTTCATGAACACATTAGGATCTCGTAGAGGGCCGCAGGATGGCGACACACTCCACATGGTGAGTCATCGGAAACAGGTCGAAGGCGCGAATCTGACATGCTTCATAGCCCCGTGTAGCGAAATCCGCTAAATCCCTCGCCAGGCTGGCCGGATCACAGGCCACGTGGGCGATGGCGCGTGGCGCGAGATCCGCTACCCTCGTCACCACGGCGGCCCCAGCACCCCGGCGAGGCGGATCGAGGACGACCAGGTCAACCTCGGGCGGAAGCCGGCGTAGTGCCTTCGCCAATGGCAACGCCAAGAACCGCCCTCGAGGCACATTGATACGAGCATTCGCAACGGCCTCTCGGTCCACTTCCACCCCAAAAACCTCAGCCCCAGCGTGGTCCAGCCCAGCGGCAAACAATCCGGAACCGCAATAGAGATCGAGCGCCAGATCACCCGATCTCGGCCTGAGTCCTGCCAAGACTGCGTCAAGCAGGGTCTCGGCCGCTTTGGGATGTACCTGCCAGAAACCGGAGACCTTCACATTGAAGGAAAACTTTCCTACTTTCTCGCGGATCTGAGATCGGCCGACAAGGACTTTCCCATCGGCAAGCACGCTGACCCCGCTCGCCGCACGAACCACGCTGAGCGACTCGGCTCCTTCCGTGAGTTCGTTCAACTGTGCTGGAAGAGGGCCGGGAGCAGCCGCGAGGCATCCCGTCTCGGGTAGTGGCACCACCTCATGGGATCGTCGTCCACGTAGCCCAACCCGACCTTTGCTGACCGCGTACCTCATCCGGGTACGCCAGTTGACCATCGGTTGAATAGCCTCCACCCGCCCGGTCCACGTGATCCCCGCCATTCGAGACAGTTGCTCCGCGACGACAGCCGTTTTGAGGTCGAGCTGAAGCTCAGGACTGGCATGCTGCCAATCACAGCCACCACACTCCCCCGCGACCGGGCACGGAGGCTCGACCCTTTCAGAGGATGCCTCAAGAACTTGAACCACATGCCCTCGATCGAACCGCCTGCCTTTCTCGGTGATCTCGACTATCACTCTTTCTCCTGGCAGTCCGCCCGTGACGAAAATCACCTTGTCGTCGATCCGCCCGACGACAACTCCACCATGGGCGACTCGTCCGAGTTGAACCTCAGCTTTCATCTCGCGCTCTGCCTGGCCTCACGCTGCCGTGAACTCCTGAGCTGGTAGGGCACGGATATCACCATCACGCCACTCATGTAGTGCAACCTGGTGCGGATCAACAGGGTGGTCTGGTTGTGGAGCAGCCGCTCCCACCAGTTTCCCACCACGTAGTCAGGAATGTAGACGGCCACGACATCCCGGGGATTCTCGGTACGAAGATCCGCCACATACCGGATGAAAGGTTGAGTGATCTCCCGGTAGGGGGAAGCGATCACACGCAGCGGAATCCCAAAATCCTCCTTCCGCCACGCTTTCATGAGCTCGCGCGCCTCCTCGTCGTCAACGGAGATCGTCACTCCCATCAAGGAAGTCGCACGAGATGCCTTTGCGTAGGCGATGGCTTTCGCGGTGGTCAGGTTAACCTGCTGTACGAAAACCACCGCACGGACCCGGCTCGGCAATGCTCGGTCAGATTCGGGCCGGAGTGCCAGCTCATCCCTGACCTGGTCGTAATGCCTTCGAATCAGAACCATCAGCAGGTACATCACCCCCATGGCAACCAGGGCGAGATAAGCGCCGTGGGTGAACTTGGAGATGAGCACAACAACGAGTACCACAGCGGTCATTCCCGCGCCGAGGAGGTTGATTACGCGAGAACGTTTCATACGTCGCCGCTCACCCCGGTCCTTCTCGGCACGAAGCGCACGGTTCCAGTGCAATACCATTCCGATCTGCCCAACCGTGAAGGAAATGAAGACACCGACCACGTAGAGCTGGATCAGGGCGGTCACCGAAGCGTTGAAAACCCACACGAGAAGAATGGCTGCCACTGCCAGCAGCACAATCCCGTTGGAATAGGCCAAACGGTCCCCTCTCGTGTGGAGCTGCCGAGGTAGATAGCCATCCTTAGCAAGGATTGATGCCAGACTCGGGAAACCATTGAAAGCAGTGTTCGCCGCCAAAAACAGGATCAACAAGGTGGCGATGATGACCACGTAGAACCCAGGAAAGAACCAATCGCCAAAGACTGCACGGGCAAGTTGCCCTGTCACAGTCACCGCAGCGGTATGGATGGTCGAACCATCGGGGGCCAGGTAGTGGGTTCCGGTCAGCTCGTCGATCAGGTGCACATGGAGCAGGTTGGCCAATAGAACGATCCCGACGAGCATGGTCACCGCGATCAACCCGAGCATTCCGAGTACTGATGCGGCATTGCGACTCTTGGGAGGGCGAAACGACGGCACACCGTTGGCGACTGCCTCCACGCCAGTTAATGCTGCGCAGCCCGAAGAGAAGGCTCGGGTGATGATCGCGACCAGCACCCACCCAAAGGTGTGGTCAGTTCCTTGGGTGCCGATCACGGTCAGATCCGAGGTTTCGCTTCTCAACGGTTGCCCCAGGATCAGGACCCGGAAGAATCCTACAGCGAGCATCACGAGCATCGAGAACATGAAGACATAAGTTGGCCAGGCCAGGATTCCTCCGGAGTCCCTGACTCCCCGCAGGTTCATCAGGGTCAGAACGACGATCACCCCGACTGCGATGGGCACCTCATAACCTCGTATCCCGGGAAGCATCGCCTTGGCGTTGAGCACACCGGCGGAAATCGAGACGGCGACCGTCAACACGTAGTCGACCAGTAACGCCGAAGCAACGGGCAGTCCGGCGTACCTTCCCAGGTTAGCGGCGGCGACCTCGTAGTCTCCTCCACCGGTTGGGTAGGCCTGGACAGTCTGCCTGTAGGACATCACAACCACAACGATCACGGCTCCGACCGCAAGCCCGATCTGCCACGAGAAGAGGTATCCGGTCATACCTGCCAAAGACAAGGTGATCAGGATCTCGTCGGGTGCGTAGGCAACCGAACTCAGAGCGTCCGAAGCGAACACGGGCAGCGCAAGACGCTTCGGGAGCAATGTCTCTCCCAGCTGGGCGCTCGCCAGGCGGCGACCGACGAACAAGCGCTTCAACGCCTGATAGATGTTCACGAGGCCCTACGGTAGACCTATCGCAGAGTGATTGCGATACCGTCGGATCGATCGTCCGGGAGCCCCTGGAGCAGGAGGTAAACGCAGATGCACATTGTGATCATGGGTTGCGGTCGTGTTGGTTCCATGCTTGCGCGGGGCCTCGAGAAGCGAGGGCATTCGGTTGCGGTGATCGACGTCAACGCGGATTCGTTCCAGCGGCTCGGTTTTGATTTCCAAGGAATTACGGTCAGCGGTGTCGGGTTCGACAGGGAGGTCCTGGAAGCTGCCGACATCCGTCATGCCGATGGTTTCGCGGCCGTTTCCAGTGGTGACAACTCGAACATCCTTGCAGCCAGGGTGGTTCGTGAACAGTATGGGGTGGATAATGTGGTGGCCCGCATCTACGACCAAGGCAGGGCCGCCGTCTATGAAAGGTTGGGCATCCCCACCGTTGCCACCGTTCGCTGGACCGTGGGTCAAGTGATGCGCAGGTTGCTTCCAGAGGGCAGCGAGCCCGTGTGGCGCGACCCGTCGGGGACGGTGCGCCTGCTTCAGATCTACGTTCATTCGGGCTGGGTGGGTAGGCGCATCAGGGATCTGTCTGCAGCGGCTCAGGCACCCATCCCGTTCGTCTCCCGTACGGGACGCGGCATCGTCCCAGACTCCCAAACAGTTTTCCAGGACGGGGACCTGATCTTCGTCGCCTGTGAGACCGAACGAACCGATGCAGTGGAGTCCTTGTTCGCCACTCCCCCGACCCGCTCCTGAGATCTGTGAGGAAATGCCATGCGAGTAGCCATCGCCGGAGCCGGCAACGTCGGCCGATCCATCGCACGCGAGCTGATCAGCAACGGCCATCAGGTTCTTCTGATCGAAAAAGACCCAACAGCCATAAACCCCGACTCCGTGCCCGGGGCGGAGTGGTCCCAGGCGGACGCCTGTGAGCTCCAGAGCCTGGAGGAGGCTGAACTGGAGAACTGCGATGTCGCGATCGCCGCCAGCGGTGACGACAAGGTGAACTTGGTGCATTCCCTGCTCGCCAAGACGGAGTTCGGGGTGCCTCGAACGGTTGCACGAATCAATCATCCAGGAAACGAGTGGCTCTTCGACGAGGCCTGGGGAGTTGATGTCGCGGTTTCTACTCCGCGCATCATGTCTGCCTTGGTGGAGGAAGCAGTCGCAACCGGTGATCTGGTGAGGCTGTTCACCTTCACCAAGTCCACCACGAACCTCTCTGAGATCCGGTTGCCGCGACACAGTCCTTTCGTCGGCCGCCGAATCCGTGATCTGGAACTACCCCGCGAGGTGGTCCTGGTGGCAATCATTCGCGACGGCATCCCACTGGTACCCGAACGTGACGGTGCCCTTGAAGCCATGGACGAGATGCTGTTCGTGGCCAGTCAGGACGCAGAGAGCGAACTCAGCTCGCTGTTCGCCCCACCCAACTGATCGGTGGTTTACCGTAGGGTCAGCTGAGGACCTCGAACTCAGGGTTGTACATGACGCGCCCGTTTTCACCGGGGGAGATCCGGCCCTGCACGACAAGGTTGCACCCGGGAGTGATACAATCCAGGCGACGGCGACCGGTCCAGTTCAATTCGATACTGCCCGTACCATCTGTCAGCAGAGCTTCCACACCACCCATGTCGAGGCTGGTGACCCACCGGATGGTGCCCCGTATCTTCACCCTTGCGCGATCACAGCATTCGGCCAGTGGGCTGGCGCCGCAGTCGCGTGAACGCGCTTTGAGGTCCTCTGCCTCCAGCTCCTCAGCCGGGGAGAAGATCCGCCGCAGCCGACGCATGAGGCCGTGCCGCTCACTGGTCATTTCTGCTCCAGGTCCGGGATCGTCAGAGGAATGAGGCTGCCCGGAGCGGCTGGGGAAGTCCCCCTGCGGACCACGAGATTTCCGAAACACTCCAGAAGGGCGATGCTCACGTCCTCATCCTCCGGCTCGAGGGCGGCGCGTCCGAAGACGATCCCGCGGAGCACCCACCCGGGCCCCCCGACCAGCCACGTGCGGGAAACGTGGGTGCCACGCCTGCCCTGGGCATCGGTGACGGGTTGGCGACGGCGCAATTCGACACCGAACGGCCCTTCCAGAAGGGTGACCTCCCCACCCTCCTTCTCCGTGGCCGCCGTGATCTCCTCACGAATTTCCGCGAGCATCGAGGTCCGTCTCGGGCCAGCGAACAGTGCAACCTCCATGGCTGAACCCCCATCTCCCACCAGGAAGGACTGGACCTGTTGCCGAGGTTCATCCACCTGCAGCTGCAGCTGCATCTCCTCGAAGGGGGTGACAATGAGAGCCCCCAGATCTATCCGCTGGACGTCATCGCCCTCCAAATCCACTTCATCGATGTCGAAAGGCCCCTCGTCGCGGTCGAACATCTCGTCGATCTCGGCCCACTTCTCCTCATCGGTCTTTTCCTCGACGATTTCCTCATCGTCCTCAATCTCCTCGACCGTCTCCTCGTCAGCGGATCTCATACTGCTCCCTTGTGATTTCACTGTTGTCCGGTTGAACCATAACCGCCTTGACCGCGCTCCGTCGCGTCGAGTTCAGCGACCGGAGTGAACTGGGCGGAGATGAAAGGCACGATGACCAGCTGGGCAACTCGCTCTCCCGCTTGAAGCTCCACGGCCTTCGTCGTGTCAAGGTTGATCAGGCAGATACGGATCTCTCCACGATAACCGGAATCGATGATGCCGGGACTGTTCACGATCCCGAGACCTTGGCGCGCCGCGCGCCCGGAACGGGGCGTCACCATTCCCACTGTGCCCGGCGGAAGGGCGAGGCGCACCCCGGTGCCGACGGGTAGTCGTTCTCCCGGTTGCAGAGTCACGGTCTCGGTGATGCGCAGGTCGGCGCCCGCGTCTCCGGCTCTGGCATAACGAGGCAGGAACTCAGCAGCAGCCCCAACCACAGGAATTTCGCACACCCGTCCAATCTAGCGCGGCTGCAGCCCAACCGGGAGTCGCGAGATAATGGGATCCTCTGGAAACACCGAAAGGACCCTGCCATGGCAGTTGAGGAAAAGATTTTGTGGAAGATCTACGCAGGCGCGCTCGGAGCGGCCACGACTCTTCTCACCCAGAAACTGATCACGAAAGCATGGGAAACTGCCACCGGCGACGTCCCCCCGGATCCGAACGCCCCCGACACGCCACTGACTCAAGCGCTCATCTGGGCCCTGTGCAGCGGGCTGGGAGTGGGCATGGCCCAACTCACGATGAATCGCTACATGCACCGCCGCTGGTTCTCGAACACTGGCCGCAAGAGCCCCGGCCAGCTGCGTAACAAGATGGATCTGTGAACTCGCTCAGACGCAGTCGACGCAATACTTGAGCTCACCCTTGGTCTCTGCCAGCTGGCTCTGGGACTTGACCAAGAAGCACGAAGCACAGGTAAATTCATTCGACTGCCGGGGCAGTACACGTACCGTAAGCTCTTCATGAGAGAGATCGGCACCCGGTAGTTCGAATGATTCCGCTGCCTCGACCTCGTCCTCGTCGACCTTGCCGGAATTCTTGTCATTGCGGCGCGTCTTGAGCTCCTCGAGTGAATCCTCACTCATCTCCTCGTCGCTCTTACGCGGTGCGTCGTAGTCGGTGGCCATGTCCGTGATCCCTCCTAGTCTCGCCGTCGGTTCGTCCCGAAATTGATCGGGGCTATGTGTACCACATCCTGAGCGTGGCGCAAGTCCCAGGTTCCGGCGGTGTCGGCTGGTAGGTTGTTCAACCAGACACACAGGGGAGTTTGCATGGACAGCGCACTGAGCCCGCGGGAGATCCAGTCCCGCATCCGTGGAGGGGCCACGCTCACTGAGGTGGCCACGGAAGCCGGAGTGGAACCGGAACGGATCGAAGGGTTTGCCCTTCCCGTGCTGGCGGAACGCGAGCACATGACGAACACTGCCTTGGAGTGTGCAGTCAGACGCCGCGGAGATGGATCAGGCCATCGACGCCTTCAAGAACTGATCTCAACTCGTCTCCAAGCCCGAGGTATCGATTCGGAAGGCATCTCCTGGGATTCATGGCGGGAGCCCGACCGTAAGTGGAGATTGGTGGGCGTGCTGGCGAGCCACGAGCGCCGAGCAGAGTTCATCTTCGATCCCCGGGGTCGTTTCACCATTGCCGACAACCCAGATGCTCGATGGATGATCGGTGAGGAGATACCAGGCAGCAAGGATCCCGACAACGAGAACACCGTCGACTTCGACGACGAGTTCGCTCTGGTTCGTGCAACCACACAACCCATCTTGCCTCCGGCCCTCCCGGGAGACGATGTTCCCACCGACAGCTTCGATGAAGGGCCCGCAACGTCCGAACTCGACGACCTCTATGACATGTTGAGCGGTGTGAGCGAGGACTCAGTACGGATCTACGTCGGTCTCGACGAAGATCCAGCGGAGGAAGCAGCCCAGGAAGGCGCAGAACATACCTCGCTCGAAGAAGACTTCGAGGAGACGGAGGTCATCGATGATTTCGCAGGAATACCTGAGGTAGACATCACCGAAACCGTCGAAACTTCCCTCATCGGGTCACCACAGGACTCACTGATCGATACCGAGGACACCTCTCCGCAACCCAGGTCACGGCATCGACGCAGAGCTCGTGTCCCGAGCTGGGACGAAATTATGTTCGGCGGCCCAGCCCACTGATTTCTTCCTGAGGTCGAGGATCTGTGTGGACTGTCACCAGCCGATCACTCCACTCTCCTAGGCGAAGGGACCTGTATTGTCCGTCGTCCGCCACGCTTCTCGGCCACGTTGTCAAGGCCCCTTTCAATCCCCAAAAGGAAGTGGGTCCTCCCCCAAGGTGGCACGAGCTCTGGTCGCTGTCATGCCTCGCCGGTGATGGGCCCTGCACAACACTTCATAGCAGATCTCTCCCGATCCGGTGTCGCCCACTACCACCTGGAAGCCCTCCGTGACCATCAGACCATCAATGGTTCGGGCATTGTGAGTTCCCTTTTCTCCACACCAGCACAGCGGTCCCATTGGAAGGGTTTCCACGCGGTCGGCCAGTTCTACCAACCGTTGTGATCCGGGAAACAACCTGGTTCTGAAGTCCGCAAGGATCCCGAAGGTATAGACATCGATCTGTAGTTCATCTACGATCCGAGCAAGCTGCTCCACCTGCTCTCCTGTGTAGAACTGCGCTTCGTCGCAGACGAGATAATCCACTCGTTTGCCTGCCACCAGCTGGGATATGACATGGGGCCAGAAGTCGAATCCCTCGTCAACCTCAGTGGCTGGCGCTTCGAGCCCCAGCCGGGAGGAGACACGCGCCGCGCCCGAACGGTCCTGGGACGTGAAGATCCGTCCCTGTCTGCCGTGCGTGGACTGGGTGTGGTCGAACTGCAGGGCAAGAGTCGACTTTCCGCAGTCCATAGGGCCAGTGTGGAAAACAAGTTCAGGCACTCATGGCTCCGATCAGTTCCTCATAAATGGAAACATATGCCTCGGCGGTATGCCGCGGGGTAAGTTCTTCGAGCAGGCCCCGGGAAGCGGTACGCATCGCGGCGCGCCGTCCGGGATCGGCGAGTCTCCTCATCCCGGCTGCCAAGGATGTGATGTCCGGTTCGGTCAGGAGCGCAGATTC
>JABCNW020000243.1 GCA_013333945.2 Propionibacterium sp.
ACCTTGAATTGTCTCAGATCGGGCAAGCCGCCCTTGCATCCCCCTCGGGACAAAGCGCTAGCTGAGGAAAATCAAAACACCCCTATGAATAAGCCTCATTAATTGGCGGTATCTGGCTCTAGTTACTCGCGGCATTTTGCGATATAATCATACCCAGCAATGCCGCACCCAAATCCTGACAAGCCATCGCTTCACGCTCGTCTCCGCAAAACCAAAGCGGCGCTGCTGGCAACAGCCCTGACGTTGGCCGGTGTGCTCCTCATCATGCTGAACGGCTGGCTTTCTGGCCTCAATCTCGGCAATTGGTCGTGGCTCCATGCTTTGCCGCTTGGGGAGCTGGGCGGCACCCTGTTTGGTGCCGGGCTGCTGGGTACGCTGTTTGAGTACTCATTCCGCAAAGATCAGGAAGCCGCCACCACTCGCCAGTTCCGCCAGATCATTCACGATGAGGCGCCGGCGATGCGGGATGCGGCGATCGAGGGGTTTCGGTTCAACACTGACGATCTGGAGCGGATTGCCACGCCCCGGCTGTTGGATGAGTTGGCGGTCAATAGCTTGGGTATGCGCTTTGGTGATGCGGCCTTCGGGCGGGAAGTCTATGGGGATATCAAGCACCAGGCGATCACGGCTGAGGAACGCTGGTATGATGCACGAGTCGACGCGACCCTAGGTATACCTAGGGTTAGGAGCGTAGCTCCTAACCCATTCTTTGACTTACTCGTCCGCTGGGAATACACGGTGGTGCCCAAGCATCGCTTCCGGAAGTTTGCTGTGGTCTCAGACCGGCAGCGATATGACCAGATGGTGGCTGAGCGCGGGGAGACGAGCGTGTGGTTCCGCCGACCTTCTCCTGGGTTCAAGGTGAACGATCCTGAAGTGTTCAGTCTGACCCAATTCACCGTCGATGGCGTGGAGTTGCCCTTCGAGCGGCAAACGGATGATGTCTCGCAGGTCTATGTGGTGGACCTTGGTGAAGAGCGGGTCCGTCAGGGTGACTCAGTGGTGGTGTCGTTCACGTTCAAGACCAAGACGCCGCGCGACGGACGACTTGTCCATATCGACATTGACCGGCCAACGAAGGGGCTTGAGGTTGAGATGAAGTATGACCCGTCAGTAGTCGCTGCCATGCGAGTCATGGACTTTGCGTCCCGCGGCGATGGAGGTCGGGTATCTGAGGAAGCTGATGCTTCAGCGCTCCGCTACCGCTACGACGGCTGGCTGTTCCCGCGCGCGGGCTTGGTGTTTGCCTGGACGTTGGCGGACGAAGACTCGATCGCCAGGCCACAAGCTGTAGTCGCAGCCTCACACCCCGAGGCACCGAAACGTTCCGTGTCGATTGCCCACGCTAACCCAGCGCGCAAAGGCGACGTGCATCCTGCGTCGAAGATCAAGAGGGACGCCCGCCACCGCCAAGCGGCATAGCGGGCGACTTGTGCGCTCAGGGCGCGTCTTGCGCGGTCACAGTGGATTACTCAGTCGCCACCCATGGTGGTCTCCTTCCGTCTCGGTGGGGTTCGGTCTCGGCGGTATTGACCTTGTCCTCCAAATATTGCCATACATGTATGGTGGCAGCAAGGCTGGGACGCGGGAACGCTGGGGTGCATGGGTGGACCCGACCGGACCGACGCGGATTGGTGGGAGTTCGCCCGCGCTCTCGGAGTCAAGCTCCAGCGGGCGCGCTTGGCCAAGGGTATGAGCCAAGAAGCTGTTGCTCACGCTGCTGGCATCTCGACGTTCACCTACCAGAAGTTCGAGAAGGGCGAATCCAAACCCGGCCCACCCATGAACCCGCGGCTGCGCACCCTCTTGGCCCTTGCTGAGACCTTGGAGGTGAGAGTGGGGGAGTTGGTGGACTGAGGTTGCCAGAAGCCACCCGTCCCTGGAGCTATAGAGCAAGTGGCTTGGTGGGATTCATGCTCCGTGATGCGTGATATCCACAAGGAAATGTGGTGCGGCGTTGATTAGAAATCAAATAGCTCGCGGCACAGGGCCTACAGGTCTGCGCTCAACTCCAGACTGGATCAGAATGTTCAGCACCGTGGTGCGGCTGACGCCAACCTCGCCCGCCACGTAGCGGGCTGAGCGTCCCGACTGGTACAGCTCCACCACGCGTTGGCGGACACGTTTGGTCGCGCGACGTTTCGTGATGGCGGGCCTGCCAGTGAGTCGAGCGGCAGGCGGACGAAGCTCAACGGGGGTGTTGGGGGTGTATTGAGCCAGGGCCACCACAAGCGACTTACACGAAACATCACCCACGTGAATGTGGGTGCCGCCCTCCGGGAGTTCCTCCTGGAGGGTTTTTGGTTGCCGGGGAGCTGGGTGGCCGGGGTGTTGTGCGGCCTACGCCGCCTCGTCCTGGGGCTCGGTGCCGTGGTCGCGCCGACGGTTGCGGTGATCGGGAAAGCGGTTCTACGCCTCGGGCGCGCGGGACGTGAGGGCCAGGTCCAGCATTGTGGCCGTCGATGCGTAGATTGTGGCCCAGTGTGATCCTGTTCCCAGACGTCGCGCTAGCGGCGGGAGGCTCGTCACCACGTCGATGTGGTCGGTGATGTCGTGGTGAATTCCGTATCCATATGATGGCTCACCGCTTCTAGCGTGGGCTCTGAGCCTCACCCAGCTTCCGCCGTACAGCCTTACCAGACCTTCACCGAGAAAAGCTTTGTAGAGCGTTCTTGTCCGCTCCGCTTCGGTGTCCGAAAACTGTACATACGCTTGTTCCGCTGCCAGAAGCGATGCTTCCGACCATGGGGTTTCCTGATCGATGCCCGGGATCTCCGTTCTGTGGGTGTCGATGAGGACACGAAAACCGACGACTGTTGGGTGGTCGGGTGGCAGGATGACGAAATCATCGTTGTTGAGCACAGAGCTGGTGCCGAATCTGCCGCCACTGCGGTGCGCGCCGTTACCCGTCCGCGTGTCACTGCGAGGATGCTGGGAGGGGTGCCGTGGGTCAGACAATTCCGAGATCCTTGGCGCGGGCAACGGTTCCCGTGCGGGAAGAGCTGCCAAGTTTCGACGCGGCAGACGAGAGCCTCGCCTTGATCGAAGATTCCGAGAGGTGCAACGCCTCCGCGATCTCACGATTGGATTTCCCCAAGGACAGCAAATGCAGCGCATCCTGCTCCCCAGAGGTCAAGTCGTCGACCTGTGACGGCTCGGCGGGATGGTTATCGAAGAGCATTTCGAGAATGATTTCCGAGAACACAAAGAGGCCTGAAGCAGCAGCGTGAATGGCACTGATCAGCGCACCCGGCTCCGCGTCCTTGAGAAGATATCCGGAGGCGCCCGCCCCGATCGCTTTTCTCAGACTGTTCTGGTCGCAGCGCGAGCTGAACATCAACACGCGAGCCTCTGGTTCCAGGGCGTGAATCTCGGCAGCGGTACTCACGCCATCCATGTCCGGCAACTGAACATCCATGAGGACCAGGTCGACCGCCTCGGAGGTAAAAATTTCAAGCGCCTGGGTGCCGTTCTCGGCGAATCCTACTGTGCTGATTCCCGGAGTGCGTGAGAGCATTTTCTGGAGACTCTGCCGCACGAACAGGTCATCATCGACCACTAGAACTCTGATGTTCATTTTCTCCAAGCACCCCTTCCTTGCATCACTCGCGCTGGCTCGACCCTCTCAGCGTACGACAGGCATGTCCGGTTCGCCGGCGCATGAAGAAAACTGCCCGGAAGGACAGCAGGACTGTCC
>JABCNW020000244.1 GCA_013333945.2 Propionibacterium sp.
GAGGATCGGCCAGGCCGGGCGCTGCGTCGCGACGTAAATCATGAAGGTGAACAAACCGAAGAACAGCAGGGCGGTGCCGAGGTCGTTTTGGAAAACCATGATGCCCAGCGAGAGGAACCACATCACCACGATGGGACCCAGATCGCGGGCTCGGGGGAACTCGAGCCCGAGGATGCGCCTGCCGGCCAGCGCCAGCAGGTCGCGTTTCTCGTAGAAATAGGCCGCGAAGGCCAGGGCCAGGAGGATCTTGGCCACCTCGGCGGGCTGAAAACTGAACGGGCCGAGCCCAATCCAGATTCGCGCACCGTTGAGTTCGCGACCGACCCCCGGCATGAGCGGCAGCAGCAGCAGCACCATGCCTGCCAAGAACAGCAGGTAGGGGAAACGCTGGAGCCGGCGGTGATCGCGCAGCCAGATCACGACAGCGGCGAACAGCAGGATACCGAGCCCCGTCCAGAGCAGCTGGTTCGTGGCGGCGTGTGTGTTCTTGGCGTTGTCGAGGCGCGCGATCATGGCCAGCCCGAGCCCGTTGAGCAGGAAAACGATGGGCAGGATCACCGGGTCCGCGTAGGGAACACGCCACCTGATGACGAAGTGTGCAGCCAGTGCCATGCCGAACCAGATGAGGGTGCCAGGTATCAGGTTGTCCGGGGGTGTGCCCCTCAGGCTCAGGTAGGAGACAACCCACCCCACCACGCCGAACGTGCACGCGATGAGGGTCAGTACCAACTCCACGCCACGTCGTTGCCGGTAGATGATGTACTCGCCCGTTGCCGAGGGCTGCTGCATGACCGACATCAGCAGGCCTCCGGGTCCGCTTCCTCGGCGGCCGTCGGGCTTATCGGGGCGAGTAGCGTCGGATAGTTCGACTGTCCAGAGGGGCTGGATGGCAGGGGCGTGCTGGTGGTGTTCGTGGGGAGGCCCGGACCTGCTGGTTCGCTTGGCTGAGGCTCACCCGGGTTCGCGACGGGCCCGAGGCGCTTCTGACGTGCGTCGCGGCAGCGGCTCGCATACCCGTCGAGAGCGTTGGCCGTCTCGTTGGCGGAGGTGAGGTCGGAAAAACCGATCGTATTGGCCACCTGGCGTTGGAAGAACATCGGAAGATCCGCGATCCGGGTTGTGCGGCGCTCCACCAAGGTGTTCATCTTGTAGCCGAGCAGCGATCCTGGGATGCCGTTGTAGATCCCGACCCTCCCGTCGGCGGAGGCGATGAAATACCGGGAGGTGCTGTACATCCGCACCCCCCAAAAGGCCGCTCCCAGCACGGCCAGGCACGCCAGGATCGCGATCATCGTCGTGGGCCAGCGGCGCTTGTTCTTGTTCTCCTGCGGTGCGTAGCGTGCCCTCTCCGTCGAGTCGTGGTCGGGATCCTCGATGGGTTCGGGATCCGGTTCGGGATAGCCCGGGCCCTGCTCGTCGTGGGTGATGGTGGGGATCTCGCGCTCCAGGGCGGAACCGGCCAGCTGCGGTTCAGCGGCGTCGAGTTCATCGTCTTGCGGCACCACATTCGCCAGCACCAAGGAGATGTTGTCGTGGCCGCCGTGTTCGTTCGCCAGGGCCGCCAGCTGGGTGACGCACTCGTCGAGGTCGTCGAGACCCATCAGCTCGTGCAGCTCGTCTTGGGTCGTCAGGCCGGACAAGCCATCGGAGCAAAACAGCAGCCGGTCGCCCTTGCGCACGTGCAGTTCGAAGAAATCCGGGTCCGTGTCCCCGGCCCCGTTGAGGACCTTCAGGATCAGCGACCGGTGCGGGTGGGTGGCAGCCTGCTCTGGCGTGATGCGACCTTCGTCGATGAGCGACTGCACCCACGAGTGGTCGTGGGTGAGCTGTCGCAGCTCGCCGTCGCGCAGCAGGTAGGCGCGTGAGTCGCCGATGTGTGCGATACCTAGCAACGTGCCCGAGAAGGCGGCACCCGAGAAGGTGGTGCCCATTCCGTCGAGTTCCGGGTCGTTCTCGATCAGGTCGGCGAGCTTGTCGTTGGCGCGTTGCACGATGCCCGCCATGTGTTCGAGCAGGTGCTCGTCATCGAGGCGACGATTTCCGTCATGGGCCTCCGCGACCGCGACGGCGGAGGCCAGGTCTCCGGCAGCCGCGCCACCCATGCCGTCGGCGACGACCAGCATGTGCGGGCTGGCGAAGGCGGCGTCCTGGTTGTTTTTGCGGACCCGTCCCACCTCGGAGTGGATGCGGAAGTCGAGGGAGAACATCGGCCTCACACCTCCAGCTTCATCATGGTGCGACCGATGCGGAGGATGTCGTTGACCCCCATCGGGGTGGGCTCGGTGATGCGTTTGCCGTTCACATAGGTGCCGTTGGTGGATCCGAGATCGGTCACCACCCAGGTTTCCGGGTCACGCTGGACGAGCTGCGCGTGACGGGAGGAGGCGTAGTCGTCGTCGAGGAGGATGGTGGAATCGGATGTGCGACCCAGGTTGATGGTCGGCTCCAGAGGAATCGAAAGACCCTGCTGGGCGCCCTGGGTGATGGCGAACCGGGTGGGTTGGCGCTTCCCTCTGCCGCGTCTCGTCGGGGCCTGTTCGGTGGCAGGCAGGTCGGAGGCCGACACCTTCCGACCGAACATGTCCTTGCGGATCACGTCGGCGAGGATGCCGATGAACAACCAGAGCAGGGCGAGAAAGACAATCTTGATCGCCGCTGCGACGAGATCGGACATGGGCTCACGCCTCCGACGGCGAATGCACCAGCATCCTCGTGTTGCCGATCTCGATGCGGGAGCCGTCCCTGAGCTGGGCGGCCTGCACCCGGGACCCATCAACGACGATGCCGTTGGTGGAGCCGAGATCCTCGATGCGGATGGTGCGGTTCTCCAGCGGTCCGGAGACCGAGATCATGGCGTGGCGGCGCGACACCCCGGGGTCGTTGACGCGTAGGTCCGCGTTCGAGCCGCGACCAATCACCAGGCCCGGGGGCACCAGCGGGTGCCGCACCCCGGCGACCTCCAGGACCAGCTGCTGTGATGCCCGCGGTCTGGGTGCCGGAGGCTGATCGGGGGCTGTCGCGACGGCCTGGCTGGTCACCCGGAACTGTCCCGTGGGCAGTGACTGTTCCAGCATGTAGAGGATCTGGATGGAGCCGTTGAACACGTAGGAACGTTCCGCCGCGTGTGCCCTGAGTTCCGGGATGATCTCCGAGTTGAGGGTCTTGGTGTAGGGAAACAACCTGTTGTAGTCGTGGGGGGAGAGGGAGACCGTGAACACGTTCGGCACCAGCCGCTTGTCGCGGCTGAGGAGTTTGGCCTCGGAGTCCAGTTCCCGCTGAATGCCCGCAGCGATCTCGACGGGCTGCACGTCGCCTTTGAAGGCGCGGGCGAAAACCTTGTCCACGGCAGCGCCGATCCTCTTCTCAGCGCGGTCGAACACGCCCATTCACCCTCCTCTCAACGGGACCAGCTTAGAGGACAGGCCAATCGTGGTCACCTGACTCGCCTGTCCCTGGGCTGTGAAACGGCCCCGGAATACTGCGGGACGACCGCGCGACCGGTTTATGCAGGCCGGTGAGGACCCACCCGTTCGCCCATGGGGTCCCGGAGCCGGGGTCTCACCGACCCTCACCCGGCGGTCGCGTCAGTGGCGGGGTGGCCGAAGGTGCGGGCGAAGGTCTTGAGGATGTCGGTGGATCCCTCGACAGCGCTGATTTTCTCGGCCGCGAGATCCGCCTCGACGCGGGCAGCGACCTCGCGAACCTCGGGGGAGGTGCGAAGCGACTGGATGATCTCCTGCTCCACCATGTTCCACAGCCAGGCGCGTTGCTGGGACTGGCGCCTGCCGACGAGTTCCCCGGCCTTCTCCAGGTCGGCGCGATGCTTCGTGACCGCCTCCCACACGTCGTCGAGACCGGCCCCGGTGTAGGAGGAACAGGTCAGCACGGGGGGGCGTCGCCTCGACTCGTCGCTGGAGATGAGTTTCATGGCGATGCTGAGTTCGCGCGCCGAAACCCGGGCCTCCCCCTCGTTGTCGCCATCGGCCTTGGTGATGGAGATCACGTCGGCCAGTTCCAGGATGCCGCGTTTGATGCCCTGCAGCTGGTCTCCGGTGCGGGCGACGTGCAGGAACAAGAAGGTGTCGACCATGCCTGCGACAGCCACCTCCGACTGTCCCACACCCACGGTCTCGACCAGCACGACGTCGTAGCCGGCGGCCTCCAGCACCAGCATCGACTCGCGGGTGGCTCGGGCCACACCGCCCAGATGCCCGGCTGATGGTGAGGGGCGGATGAACGCCTCATCCCGCATAGCGAGATCGCCCATGCGGGTGCGGTCGCCGAGGATGGAACCGCCGGTGCGGGTCGACGACGGATCGACGGCGAGCACCGCCACCTGGTGGTGATGCTCCTCGATCAGTTTGATACCCATGGCGTTGATGAAAGTCGACTTGCCGGCCCCGGGAACCCCCGAGATGCCGACCCGGAAGGCCTTTCCGGTGTGCGGATTGATCAACTGCAGCAGCTCGTGGGCCTGCGCCCGGTGTTCGGGTTTGGTCGATTCCACCAGGGTGATGGCCCTCGCCACATGGCCCCTGGACCCTTCGACGACCTTGGCCGCCAGCTCCGCCACATTGAGATTCCGCATGAAAGCCACCCTATCCCCACTCTTCCGGTGTCGTCGGGGGTGGGGAAGGGGGCTGCCCGCCGGCCCGGGGCGGCTCAACGCTCCGAGAGGCCCTCGATGCGGTGCATGATGACGCCGTCGTAGCCGAGCATCGCCCAGTCGGATTCGTAGTCGCCGATGCGCGGCTCATTGGCCTTGCCTGCGACGTTGTTCAGCAGCAGCGAGGGGAAGTCGACGCCGCACTCGTAGGCGTGCGGGTAGACGCCGCCGAAACGCGGATTGACCTCCAGGATCGACCAGCCCTCGGGGGTGGAGCACAGGTCCACGTCGATGGTGCCGCGGAAACCGCAGCGCGTCACGAAATCCTCCACGAGTGCGAACAGGGAGTCGTTTTTGAACGACACCGACTTGTCGGCGGTGCCTGCCCGCATCCGCAGCTTCTTCTTCGCGAACATGGCCGCCACGTTGCCGGAGATCATGTCGACGTAGACGTCCACATCCACCGGCTCGACCGGCAGGAACTCCTGGATGATCAGCCCCGGCGTGGCGGCGAAGGCCGCGTCCAGATCGGTTCGCGAATCGATCCGCGCGATCCCCGCGGAGGCCGACCCTGTCCGCGACTTCACGAACAGCGGGAACTGCGCCACCCCCGCGTCGAGGTCCGCGTGGCAGGCTTCGAGGTCGATCCAGGACCGCGGGGTCGGCAAGCCCTCCGCCGTCAACCACTGGTACATCACCCACTTGTCGAAGGCCCGCTCCACCACCTCGGCGGGGGAGATCATCACCTTCGTGCCGATCGCTTCGAACTCGTCGACGTGTTTCGCCAGGAGGCTCAGCTCCGGATCCAGCAGCGACAACGCCACCGAGATTTCCTCGTCACGGCAGATGCGCAGGATGGTGGGCAGGTAGTCGGGGGCGTTGATCAGCGGCACGACGTGATGGCCGTCCGCCGCGTACAGCGCGGGTGCGAGCTCGGAGGCGTCGGTGGTGATGACGCGACCGCGACCCGCCAGGGCGCGCTTGAAATACGTAACGGTCTGGACGCGGCTGCCCGCGGTGAGGATGAGGACGTTCATGCCCCGGTTTCCCTTCGTTTTCGTCTCCGGATCACTGCCAGGTGTTGCCGGCCAGGTATTCATCGACCCCCCAGCGCTGTCTGACGACACTCAGCGAGGAATCGGCGTGCCGAGCATAGACCCGCGGCAGGTACTGGATGAACAACGGATTGAAGGTCATCGTGTAGGAGCCCACCTTGTGGTAGACGATCCGGTCTCCCTCCCGCAGTCGCGGGGCATCGGTGAGGGTCATGAGCCGGTCGTTGTCGAGGCAGGTGAACCCGGAGATGATCTGCGGAGTAGAGCACGGTTCGCCGTCGCTGTGGACGGTGTGCTCGTAGGCCGATTTGCGCAGGAACGGGTCGAGGTTGGTGCGCGACCCGTCGGTGACGACGATGATGTGGTCTTGTACCGGCTTGGTGTCGATGACGCTGGTGTGCAGCTCGAAGGGCACCGCGACCAGGGCTGCGCCGGGTTCGATGATCAGCCGGGTCCGGGCCGGATCGACGGCATCTCCCAGGGCGTCGCGGATGGCGGTGACGTATTGGTCGGGGGTCGGGAAACGCTCCGAGTCGCCCCCGAAAAACCCGCCCCCCAAGTCGATCCAGTCGAGGTCCAGGTCGTGTTCCGCGATGATCCTGCGGGCGGTGCGACCGGCGGAGACGTAAGTGTCGAGCGCTCGCGTCAGCGATGTGACGTGCAGGTGCAGACCCGCGATCCGCACCCCTGCGGCGCGCATCTCGGCGATCGCGGAATCGAGGTCGCCATTGTCGGCGTGGAAACCGAAACGCAGCCCCGCCGATCCGCTGGCGGTGTGGTCGGGGGCGTCGCGGTTCACGTCCCAGTTGACGCGCAACCCCACCGAGTCGACGCGTTTGCCCGCGGCGGCTCGCTCGGCCACCCACCGCAGTTCGCGCCGCGAGTCGAGGTTGACCATCGCCCCCGCGTCGAAGGCCTGTGTGAGCAGCTCCGGGGTCTTGACGGGTCCGTTGACGATCACCTCGGCGGGGTCGTGTCCGACGCGCAGAGCCAGCTGCCATTCCTCCTCGGAGACCACCTCGGCGGGCACCCCGTTGCGCCCCATCCACGCCACCAGCCACGGCAGCGAGTTCGTCTTCACCGAGTACGACAGGACGGCCCCGGGCCAGCCGCGGTCGAGGGCGTCGCGGAACGAATCCACCTGTCGTGTGAGCAGGCTCTCGTCCACCACGAACGCCGGGGTCTCGATTCTGTCGTCCATTGCTGTCTCCTCGTCGGGGATCTCCTTCTGCGACGATCCTACGGGCGAGGCGCTGTTGCGCACCTTATCGAGGGGCCGCCCGACCCGGATGGGGACACCGGGTCGGTTTCCGGTAGTGCGCGTCGCGTATCGGCACATGCCTTTTCGGCGCTGTTCACATGGTTATCGGGAAGCGATCCTGGGGCTAGACTGCAACCCGGAACCAAGCGATTGAGAGGCGGACCCCATGGCTGAACCCCGCATTCTTCCGTCGGCGGACCTGGATGACGGCATTCAGATCGGCGACGGCTCGTCGATCTGGCATCTCGCCCAGGTGCGAGGCGGCGCCGAGATCGGTGAGAACGTGATCGTGGGGCGGGGAGCCTACATCGGCAGTGGCGTCCACGTTGGGGACAACTGCAAGATTCAGAACTACGCCCTCGTCTACGAACCCGCGCACCTGGAGGACGGGGTCTTCATTGGCCCCGCCGCGGTGCTCACCAACGACACCTTCCCGCGCGCCGTCAATCCTGACGGCACCTCGAAGAGCGCCCACGACTGGGAACCGGTCGGGGTGACCCTCAAGCGCGGCAGCTCTGTGGGTGCGCGCGCCGTGTGCGTTGCCCCCGTCACGATCGGCGAGTGGGCGACGGTGGCCGCCGGCTCCGTCGTCACCCGTGACGTTCCCGCCTACGCGCTGGTGGCCGGAGTGCCGGCCCGGCGCATCAAATGGGTGGGTCGTTCCGGTTTTCCCCTTGAGGAAACCGGTCCCAACACATTCCGTGACCCGCACACCGGCGACGAGTTCGAACAGGTGGGCGAGACCCTCAACCTCGTAAAGGAAGCCTGATGACCCAGTCCTTCATTCCCCCCGCAAAGCCGATCATCGGCGATGAGGAACGCGCTGCCGTCGACCGGGTGCTGCGTTCCGGCATGATCGCCCAGGGGCCCGAGGTGGCGGCCTTCGAGACCGAGTTCTCCGAGCACTTCAAGCTCGGTCGCGCCTGCGTCGCGGTCAACTCCGGCACCTCCGGTCTGCACCTCGGTCTGTTGTCCTGCGGGATTGGCGCAGGCGACGAGGTGATCGTGCCGTCGTTCACCTTCGCTGCCACGGCCAACTCCGTTGCCCTGACCGGGGCCACCCCGGTGTTCGCCGACATCTCCGCCGACGACTTCACCCTCGACCCCGCCTCCGTGGAGGCCTCCATCACGGAGCGCACCAAGGCGATCATGCCGGTTCACCTGTACGGCCACCCCGCCAAGATGGACACGCTGCGCACCATCGCCGACTCGCACTCGCTGCTGGTGTTCGAGGACGCCGCCCAGGCGCACGGCGCCTCGCTGAACGGCACCCCGGTCGGTGCCTTCGGCGAGTTCGCGATGTTCTCGCTGTACCCCACCAAGAACATGACCTCCGGTGAGGGCGGCATGGTTTCGTGTGCCGACGCCACCATCGAACGCAACGTCCGCCTGTACCGCAACCAGGGGATGCTGCAGCAGTACCACAACGAGGTCGTCGGCCTGAACAACCGCATGACCGACATCCACGCCGCCATCGGTCGGGTGCAGCTGACCAAGGTCGATGCCTGGACGAAGACCCGCCAGGAGAATGCCGCGTTCCTGTCGGCGAACCTGGAAGGCGTCACCCCGCCGCCGGTCGCCGACGGCGCCGTCCACGTGTACCACCAGTACACGATTCGCGTCCCTGAGGACCGCGACGGCCTGGCGAAGGCGCTGAAGGAGGAGTACCAGGTCGGATCCGGGATGTTCTACCCCGTCCCGAACCACCGCCTGAAGCCGTTCCAGGTGCCGGTGGAGCTGCCGGAGACCGAACGCGC
>JABCNW020000245.1 GCA_013333945.2 Propionibacterium sp.
CGCTCTCGGTGCCGAAGTCAATGCCGAGGAGATAGGTGTTGTCGGTCATCAGTGGTCCTTCCAGTTCGTTTCGGTCCAACCGAGCTCGTCCCACAGGCGCTGGGGGATGAGTCGGTCGACGCGGTCGAGTACATAGGTGGGTTGGTGGTTCTCGTCGAGGGCTGCGACGTCGTCGGGGGTCGTTTCGCCCGTGAGCACCGGGCAGGAGGCCATGCCGGTGTCGAGGGCCATCTGGATGTCGGTGTGGAGGCGGTCGCCGACCATGACGCAGGCGGCGGGATCCACGTCGAGACCTTGGAGAGCCTCCTCCAGCATGATGTGAGAGGGTTTGCCCAGGTTCGCCACCGACTTCACGCCCGTGCAGGCCTCGATGGCTGCGGTGATCGCGGCGCAGTCCGGTTCCCCGCGGCCGCCCGGGAACGGGCAGAACCGGTCCGGGTTGGTCTGGATGAGAATGGCGCGCCGGTGGAACCAGATCGCGTCGAAGGCGATCTGGAGCTTGGAGTAGTCGAAGGTGCGGTCGTAGGAGGCGATGACGATGTCGATGCGTTCGGGATCGTCGCTCAACCGGAATCCGGCCTCGGTAAGGGCCCGTTTCAACGGTTCCTCACCCACCACGAACAGCGTGGCATCCGGATGGTGTTCTTGGAGCCAGCGGGTGGTGGTGACCACCGTGTTCGCGATGTCCGAGATGTCGGTGGGTAGCCCTAGCCGGGCCAGTTTTTCGACGTACTGCCGCGGATCCTTCGTCGGGTTGTTCGACAGGAAACGCACCGGGATGCTGCGCCGTCGCAGTTCCCCGATCAACCGGGCCGCACCGGGCAGCAGGTGATCACCCAGATAGATGGTTCCGTCCAGGTCGAAGACATAGGCCTGGTGCAGCTCGGTCGGGAGCATCGGGAATTCCTCCTAGAACAGTGGCGCGGCGATGTTGGCCAGGGAGACGATGATGGTGTTGGCGATCCAGATGGCTGCCGCCGGGGGATCGAAGTGCGTGTTGCCCCTGTTGTAGAACAGGCGCGCCTGGAACTCCGCCAGCCAGGCCGCCAACATGCCGACCACCACCGAGACCAGGAGAGCGACGATGGCCATCATCATGAGCTGACCCTTGGCGTTCTCGCCTAGCATCCCGTAGGAGGCGTGACCTGGGTCGAACAACGAGGCCAGCGAGATCTTGTTGGAGCTCAGTTTGTCCCAGAAATCCGTCCCGGACAGCCCTTCGACCAGGTTGTCGGCGAGAACCGGGAGGAAGGCCACTGCCGCCAGGCCGGCGCTGATGGTGATGTGATGGGTCACCGGCATCTGCGCGCCGAGGATCAGGAACATGACGCAGACCGCGGAGACCGCGAAGGTGAAGGTCTGCGCGTTGCCGGTGGCAGCCAGGCCGGGGAAGGCCAGCGCGATGAACAGCGTCGCACCACCGGCCAGGAGACCGAACATGGCGCCGAGCGAGAGGTACTGGCCCGCCTTCCCCTGGTAACGCAGCCAAGCAGCGTCCTCGGTGGGGGCGATCTTGCCGAAAAAGGACGGGGAGTCGTTGTACTTCTCCGGGGTGAGGAACGATCCCTTCGCGACGAGGCGCGCCACCACGGCCGACAGAACGACGGTCAGGGCGACGGAGTCGGTGTGGGTGCCGAACCACGGGATCTTGGTGATGAGGTTCTGGACGACGTATCCGAAGACCCCGAAAGCGGCACCCACCCAGAGCACGTCGGGTTTACCCAGGCGTGCCAGGGGACTGGTGGCGTCCTTGCTGTCGGCGTATCCGCGGCGACCTGCGTATGCTGCCGCGCCGACCCCGCCCGCGAAGGCGACGTGGGGGCCGACGAACGGTCCGAAGGCTAGGTAGGTGAAACCTGCCGTCGAGTCGGTTCCAAGGTAGATGCCGAACGAGGTCAGCACCGTGATGCCGGTGATGGCGAAGGCGAAGTTGCCACCGATCGCGGCGCCGAAGAAGCCGCCTGCGATGGCGACCACGAGGCCGAGAAGGTAGCTGGCAGTTGCAGGATCGAACATCATTGTTCCTCGCGGTTCGTGGGGTCAGTGGGGATCGGGTTCGTAGGAACGGATGGCAGCCACCTTGGGGCCGGAGGAAGACTCGGGATCGAAGGTGTATCCGAGCCATTCGCGCACCAGTCGACGGGCCAGTTGGAGACCGATCACGCGCTCACCCAGGGTCAGGATCTGGGCGTCGTTGGACAGCACTAGGCGCTCCACGGAGAAGCTGTCGTGGGCCACCGAGGCGCGGATGCCGGGAACCTTGTTGGCAGAGATGGCCATACCCATCCCAGTTCCGCACACCAGTAGGGCTCGGTCGGCCTCACCGGCGGCGACTTTCCGCGCCGCCTCCACCGCAACGTGCGGGTAGTCGATGTCCTCGCCTGGACGGACGCCCACGTCGATGACCTCCGCCACGCGCGCGTCGGCTTCCAGGTCGGCCTTCAGGATCTCCTTGTAGTTCACTCCGGCGATGTCGGCGCCGACAACTATGGTCAGTCCCATATCTCCTCAACTTCCTTGTTCCGGGGATGACCTGAAGAGTAACAGCGATGTTGTGAAAAACACCATAGTTCTTGGTGAAAAATGGCATCGTTCCTAGTCAGCGCGGTGTGTCGCGCTGTCGTTCGGAGCGTTTGGGTTACTCGGAGACGATAACCTCGACCCCGTGCCCGGCGAGCTCGTCACGGATCGCCCTGGGGGTGACGGCGTCCACCACGATGGCGTCGAAATCGGTGATCTCGGCGAAGGTGTAGAGCGCCTTGCGCGCGAACTTGGTGTGATCCAGCAGTAGGTATCGATTCGTGGAGGAGGCAATCATGGCCTGCTTGACCTGGACCGCGTTCTCGTAGGGATGCTGGCAACGTTTCCCGACGATCCCGGAGGCTGACATGACGCAGTGATCGGCCTGCCAGGCCCGCAGGTTTACTGCCGTGGTCGGGCCCATCATCGCGTGGGCCCAGGGCTCATACTCGCCACCCGCCATCAGCAGGCGCACGCCGTCCATATGCTTCGCCTCGTTCGCCACCAGCAGGGAGGTGGTGATCACGGTCAGGGGATGAACGTCCCGCAAGGCGCGCAGCACCCACATGGCGGAGGTCGAATCGTCCAGCATCACGGAGCTTCCCTGGGTGATCCGGGGGGTCAGTGCCTTGGCCATGGCCTGTTTGATTCGCGGGCTCTGCTGGAGGCGGAACTCAGCGTCGGCTTCGCTCAGGCTGGTTGCCACCGCGCGCACCATGCCCCGGTCGAGGTGGACTATGCCCGCCTGCTCGAGGTTCGCCACGTCCCGGTAGATGGTCATGGCTGAGACGCCGACGATCCTGGCCAGGCTCTCGACTCGGACGCTGCCCTGGGCTATCACGTGCTCAGCGATCACTTGGCGACGGTCCTGAAGGGGCTGCTGGATGGGAGGTCGGTGGGGATGGGCATCGGGCTGGTGGATCGAGTTCATTTTCCGAATCGTGTGGTGGACTACTCTCTTGATTTTAAGGGTCGCGTCAATATGGATGGTGGAAATCGTCGCCAAGCGGGCCGGGAAACCGGTGGACAACAAATCACCATCGCCGGGCGGGGTTGGTACCTGCCGCCAACACATTTGGAGAGAAATGCACACTCAACCTGTTGAAGCACCCGAGTGGGTTTCACCGGGCAACGATGACGTCAGCGAAACCTACTTCCGCGCTTCCCGGGTGGCATTCCTGCACGGATTCCAGCCTTCGGCAGAGGTCTACAGAACCGGACAGAACTCGTGGTCGCCTGCCGGGTGGCGGCTCCTGTCAGATGAGCCACTTCGTATTGCAAACTCCGAGCGACGCCGTACGGCTGATGACACGACGTGGGATGATCCGAGAAGGCATCACTCCTCCTGGGTCATGGCCCTCTCGGCAGGTTCGACAACGACTCTGTTGGGGGCGTTAGAAGCGGATACGCCGCGTCTGCACGCTGACCTGGACGTTCTCGTGGGATGGACAGAAACCGGATGCGAAGGCAGCTGGGTACTCATCGAGGGTGAGGAGATGGCGGCCTTCTCGCGGTACCGGGAACTACTTGCCAGCCGCTACGGAGTCCGTGATGAGGACCCCGGAAAGATTTGGTCCTCGTGGTACTCACTCTACGAGAACGTTTCACGCAGCAGGCTAGACGAGATCATGGTGGAGCTCCCCGGCCTCGGATTTGACACCATCCAGGTTGACGACGGCTGGGAACGGGCCGTCGGGGACTGGGAGGCAAACGACAGATTTCCGGAGGGAATGCCGGATCTCGCCCGCGCCGCCGAGGCTCAGGGGCTGCGTCCCGGGCTGTGGCTGGCGCCCTTCATCGTGATGCCGGGCTCCGAGGCTTTCGAGAAGCACCGCGACATGCTGCTTCGCGACGCGGTAGGGGAACTGGCCCCGGCGGGCAGCAACTGGGGCGGCAACTACTTTGTCTATGACTACACCAGAGAAGACGCCTGCGACCTGCTTGCCGAATTGATCAATGTCGTGGTGTCGACGTGGGGGTTCACCTATCTGAAACTGGATTTTCTCCAGGCGGCTGCCGCAGCTGGATCCCACAGCAGGGAAATGGACCGCGAGGCCATCTATCGCAGGGCTATCACCGCCGTTCGAGAAGCAGCGGGTGACTCGGCATACCTTCTGGGATCTGGGGCGCTCATGATGCCATCGTTGGGAATCCTAAACGCGGTGCGCACGAGCCCGGACGTGGCACCGATGTGGACCAACTACGCCACTCAGGACCCGTCGGATGCACTCGCCCACAACGCATTGCGCAACAGTGTGGAGCGGATGTGGATGCGTCACCTGGTGGGACTCGACCCCGATGTGGTGTTTGCACGTGGTACGCGCAATCTGTTGACTCCGGAGCAGTGCCAGTGGTTGCGTGACAGTGCTGTGTTGTCAGGTTTCCGGGCCTTGTCTGATCCCCCGGACTGGCTCACCAAGGAGGAGAAGGAGATGTTGCGGAATTACCTCGGGCCGCTGCCCGAGACGGAGAGGCTCGGTCGCTACCGGTTCCGGATCGGTGAACGCGACGTGGATCTTGAACATGCTGTCAGGGCCACGTCCAGTCCGTACGCGCTCTGAAGAGCTGCGCGGGGAAGCGTCCCGGTTGTGAATGTGAGTGGGCGATACCTCGAGACCATACCTTGTGGGATGGTGAACCATGGATCTGTTGTTGTGAGTGCCGGAGGTGGGCGGATGAAGTTCGTGGGTCGCGTGATGGCCGTTTGTGGTGCCCTGCTGCTGGTATCTCCGTGCTGCGTCGGGTTGCCCGTTGCTCGGGCGGACAGCATGGCGGTGGGGCCTGCTCCCCAGCGAGTCGGCGAGTATATTGAGCGGGATTTCACCGTCGCCGGCACTCCGGTTCAAGGCACCACCAAACAGGAGGACGCGCCGCTGCTGGCCCCTGGCCAGTACACGGACGTTTCAACGGTTACTAGTAGCGGGAAGAGCGAGAAATATTACAAGGTGAAACGGACCTGGCAGGGGTCCACCTTGCGAGTGAATGTTCTGGGACGCATGAGCGTGACCGACCAGGGTGGGTCGGCGGGTCGTGGTGATTGGGAATACGAACTCACGACCGTTGATGACGGCGCGACGTGTTCCCGGTACAACGATCTTGCCCTGGATACCGGCAGCATGGGCATAGTGGTCGGACGTACCCTGCTGGCGCTGCCTCTGGATTCCAACGCTTCACAACCGAGTGCCGATGTCGTGACATGCGGGAAAGCCGATGAGTTTTTGGTCAAGGTGGGGCGTGGCGCCGGCATCGGTGGGGAAACCCAGGTGGAGATCCGGGTGCTTGAAGAACCCCCCGCGGAGAATATTGATCAGCTTCCTCCCGGTTTGAATAAGGTTCCCAAAAACAATTCCAAACAGCTCAGCTCACCTGCTTCTGGAGAGCCTGAATCCGTGGTTGGTGGATCCAGTTTTAATGATGCTTTCGAGGTGGGTGCCGGGACTTATGTTACCGAGATCTTGCCGGGAGAGATAGTTGTTTTTAAAACCCAGATCAAATACGGGCAGAGCGCTTTCTTCTCGTTGGATGGCATTGTTCCTGCTGCGGCGGTTCTCCAGGGTGATGAAAGCGCTTATGGTACATATATTCCTGCAATCTATGCTCCGGATCTCAGTCGAATGAATTCGCAGGAATTGATGGGGCCTTACAGCTTTAAGGTCATAGGGAACGAGATGGTGACGACCAACGTCCCGATAATCAATGAGGTTCCTGAGGTGAGGTACCGTAACCGGTGGGATTCCCCTCGAATGTTTGACGATCAAAGCCTGGGCTTCTCGATGGGGGGATACTATTATTATGCACTTTCTCTTGGAGATCAGAGTTCCTTGGGAGGAAAACCTGTTAAATTCAAATTCTCGATCAAGGTTTCTGGCGGTGTGTCCGGGGAGCCTGTCAGTACGGTGTCGCCGATCCCCCCTCAGGTGGAAGGGCCTGGCCAGTCTGGTGCCAGTGGCTGGCGATGGGGGTTGTTGGCAAGTGGAAGCGCGCTTGTGCTGCTCGGTGGGGGAGGTGCGGCCTACTCGTTGCTGCGCCGACGATGAAAAGAAATCCAGGAGAGCTCTCTGCGCACTTGAATGTTGTGGATCTTAGTTTTTTTGATTGTTGCTGAAATATTCGACAAGCTTTTTCGGAAGTGAAGGAATGTGGCGCAACTGTGATTCATCGCGCAGGGAGTCTGTTGCCTGGATGACTGTTGCAACGGCTTGCCAGGCGTCCAAGGGGGATGTCTTTGTGGGGGCTCCGGTGCGTGCGAAGCGAAGAAAATCGGCAACGGCCAAGGAGTCCGCGTCTTCGTCGCCATCTTGTACGGCTATTTCGCGATTTCGTTTTTCATCGTAGGGGCTGTGGTCAGTTCGCAGGTGGATGACTCTATTTTCGCTATTGCTAAAACTTTCTATGCTTCCCCGGGGGCCGATCACGGTGTAGCTCAGTCGGTCATCGGGTGTGAAATGGCACTGCTGATAGGAAATGAGGGCGCCCGACTCCATTCGGGCCATGAGCATGGATACATGCTTGATGTCCACGATGTCTTTGAAGCTTGCCTGCTTCTCTTTCGATCGATTTTCGAGCGAGAATAGCGGGGCCGTCACCTGGGTGTTTTCCCGCTCTTTCTCGTGAATCAGTGGTTCGCCCATGCCGACAACATTGCGAGTGTGTGAGCCCGTCAACCAATGCATCGCCTCGAGATCGTCAATCGCCTTCTGTAGTGACAAGTCGTTTGGGTGTCGCTGATCGATGTGCCGTTCCTTGGCGTAGGGGTATCCATCATGTCCGATGAAATGCCGACACCAGATGGCCTTCACCTCTCCGATTGTGTCCTCGAGTATCAGGTCGCGTATCTGTTGTATGAACGGTGTGTGTCGCATGGTGTGTCCAACGTGGAGACGGGTTGTTGTCTCATACGCTGTCGTCAGAATTCTCGTTGCCGATTCAAGGGTGGTTGCCATGGGCTTTTCCAAATAGACGGGGATGCCTGCTTCCAGTAGCTCCGCCGTCACGTGCGAGTGGGTGTCGTCCGGAGACGTGACGAAGGCCGCTCCCAGTCCCAACTCAATGAGTTCACGTACCGAACTAACGATGGGAAAGGTCTCGGGATCCTTACCCAGAAGCTCGGAACATCGGATGCGTGCTGCAGGATCGGGGTCGCAGGCGGCAACGATTTGGGCGCCGTTCTGATCGGTCTCGACGTGCGTGGCAAGCTTCGAGCGTGCCCCCAGACCCACGACCCCGATCCTGAGAGGTTCGGTGATAACCACGGCCACTCGACGGGATTGCGCGGCGTGCTGTGACTCCCAATCCTGATGAAGAGCCAGCAAATCCTCGATTCTTTTCGGGGCTATCGGAACGGGTCCTGTGGCGCGCAGGAAGGATTTTTCGGCGTCCCGGAGAGCGAGGGATACTGCGCCGAGTGATGCCGCAGCATGCCCCAGTTCTGCTTCCTCGATTCTGAGTCGAGGTGCGGTGGGCAGACGCATGGTTGTGAGGTGTTCGTGGAGAAGGGGAAGAGGGGAGCTTTCGGGGGAGGCGGACAAGACGATGAGCGTCGGGTCGATCACGGAACAGATCGTCCCGATTGTCGTCGCCGCACGCAGTTCCCAGCCAGATGTTTCATCATTCGGGATGGTGCGGGCGTGAAGATCCATGTCGAGCCGGTCATTGACCTCTCCCGCATGCCAGTTGTGTCCGTGATGAACCTCGCCTCGCAGGACGAATCCTGTTCTGAATCCTGCGAACAGGCGGAAGAAGAGCATGCCGTCGAGAGCATCCAAGCGCGAATCTGCTACGCGTATCATGAACTCGCCGTAGGCAGCGGTGTTGATGTCGTTGTCGACGCGGAAGGGAAAACTGCAACGGTGCGTGAGTTCTTCGGCGAGATTGATCCCTTGCCACTGAGGGACGAGATAGCTGCGCAGCACCGTGCCCTCTCCGTCGATGATTCCCGTGGTGGATGCGAATCCGCAGATCGGGTTGCCATGCTGGATGCGCAGCGCTTCAACAGCCTTTCGCACATGCTGTGAGATGACATTCAGGCGTTCTTCGCGTGCCAATGTTTCTACCGGAATGATGGTGGCATGAAGGATGTCGCCGGCCAGGGAGACAATGGTGGTGGACAAGACGTCTCGCTGGATATCGAGGGCGACGATGAAACCGTGCTGGGGAGCGAAACCGTAGAGTGCTGCGGGCCGGCCTGCCCCCGTGCTCGTTGAACGCTGTGCGATGATTCCGTAGTACTCCAGATCAGCGATGATGTTGCCGACGGTGGGTCGGGAGATCTTCGTTGCTTTTGTGATTTCCGTGAGAGTGGTCTCGTTCTTTGCGCGCAGGGCCTGAAGTATTCTCTGTGCGCGTTCGGCTCTCGCCTCGGTGTTGGAGTTGATCTCCATCCGGTGCCTCGTTTCTCATCATTCACGTTGGAAGTCGGGATCAACGCAAGCCTACTGAGAGATCACGCTGACAGGGGCCGTTGAGCCCAATCATCCACTGACTGGGGGTGCGTGAAACTGATGTCCAGGGCAAGCGATGATGTCAGGCCCTGGCAGTTCCAGCACTCTGATCGATGTGCAGGCAATAGTGATCGGTCCCGGCAGAAGGCGGCGGTGTCCGATGATGAGACGGGCCCCGGCACAGGACGTTCTGGAAGACATCACACATGCCAGGTGACCTGCCGACCGATCGTACCCCAGAGCAGATCGGGAACCTCGTTCAGTTCTTTGATCCGTGACTCCACCGAGGCACGCCGGGATGCGAGCCCGAGACGTTCGGCGGTTTCGGCGTGCAACTCATTGGCGGTGAAGGCATCGATGGATTCTAGGGAACGCTCCAAGCGTGCCAGCTCCACCTCGCGGAGTGCGGAAACGCGCTCCGCATACCAGTCGGAGGCCAGCACGGAATCACGGCTGAATAGCTCCCGGAACGGGACATCATCGAGGGTCAGGCCATCCGAGGTGCGGCCTGTGGCCATGATCTCGAGAAGGGCGCGCACCGGCGGAACCGCCAGGGCTGCGGTGCCGTCGTCGAAATACGTTTGTGCGACCCGGGCGTGTGTGGTCGAGATGGTGCGTACCGACTCGGCGAACACATCCGGATCCTGCAACTCGGGACGCAACATCTCGGGAGTGAAGACGACGTGGGGGTGCAGGAAGATCCGCCCGAAATACGTGGAGGCGAATTTCTCGGTCATGCGGTAACCCAGTCGGGAGGCGAGGATCAGTTCGCCCTTCACCTCGTAATCTTGAATGCGCTCCAGGCAACCCTCCGCGATGAGGTTTGCTGCGCAGCGCTCGGAGTCGGACATCCGGGAGAAGACTTCGGGAACCAGGAGGCTGATGTCGTGATCGACCCGGACGTGCGGGCCCACCACCCCGGTGCTGGAGAGCCATCCGTCGTAGCCGGTCAGCGCGAAGGACAGGAAAGCGGCATTCAGGTCGATGACCGTTGGAAGAGCGTTGAAGGGCCCCTTCGTCATTGCCCCTTCGGAACCAGCTCCTGTCGTCGAGGGCGACTTGCCGGTCATGGAGCTGATGAACTCCATGAACAGCTCCGGGAGTTCCATGTAATGGAGGGGGGAGTAGGCACACAGCGGTGGGATGCCGGGCTCGGCGGGATTGTCCCGGCGGCCTGCGGCCACCACGTCGACCGGTAGGCGCAGTTCCCGTGTCATCGGTAGCTTGCGGTGCAGATGGGCGGCCAGCGCCGCCTCCGCGGAGCGCTCCGGGTTGGTAATGTCGGGGCGGCGCTGTAGGTAGCGGGGGTTTTTGGATGGTGTGCCGTTGACCAGACGTGGATGAGCCGAACTCACGAACCATGCAGGTGAGGGGGTGGTCGAAGTGGCGAAAGAGTGAATCAGTTTCTGGACAGGGGCCGTGAACTGGCTGAACTCGATGGCGTTGTCCATCAGCTCTTGAGCGTCCTGGCGGGAGAGCGGCTCGAAATTGGACAGGAAGGTACCGGGCTGGGAGATGTCCCACTCCGCCTGCTTATCGTATCCGCGGTGGATGGCGTCGTCGGGACGCTGGAACAGCAGCTGTTCGCAGTTGGTGACGAATTTCCGGGAGAGTTCACTTCCCGAGGGGCGGGGAGGGACGACGATGCTGGCGGTGATGTCGTCCTCGGTCTGCACTTTTGCCGCGGGCTGGAAGTCGTGACGCAGACCGAACAACCGCCACGAACCGTCGGGGGCGAATCCCACCCGCAGCATGTTCACGCGGATCTTCTCCCCGTCGAGACGTAGCGAACTTCCCTTCCTCCCATTGATGATGCCGACCGTGAAGTGGCTGGACCAGTCTTCGCCCCATTCTGGGCGGTAGAACCGTTTCACCACAAACACGAGTTCCTTGACATGGTTGGGGATCGCTTCCAGCCACGCGTTGTATTCGTCGTTGTAATCGCGGCTCGGGGTCAGCAGCTTGATCACCGACCCCACGGAACGCCGGTCGGACAGCACGGGTCGGGCATCATGCCCGTTTCGGGAGGGATCCGCGAAGCGGCGACTGAAGTCGTGGTCCAGGATCCGGGCGACCGCCGCCATGTCCTCGTCGAAATCCCGGACATAGGCGTCGCCGGTGATCACAGCGTCGGTGATGGCCTTGGAGATCTCGGACTTGCCGCCTCCCGAGACGGTGGCAGGCTTGTGGCAGTGGGTGGCCCTCGGGGCGGTTCCGACTAGCGTCCACTGGGCGCCGTCGGCCTCCAGATGGTGAAGTTGCACGAGATAACCGTCTGGCCCGACGTAGGTCTTATCGGCGTGCAACGGGATCTGGCCTCTGCGGCCGTCGACCTCCCAGGTGACGGTCTGGTCACGCAGGCTGTAGGTGGAGTGTTCGGGGACCAGGACGATGTGCTCGTTTTCCAGGTCCAAGGCATGTCCTTCGGACTGGGAGACGAAACGCTGCGGGTCGCGGGTGATGATGTCGGCCAGCTGATAGCTGGGATCGGCGTAGTTGTCGGTGAATTGCTGACCCAGGTTGTATCGGGGAAAGCAGATAGCGCCGCCAGCGTGTTCCTCCTCCACAAGCCCCAGCAGATTGGCGGAGTAGCTGATCTGGGTCTTGACCTCCTTTTTGCAGTACCCGAAGTAGTTGTCGGCGATCACGGTGACAATCACCCCGCGTTCGTCGCGGGCGCACACCTTGAACGCGCTTCCGCCGTTGTAGAGCTCTTCCGGCTCCTGCCAGCACATGCCGTCGCGGCGTTGCCGTGGCGTTGCATCGTCGTGGTGGGGAAGTCCGAGTTCCCGTTTGGTCAATTTTGTTAGGTGCGGAGCCAGGATCACCGCGCCCGTGTGGCCTGTCCACCCCCTGGGCTTCAGGGAGGCGTCGTTGTCAGGCAGGTAGGGGTCACCACCGTTACCAAAGATGCCCTCCACGAAGTCGAGGTTCGCCACCAACGTTCCAGGAGCAAAGAAACGCACCTCTAGGCTGCGCTCACGTGAGAAGCCCGGGACGTGAGGAACCACCACGGGGCGCAGCAGTAGAGATACCCATGCCCGGGCGGGGGCCTCATCACCCGCACAGTAGGGCAGGGTCATTGACTCCGCGGGCGGGTTCAGGGCGTGCTCCAGCAGGCGCCCGTAGGTCTCCCGGGGAACTACCAGCTTGTCGTCCTGCACCGCTGTGCCGCCCTCCGCGACGTGGAAGACACCCTTGGTGGTGCGACGATCGTTGAGAGGATTGTGCAGCACTCCATTGACCAAGCGGTAACTGCTCAGGTACTCCGAGGAGAACTGGTCGGCCCCGACGGGCAGGGACAATGTCCTTGCCAATCCTGCCTGATCCAGCACGAAAGTCTGTCGAGGCAGTTTCGGGGAGGCCCCGGTTCCCTCCAGGTAGGAGTCCAGGAACGCCTGGATGCGGCCATCAACCGCGGGAAGTCGGTGTGAGAGCCGCCGGTCCAGTTCGCGCTGCCGCGCCAGCATCGGACGCACCAGATCTGAGCCCTCTGCGTGGTCAACGGCTACCGGAACCCGTAGCCCCAACAGATTCAGTCTCAGATTGATGGCGGCGATTGCTGCGGTGTCTACCATGAATCCAACTATCTTCCATGGCAGTGAACCCTGTCGAGGGCGGACTGGTGTGATCTCAGCTGATGATCTCGTAGGAGACCTTCGCGACTCCCTGTCGAGTGTCTGCTATGGCCTGGAAAGCTCCCGTGGTCAAGTCGAGACAGCGTCCTGCGACATAGGGGCCGCGATCGTTGACTGTCACATCTACCGCTTTGCCATTGGCGGGGTTTGTCACCCGAAGTCTGGTGCCGAGGGGGAGCGACTTGTGAGCGGTTTTCATGGCCCACTGGTTGAAGGGCTCACCGGAGGCTGTGGCGGAGTCGTCGCTGTAGAACGAGGCGAGACAGGTTTCTCCACCAGATGAGGCGGACGACTTGGTGGGTGCGCTGTCGGTCAGGTGACGCGCGGTCACCCATCGCACCGCGCCCTTCCATAAGACCTGCGCGCGCCCACCGGAGACGGTGCCTGTGACCTTGAACTCGGTTCCTGTTGGTGCTATCTCCACGAACCGATCTCCGCGGGCAGCTGTCCACAGGTTGAGCTCGGTGCTTCCCCAGCGGGAACCGATTGTTTCGGGTGTGCTGGCGGCGCTCACAGAAGCGGAACCGGACGTGGGCGCAGACCCTTCGGGGGCGGAGGACCCCAGATAGCGGGTGGCCACCCAGGCTGTGCTGCCGTTCAGGCTGATCTGGCTCCACCGCCCTGAGAGCTGACCGGTCAGGGAAACCTGGGCGCCCTTGTCGAGGACCGTTTGGACGCCGGCGTTGAGGGAGGGGGAGTTGCGCGCATTGAGTCTCACCTGTGTCCAGGCGGAGCCTTTCTCGCCGGTGGATGAGCCCGCTTCCCAGGACCCTCCGCCGGTGACGTAGGGTGACGACACCCAGGCGTTGTGGCCTTTCCAGGTGACGGGAACCCAACCGTTTGAGGCTGCGCCTCGGGCAGACAGCGATTCACCTGGGTAGAGCACGCCGAGACGGGAGTGATCGGTTCCGGGACCAGAGCGGACGTTCACGGCCACCTTCGCGGTGATGTTGTTGCCGGAGGCCTCGGCCCTGCCGTCCGGGAAGATGGCTGGCATGACGAACGTCAACTGGGCGGTCAGTACCAACCCGATGGCTGAACCGCGCAACAGTCTTAGTGCGCGTCCTTTTCGTGATGAGACGATCATCGGTGGTCCTTTCCAGCGAATCTGAACCGAGGTATTCCGGCACGTTAGGAAGTGCGAGTCCGAAGCTCAAGCAGAAACTACGGAATTTTGTGGCGTGAATATGTAAAACTCCTAGTCAACTGCGGTTTAGCCGATGCTGTGAATGGTGCGGAAACTCTCGAGTGGTGATTGAGGTTCAGGGTTTCTTCGATGTGTTGTCAGTGATGTGAGCAGGAACTGTGCAGAAAACTTTCGTGATGACTGTGGAAGATGTGGTGGAGACGTTTGAGGGCAAAGAGCGGGGCGCGCGTTCGTTGGAATGGGTCGGGTGGGGTGCGTCTCACCATTCAGGACACGTGGCCCGCCTTGCTTGACAGCTTCCGGCCCTCCCGCAATCCTTGGCGCATGACCACCAGTCAGCTCGTAATCGTCTGACAGCGTTTCGATCCAACATCGAGACGCCCCCTCGCGTGCCAGATGGCGCCGAGGGTTTTTTGTTGAACGAAGCAGTTCCGGGCTGAGACCGAAGGGAGAGCGATGTCCAGGACAGACGGCCAGTTGCTGACGGGCGCGCAGGCGCTCGTCGAGTCTCTTGAACGCGCCGGGGTAGAAGTGGCCTTCGGTATTCCCGGAGGAGCGATCCTTCCCGCGTACGACCCGCTGTTCGACTCGAGGATCCGGCACATCCTGGTGCGCCACGAACAAGGTGGCGGGCACGCCGCTGAGGGCTACGCGATCGCGAGCGGCAGGGTCGGGGTCTGCATCGCCACATCCGGCCCCGGGGCGACGAACCTGGTCACCGCGATCGGCAACGCCTACATGGATTCCACTCCGCTCGTGGCGATCACCGGGCAGGTCAACGGAACCGCCATCGGCACTGACGCCTTCCAAGAGGCCGACATCCGTGGGATCGTGATGCCGATCACGAAACACAGCTTCCTGATCAAGGAAACCAAGGAGATCCCCCTGGCCATCAAGGAGGCCTTCCACATCGCAGCGACCGGAAGGCCCGGACCCGTACTCGTCGATATCGCAAAGGACGCACTGGCTGCGAAGGCCCCGTTCCGCTGGCCTGAGGAACTCGATCTGCCCGGGTACAAACCCACAGTCAAACCACACGTTCGCCAGATCCGTGCGGCTGCGAAGCTGATCTCGCAGTCGAGGAAGCCGGTTCTCTATGTTGGCGGGGGCATCGTCAAGGCGGAGGCATTCGAGGAACTCGCATCCCTGGTGGAAAAGGCTCGCATACCCGTGGTCACCACCCTGATGGCTCGTGGTGCGTTCCCCGACTCTCATCCACTGCACATGGGGATGCCCGGGATGCATGGGACCGTTGCCGCCGTCGGTGCGCTCCAGCGCGCCGATCTGCTCATCGCCATCGGCACCCGGTTTGATGACCGGGTCACGGGCAGGCTGGATTCCTTCGCGCCCAACGCCAAGGTGATCCATGCCGACATAGACCCAGCTGAGATCGGCAAGAACCGCGCGGTCGATGTGCCGATCGTGGGCGACTGTCGTCAAACCCTGGCCTTGCTCGTCAAGGAAATTGATCGCGTACCCGACACCGAAGAGTGGATACAGGTCCTCGGCAAGATGAAGGAACGCTACCAACCCCGCTGGGACGAGGCACCGGACGGAAAACTCTCGCCGCAGGAGGTAATTCAGCGCATCGGACGACTCAGTCCCGAGGACGCCATCTATGTCACCGGGGTCGGACAACATCAGATGTGGTCGGCGCACTTCCTGCCCCACGAACGACCCATGAAGTGGCTCACCTCCGGTGGCGCGGGCACCATGGGGTTCTGCATTCCTGCGGCGATGGGAGCCAAGGTGGCCCAGCCCGACAAGGTGGTGTGGGGCATCGACGGCGACGGTTGTTTCCAGATGACCAACCAGGAGCTGGTCACGTGCGTCTTGAATCAGATCCCGATCAAGATCGCGGTCATCAACAACCATGCACTGGGAATGGTCAGGCAGTGGCAGTCCCTGTTCTACGACTCCCGCTACTCCAACACCGATCTCCACACCGAGCACCTTCCAAACTTCCCGATGCTGGCTGAGGCGATGGGTTGTGTCGGCCTGCGTGCGACCAATGAAGCCGAGATGGATGAGTGCATCGCGAAGGCGCTGGAGATCAACGACCGCCCCGTCGTGGTGGAGTTCGTCGTCCACAAGGACGCGATGGTGTGGCCCATGGTTGCCGCGGGGGTTAGCAACGATGAAATCCAGGTGGCCCGTAACATGGCCCCAGTGTGGGAAGAGGAAGAACTGTGAACACGCACACCCTCGGGGTTCTGGTCTCCAACAAACCGGGCGTCCTGGCTCGGATCGCCGCTCTTTTCTCCCGTCGCGGCTTCAACATCGACTCGCTTGCCGTCGGTCCCACGGAGCGTCCGGAGATCTCCCGGATGACGGTGGTGGCTTCCGTCGAGGACGAGGCTGTTTTGGAGCAGATCGTCAAACAGCTGAACAAATTGATTGAGGTTCGCAAGGTGCTGGAGCTCGGTCCCAACACTGTGCGCCGTGAGATGGTGCTGGTCAAGGTCCACGCAGATGTGCACTCGCGCAGCCAGATCATCGATGTGGTGAGCCTGTTCCGGGGGAAGGCCGTGGACGTCAGTCCCGAGTCCATCACCATCGAGGCCACTGGCAGTCCTGAGAAGCTCACCGCCCTGCTGGAGATGCTGTCCCCGCACGGTATCCAGGAGCTGGTGCAGGCGGGGCAGGTTGCCCTGGGGCGAGGGGGCAGAACCCTCGCCGATCACAAGTCCAAGTAATTCATCAGAAGAAGTGAGGAAACAGAAATGGCTGAGATGTTCTACGATTCCGACGCCGACCTGTCCGTCATTCAGAACCGCAGCGTCGCCGTCATCGGTTATGGCTCCCAGGGACATGCCCATGCGCTGAGCCTGCGTGATTCCGGGGTCGATGTTCGAGTCGGCCTGCGCCCCGGGTCGAAGTCCATCACGAGGGCCGAGGATGAGGGGCTGCGTGTGGTCTCCGTTGCGGAGGCCGTCGAGGAGGCGGATCTCGTCATGATCCTCGCGCCGGATCAGGTTCAGCGCAAGCTTTATGCCGAGGAGATCGCCCCCCACCTGGTTCCTGGCGACGCCCTTTTCTTCGCCCACGGTTTCAACATCCGGTTTGGCTACATCAAGGCTCCTGAGGGGGTCGATGTCTGCATGGTTGCTCCCAAGGGGCCGGGACATCTGGTGCGCCGCGAGTACTCCGGGGGCAGAGGGGTTCCTGCCATCATCGCCGTCGAGGTGGATGCCACCGGGAAGGCCTGGCCGCTGGCGCTGTCCTACGCCAAGGCCATCGGTGCGCTGCGTGCCGGTGGCATCAAAACGACGTTCACGGAGGAGACCGAAACCGATCTGTTCGGTGAACAGGCGGTTCTCTGTGGTGGCGTCTCCGCCCTCATCCAGTCGGGTTTCGAGACCTTGGTCGAGGCCGGTTACCAGCCTGAGGTGGCCTACTTCGAGTGCCTGCACGAGATGAAGCTGATCGTCGACCTGATGTACGAGGGGGGCATCGCCAAGCAGCGGTGGAGCATCTCCGACACTGCAGAGTTCGGTGACTACGTCTCCGGGCCGCGTGGCATCGACGCGCACGTCAAGCAGAACATGAAGGCCGTGCTGGACGACATCCGCTCCGGGGCCTTCGCGAAGCGTTTCATTGAGGACCAGGAGGCCGGTGCCCCCGAATTCAAGGAATTGCGTGCCAAGGGTGAGGCCCACCCGATCGAGGCCACCGGTCGCGAGCTGCGTAAGCTCATGAGCTGGGTCAAGGACCACGGTACTGATGACTATGTGGAGGGTACGGCCGCTCGTTGACCCCAACGCCGACCATGGGTGCCCGCCGCCGGCGGCGGGCACCCGTTGCCCCGATTCGGAGGAAAATTGAAATGCTGACCAGGACAGAACGCCTGGAAAGACTGCCCATGACGCGCGAACACGGCACATTGCTGGGTGCATCGGGGGTCGGGTGGGCTCTGGACGCGATGGATGTGGGCCTGATTTCTTTCGTCATCGTTGCCCTCGGGCAGCAGTGGGGGCTGGATGACGCCACCAAATCGTGGGTCGTCTCGGTCGGCTTCGTCGGCATGGCCTTAGGAGCCACATTCGGCGGGTTGCTCGCTGACAAGATCGGTCGTCGCAGCGTTTTTGCGCTCACGTTGCTTGTTTACGGGGTGGCGACGGGGGCCACAGCCGTCGTCTCCTCGGTGGCCGCCCTGCTGTTGCTGCGTTTCGTGGTGGGTTTGGGGCTCGGCGCCGAACTCCCGGTGGCCTCCACCTTGATCTCGGAATTCGCTCCCCGGCGGATCCGGGGCCGAGTGGTGGTCTGGTTGGAGGCGTTCTGGGCCGTGGGCTGGATCCTGTCGGCGATCGTTGGGTACTTCGTGGTGGCTGGTTCCGAGGACGGATGGCGCTGGGCACTGGCGCTGGGTGCGGTTCCGGCTCTGTGGGCGCTGCTGATCCGCCTCGGTACACCCGAATCCGTGCGATACCTGGAGGCAGTGGGACACTATGAACAGGCCGAGGTGACGGTTCAGCGTTTTGAGAGGTCCGCGAAAATCTCCTACGACGGCCCCACGATCGACACCCCCGAACAAGCCGCGAAGCACCAGGGAGAGACGATCAGGACGACTGGTCTCACCCTGTTCTCAGCACAACTGAGGCGACGCACCCTGGCGTTCTGGTTGGTGTGGTTCTGCATCAATCTGTCCTACTACGGGGCCTTCATCTGGATTCCATCACTGCTGGTGAAGCAGGGTTTCACCCTGGTCAAGTCCTTCGAGTTCACCTTGATCATCACCGTGGCCCAACTTCCCGGATATGCCGTGGCGGCCTGGTTGATCGAGGTCATCGGCCGCCGCCTGACCCTGGCGCTGTTCCTCGCCGGATCGGCCCTTTCCG
>JABCNW020000246.1 GCA_013333945.2 Propionibacterium sp.
GGGAGAGCTCTCCCCGCGCCCCTCGCTTCTTTTACTTTCGCAGCAGCACGGATGTGCCACCCCAGAAGTTGAACCCCGTGATGATGAGTGTGCCGTTCGACCCGTCACCAGCCGCCTCGTTCGAGACATGCACCCCGGCCATGATGTTGACGCTGTGGTCGATGACCCGCACCCCCTCCGGTACATAAACGGTGTGGCCACCCATGATTGAACTCAGCGACAGCTCGATCTCCGCACCGGGACTCATGACCGCCTCAGTACGAATCTCGTTGCCACCCCACAGGGCAAAACTGTTCACCGCCGGAGTTTTCGCATCCAGGTGGATCACCTTGCCGCTCATGAAGGCGAGTTCATTCCTGCCCGCAACCCCCTGGGAGACGGCAGGGGCCGAGGAGAGGTTCGCTGGTCTCGTGACGGCATGGTGCCACCCCTCCCCTCCGGGTAGGTCAACGACGAGGGCGGACAGATCGCCGATGTATCGGGCCTTGAGACAGAGCTGTTGCCTCTCATCGAATTCCTCAAGGGTGAGCTGACCCTCACCATAGGCGTTCTGGAGCACACCAAGCACCGCATCACGCTCGGTATCACCTATACGCATCTGCACCCGGGGCGATTGTTGCGGCAGATTCTCCGACATGCTGCAAGGTCTACGGTCCACCGCGGCCAGCAGCAGGAGCGGAATCATCCGCTCCACACCTCTCGCCCCACCGAGGTCCCCAACCCATTTCCCACAGGGACCCTGACGGGGTCAACATCAGCCCCAAAGTCATGACCACCATGCCCGCGACAACCTCAGCGCCTCGTCACAGCGATGTTCACGACCACGCCGCCCGCACACCTGAGCCCGACCGCCGCTCTGGCTATTGCACGCTTCACTCAGCAAGAAAACCACGCTCACGACGAAACGACGACGACCCCCGACTCGACATCACGCCTTGCCAGGGGCCATTTCCAACCTTGAGCCGCCCACGGGAATCGAACCCGTGACCTACGCTTTACGAGAGCGTCGCTCTGCCTACTGAGCTAGGGCGGCAGCGGGAACACACTATAGCCGCCGTCATCAGCGGCGACGAAATCCGCTGCACGCCGCATCGGAGCCGCAGACAACCGGCCCAGAAACCACCCGAACGAGGCGTCACGCACACCTCTGCGGCGGCCACCCACCCCGCGCACCCTGCGACAACACGCATCACCTTAAAGAAAACTAAACTTGCCTTTCGATAATGCGAGGAGTGGGTTACCATTACTTCATGACCAATCCTGACCTGAGTTCTATCCTGGACGATCTGGCAGCCGGTCGCATCGACACCGCCGAGGCGAACCGGCGCATATCCGCTCTCAAAAACAAGGCCGGTGACACTTCCCGGTCCACTCAATCCGGCCCGAAACAGGAGGAGACCCCGAAGGGCAAACCAGGGGGGCTGGTCCGGGTTTCGATCACCGCGGTCGGGCGACGCGTACGAATCGAGGGGGATTCATCGGTTGCCACCCTGTCCGTGGAGGGCCCACACGTGCTGCGTCGCAATGGCAAGGTGATGGAGGTCAGCTCCACCGGAGAGTTCGGCCCCAACCTGAGTGGCTTTTCCTTGATCCGTCCGCCCCGCAGTCTCGACGACCTCCGCGACATCGGCTTGGGCAAGGAGCTGCTCATCAAGGTCAACCCGAAGCTGATCATCGACGTCGAGGCCACCACGGGCGGCGTGCGCAGCACCGGCGTACCCCGTTTCGGACGCGTCCGGGTGACCGCCGGAGGCTGCCACCTGAGCGACGTCGTCGAGGTCTCCGACCTCCTCAGCCAGGCCGGGGGCGTCACCGTCGAGGGCCCGATCAGCCTGGGGCGTTCCCGATTGAAGGTGGAGTCCGGGTCTCTGACCCTGATCCTCAAACCCGGCTCCAGCGTCACGGTGCACGCTGACGCGAAGTTCGGTCACATCCGTTGGCCCGAGGACAACGGTGGAGCCGATGAAGTGGTCTTCGGCAACGGTTCGGCCCGGTGCGACCTGACCGTCACGATGGGCCTGGCCACGGTGAAGAGCGAGGTGCCCGCATGACCTCCGAGCTGTATCACGCCCCCGCCGACTGTCCTGTCTGCGGAGAGGACCTGATCATCATCCGGAAGGGCTGCACGCACTGCGGCTCCGAGCTGGCCGGCGAGTTCGCGTCCTCCCCCTACGACCGTCTCGACGCCGCCGAACACGAGCTGCTTCGCGTTTTCCTTGCCTCCCGCGGCAATCTGCGCGAGGTAGAAAAGCACCTCCAGGTCTCTTACCCGACGGCACGCGCACGGTTTGATGCGCTACTGGCGAAGCTGGGTATGAATCCCGATGCCCAATCCGCTCCTCCACAACCCGATGAGTCTGGGACCGCCGGGCAAGGGGAAACGAAAGCCGCCACCCCGCAGGAGCAGATCCTGGCACGGGTGGCGGCCGGTGAGATCAGTGCCGAGGTGGCGGCCCAGCTGATCGCAGGACTGGAGTAGTTACGTCACGAGGCAACTTTCGTGATGGTCACCGAGATGGTACGACCGTTGGGGGCCGCGTAGCTGACCTCGTCGCCCACGCGATGACCAAGCACCGCGGCACCCAGCGGCGACTGCGGCGAGACGGCCTGGTCGACGGAGGAGTCGGTGCCGAGGATCTCCCTCGACCCGAGCAGGAAGGTCTCCGTGTCGTCATCATCGCCGAAGAACGCGACGGTGACGATACGACCGGGGCTGACCTCCTCGGGGTCGCCCTGAGCCTCGCCCACCTGGGCGCTTCGCAGAAGATGTTCGAGCTGGCGGATGCGCCCCTCCATCTGCCCCTGCTCCTCACGGGCGGCGTGATAGCCGCCGTTCTCGGAGAGGTCGCCCTCTTCGCGGGCTGCGGCGATCCTGGCGGTCACCTCGGGGCGTCCCACAGTCTTGAGGTGAGTGAGTTCAGCCTCGAGCTTGTCGTGGGCCTCCTGGGTGAGCCACACCGTTTCGGCTTTGGTTTCGGACATCCCGACATGCTAGCACCGGGGCTTCTCAACCCAAGGCGAGCCGAATTCGGCCGCTTCGCCCATGACCCGACAGAATGTCTTCCATGACCTCGCACCCCAAGGGCCCATTGCGCCTACTGCACGTGCACGCCCACCCCGACGACGAGTCGAGCAAGGGCGCTGCAACCACCGCCAAGTACGTGGCGGAGGGCGTGGAGGTCATGGTCGCGACCTGTACCGGCGGCGAACGTGGCGACATTCTCAACCCGGCCCTGGCCGGTGATCCCGGGATCCTCGAGAATCTGCCCGCCATCAGGGCAGCCGAGATGGCCCGTGCCCGCGAGATCCTGGGGATCAGGCAGGTGTGGTTGGGTTTCGTCGATTCCGGCCTGCCGGAGGGGGATCCCCCGCCGCCGCTACCCGAGGGATGTTTCGCCCTGCAGGACGTCACGGAGGCAGCGGGGCGGCTGGTCAAGGTGATCCGTGACTTTCGTCCGCACGTCGTGACCACCTACGACGAACGCGGCGGCTACCCGCATCCCGATCACATCCAGTGCCACCGCATCACCGTCGAGGCGTTCACAGCGGCAGCGGATCCGTCTCTGTGGCCGGAACACGGCACCGCCTGGCAGGCGGCGAAGCTGTACTACCACATGAGTTTCCACCGGCGTAGGTTCGCGGCCCTGGACGCGCTGATGCACGAGCAGGGCCTCTCCCCCAGGCATCCCGCACCGGCCCACGACGACGATCCATTCTCGGATGGCCGCCTGACCACGTTCGTCAACTGTGCCCAGTACTTCGGCGTGCGAGACGAGGCGCTGCGGGCGCACGCCACGCAGATCGACCCTGAAGGGCCCTGGTTCGCGGTGCCGCTGGCGATCCAGCAGGCGGGCTGGCCGACCGAGGACTACCAGCTGGTGGTCTCGAAGGTGCCGACGATGATCCCGGAGGATGACCTGTTCACCGGGTTACGGGAGGTTCCTCTGGTACCGGAGTTCATCATCTGACCCTCACCCCGTCCGGCCCCCGCTCTCCGGGTTTGCTGGCCTTCTCGTAGGTTTGCTGGGCTTGTTCACGTTTGCCTGCGCTATGAGGCCAGCGAGCATCACTACGGCCAGCAAACCGACGGTAAGGCCAGCGAACCGTGCCAGCGGCGCCGGGGTCAGGCCCGCCGGGTGGCGCGGTCGCTGCCGTGGAGGAACTTCGCTGCGATGAAACCACCGATGGCGCCACCGAGGTGTCCTTGCCACGAGACCCCCGACGCGCCGGGCAGCACGCCCAACAGGATCGAGCCGTAGAAGAAGAACACGGCCACCGACAGCGCGATCTCCCAGAAGTTGCGGGTGAAGAAGCCTCGTACCAGCAGGTAGGCGAGGTATCCGAACACTAGGCCGGAGGCACCCAGGGTGATGGCGTTGGAGGGTGCGATCAGCCAGACAGTCAGCCCGGATGTGACGACGGTGATGAGGGTGACCGCCAGCCAGCGTCCCGGACCCGCCAGCCAGGTGAGCAGACCGAGGATCAGGAACGGCACCGAGTTGCTGATCAGGTGCGGAAAACCGAAGTGGAGCCACGGGGCCGTGAGGATGTGGGGCAGTGATCCAAGATTCCGGGCGATGATGCCGAGCTGATCCAGGGAGTGGAAAGACGCGCTATCGATGATCTCCAGCACCCACATGAGCGCGAGTAGACCACCGACGACCACGACACCGGGCTTGACCCCTTCCAGGGAACGACGATCAGCAAAGCTCTGGGTGCTCATGCCTCCAGTGTGGCAGCATGTTCAAATTCTCCACGTCACATTTCCGTATGGAGTGCAGAACCGTCCCGCACATCGCCTCGGCGTGTGTGCGCGGGCGGGCGTTTCCCATCCACGAGGTGGTTGAGCCGAGCTCACAGGCATCGAGTCGACACCATCCGGTAGCCGGATAGGGACGTGCGCACGATGCCATCTGGGGGCTCGCGGCATGGTGTCGACGCTGGCTGTTCCTTCGTCTGCGCCCGGCTCACCCGGCTTCGGGAAGGATGGTCCCGGATTCCGCGGAAGCCCTAAGCTTGACCCTCATGGCGAACCGACTCGCAGATTCCTCCAGTGACCATCTCCTCCAGTACGCCCATCATCCGGTGGACTGGTGGCCCTGGGGTCCCGAGGCGTTGGCCCACGCAGTGGAGACGGACCGGCCGATCCTGCTCAGCATCGGTTACGCGTCGTGCCACTGGTGCCACGTGATGGGGAGCGAATCGTTCGAGAATCCGGAGGTAGCGGAGTTCATAAACGCCCATTTCGTGCCAATCAAGGTGGATCGCGAGCAGCATCCCGTCCTGGACCAGGTATTCATGACGGCCACGCAACTGATGAACGAGGGCGCGGGCGGCTGGCCCTTGACGGCCTTCCTCACCCCAGAAGGACGCCCGTTCTTCACGGGCACCTATTTCCCACCCGAACCGCAACCGGGGCGCCCGTCATTCATGCAGGTCCTGCAGGCCCTGGCCGACACCTGGAAAAACAACCGGCCAACCTTGACCACGGGCGCGGATGTGGTGGCCGAACATCTGGCGGCCCTCTCCACAGCACCCCTGACGGACGACGCTCCCGAGGTCCACGAGGCCGTCGAGACGATCGCCGCCGACTTCGACCTGATCCACGCCGGTTTCGGAACCGCCCCGAAGTTCCCGTCCGCGACGACGCTGGATGCGCTGCTGGTGCGTGGCGACGCCCGCAGCCTGGAGCTGGCTCAACGCAGCCTGGAGGCGATGGCGCGTGGCGGCATCTGCGACCAGATCGGCGGGGGTTTCCACCGCTACGCCGTCGATCCGGGCTGGGTGGTGCCGCACTTCGAGAAGATGCTCGACGACAACGCCCTGCTGCTGGGCACCTACATCCGCGGCTGGCGCCGCACCGCCGACCACGACGAGGGGCTGCGGGCGCTGCTGGAACGCACCGCCTACGGCATCGCCGGTTTCCTGGAACGGGAGCTGCGCGACGAGAACGGCGCGTTCATGGCGGGGCTGGATGCCGATTCCTGTGACATCCGAGGCGCCGTCTTCGAGGGCATCCACTACCTGTGGTCACCGGAGCTGATCATCGACGCCCTGGGCGAGGAGGACGGCGACTGGGCCACCCGGGTTTTCCACGTCACCGCAGGCGGCACCTTCGGGGAGGGGCTCTCGACGTTGCAGCTGCGCGGTCGCCCCGATGTCGACAAGCTGGCGGAGATCTCCGGGAAGCTCCTGGCCGAGCGGGGACGCCGGTTCCCGCCCGCCAAGGACCGCCTGATCGTGACCTCGTGGAACGCCCTGGCGATTTCGTCGCTGATCACGGGCGCCCTGATCTGGAACGAGCCGCACTGGCTGGACCTGGCCCGGGACGCGGCCCGCTACCTGGTGGACACGCATCTGGTGGGCGGCGAGTTGCGACACTCGTCACGGGCGGGGCAGGTCGACGATTCGTCCGCGACCGCTGAGGACCACGGCACCTTGGCCGACGCCCTCGCCACGCTGGCCGGCGCGACGGGTGAGGCCACCTGGTTGCGTCACGCCGAGGTCCTCTGCGACCGGGCGGTGGAGCTTTTCGGGGCCGACGACGGCGGCTTCTTCGACGCGGTGGCGGGCGAGTTGTTCGTGCGCCCGCGTTCCCTGACCGACAACGTCACTCCGTCCGGGACGAGCGCTCTGGTGCGGGCGCTGCGACGGGTGGGATTGCTGGCGGAGCGCCCCGACCTGCTGAAACGGGCCGACGAGGCGGCCACCACCACGTGGGCGACCGTGGCGGAGAACCCCCGGTTCGCGGGCTCCGCCCTGGAGGACCTGATGATCGCCGACGAGGCCCGCCGCGGCCTGAAACCTGCGATGGTCGTCGTCGCCTCCGACGATCCGTTCGACGAGCTGGCTCGCGCTTCCTGGCGGCTGGCGCCGGCGGGGTCGGTGATCCTGACCGCCCCGGCGAGCACACAAGGTTTCGGATCCTGGCTGGAGGGCCGCGAGAAACGGGCCGTGTACGTGTGCCGCGGACAACGCTGCTTCGACCCAGTGACCGACTACACCGAGCTGAAAACCCCCCTCTGGCATCGGACATGACCCAGTCTCCTTCCCCTGGCGGCCAGGAAGCACACGAGGGAATGAACCTGAACCGCACCGTGGCAAGCCTGCTGGGTTCCCTCGTGATCTGGGGTGCCGTGGCGGGGGTCTGTGTGTGGTTCCTCGACTACCGGGGCCTGTTCCTCGGGGGGTATGAGCTCGTCACGTTTCGGCACGCTCAGCTCGGGCTCGCAGCCTTCTCAGGGTGGCGGGCACTCGAGGCCCTCCGTGAACTGCTGATGCCTCCCGAGGTGGATTCACCGATCCGACGCTGGACACGGTGGATCCCCCTCACCTGGCTGAGCCTCCTGATGTGTCTCGCGTCCTTGCTGGCGATGCTTCACTTCCCCGAGGCTTTGGTGGCGGCCAGCTGGTTACGTCCGACCAACAGCTATAAATCCCACCCCTTGCTGCCGCCCTTCTTCATGCCTTTGGCTGAGCTGACCATCGGCTCGCTCGGTTTGGTCTGGATCTGGAGTTGCACCTTCGGCATCAACCGGCCCGTGGCGGCGCCTCGACGCGTCACGAAGAAAGAGGAAAGGCTCAGGGATTTCCTTGTCACCTCGCAGAAGGTCCGTTTCGCGGCTGCCGCGATGATCGCGGGCGCCGTCGCCCTGGGAGCCACCCTGCTCGGACCGGTAGCGAGGTCTGCGGGACCGTCGGCGAGCCTGTCGGCGCCCTGGCCTGCGAGCATGTGGGTTCTGGGAGGCGCGGGCATCGCGGCAATGCTGGTCTCGGCGATGTGGTTCTTCTGCCGCACCCGGCAGGGACATGATCCCTATCTGGTGGTGAAGTGGGTCGATTACTGTGCCATCATCGCGGCGATCGCATCACTGCTGACGGTATTCGCGCTTCTGCCGGAGGCGTGGCGCCTTTTTTCGCTCCCCCGTTTCTAACGGTGTGCGGTCGCGAAACGTTTCGCCGCACCCTGGTGCGTGATTGCGGATACGTCACCGATCATCTGCTCGGTGGCGTCGCTCTCCCACGCTGGATGGGGCACGCCCTGGCTGGCGCTGCCACCACAGGAATCGCATGTCGTTTCGGTTCAGAACACCGCCAGTCCAATTGCGACCCCGTGACAGATCGCAGCCGCGATGGTGCAGGCGTGGAAGACCTCGTGGAATCCGAAGAGGCGGGGGTTGAGACGCGGGCGACGGGTGCCGTAGGCCAGTGCACCGAGCGAGTAGACCAGGCCGCCGGCACACATCAACAGCACCACCGCTGGGCCTCCCGCGGTCCAGAACTCGCCCAGCCAGCCGAGGGCCGCCCACCCCATGGCGACGTAGAGGAGCGTGTACAGCCAGCGTGGTGCGCCCACCCAGCAGATTCTGAAGACGATCCCGAAGGCCGCGATCCCCCAGATCAACCCCAACAGCACCCAGCGGGATCCACTGTCTAGGAGGGTGAGGGTCAGCGGGGTGTAGGTGCCGGCGATGAAGACGAAGATGTTGGAGTGGTCGAGACGACGAAACACCGCCATCGTCGGCTCGTTCCAGTTGCCGCGGTGATAGGCGGCCGAGGTGCCGAACAGCTGCACCCCGCTCAGGGTCCACACGGCGCAACCGATCCGCCCGGGAAGGGTCGGAGCCAGGGCCGTCAGCACCAGGCCGGCGATCAGCAGAGCGGGCGCGAAGCCCAGGTGCAACCAGCCCCGCATGAGGGGTTTGTGGGGCCACTGTCCGCCGTCGCTCACGATGGCGACGCCTTCTTCGGGCTTGTCGACTACAGCAATCATCACACATCTACGCTTCCGTAACTTACGCCTCCGTAGGTTACTCCCGGAGGGCACGGAAACCAATCCTCACACCCCGACCGGACCGGTTGAGGAGGGTGGGTCTCGCTAGAGTGACGCCATGGCACGCCCCCTCAAAGAACTCATCGCCCCCGACTGGGCCGAGGCCCTGACCGACGTGGAGAACCAGATCCACGCTATGGGAGATTTCCTCCGCCAGGAGCTCGCGGAGGGACGCAGCTACCTGCCTGCCGGCGACAACGTGTTGCGCGCCTTCAGTCGACCACTGGCCGATGTGCGGGTGCTGATCGTCGGACAGGACCCATACCCGACCCCGGGGCATGCGGTTGGTCTGTCGTTCTCCGTCGCCCCCGATGTGCGCCCCATTCCCCGTAGTCTGCAGAACATCTACCAGGAACTCAACGACGACCTCGGTATCCCACCCGCCCCGCACGGCGACCTGAGCGCCTGGTTCGAGCAGGGCGTTTTGCTGCTGAACCGAGTGCTGACCGTCTCCCCCGGCAAGGCGGGATCGCACCGCGGCAAGGGCTGGGAGGCCGTCACCACCGCCGCCATCACCGCCCTCGCGGAGCGCGGCGGGCCGTTGGTGGCGATCCTGTGGGGTCGCGACGCGCAGTCCACCCGTTCCCTGCTAGGCCAGACCCCCGTCATCGCCAGCGCCCACCCATCGCCGCTGTCGGCACGCAACGGGTTCTTCGGGGCGAAACCGTTCAGCCGCGCGAACAAGGCCCTCGTGTCGCAGGGTGCCGAGCCCATCAACTGGGACCTCAACAACACCTGAGAATCGGTTTCGGCGCATCTCAACCGGTTCCACGGCATGTTGGTCATCCGACGAGGCCATTGCGGTGGGCCCACACCACCACCTGCACCCGGTCCCTGGCGCCGATCTTGGGCAGGATCCGGGTCAGGTGGGATTTCACGGTGCTGGTCTCGACCACGAGTTCGGTCGCGATCTCTGCATTCGACATGCCCGCGGCGAGAAGTTTCACGATCTCCAGTTCCCGGGCCGTCAGCTTCCGGATCTCGGTTGTGTTTCCGGCGGGCGCGTGACGGCGGGCGAACTCCGCGATCACCCGGCGGGTGACGGTGTGGTCCACCAGCCCGTACCCAGCGGCGAGGCGACGGACGGCGTCGACCAGTTCCTCCGGTTCGCAGTCCTTGAGGATGAATCCGTCGGCCCCGGCCTCCAGCGCACCGAAGACGTCGGCGTCCAGGTCGAAGGTGGTGACCACGAGCACGGCGGGGCTTCCGTCCTGACGGGAGGCAACGATCTGCCGGGTGGCCGTCAAACCGTCCCCGGCGGGCATCCGCAGGTCCATGCACACCACGTCGGGGCGTTCACGAGCCACCACGGCGACGGCCTCCCGACCGCCCGCGGCCTCACCCACGACGGCGATGTCGCCGTGTTCCTCCAGCAGAACGCGGAACCCCGCCCGCACCACCGCCTGGTCGTCCACCAGCACCACTCGAATCACCGTTCCTCCTCGTCCTCCCCGCCGATCACCGGCACGACGAGCCGGACCCGCCAGCCGCCTTCCGGGGTGGGACCGGTCTCGAAGGTTCCCCCGGCCGCGACCGCCCTTTCCTGCATCACCTTCAGGCCGACACCCCCTGTCCTGGACTCCCCTTGACGCTGCGCGGAACCATTGACGATGGTCGTCTCCAGCTGGTCGCCGGTCTGCGTGACCTCGATCTGCAGCCACGCTCCCGGGGCGTGTTGCAGGGCGTTGCTGATGGCCTGCTGCACCACCCGGTAAACGGCCATGTCGACGATCGGGGACAGCACGGGTCGCGGGAACGGAGGAATGAAGGACACCTCGACCCCGAGGTCGCGGGTGGCGGCGATCAGCTCCGGCAGGTCGCGCAGGCCCGCCACGGGGGTGGCGTTCTCGCGCAGCAGGCCCACCACCGACCGCAAGCCGTCGAGGGTTTCCTTGCTCTGTGCTCTCAGCTGTGCGGCGGCCTCCTTGGCGGCCCCGGGGTCGCGGTCGATGAGCCGCCCAACCGCCGCGGACTGCACGACGATGCCCGCCAGGTGATGGGCGGCGACGTCGTGCAGTTCCCCTGCGATCCGGCGGCGTTCGTCGATCAGGGCCAGGTCGAGCTGGTGCCGGTGTTCGCGGGCCTCCCAGTCGCGCTGCTGCTGCATGCGCTGGGTCCGGCTGGCCAGCATCACCCCGCCGAGCACCGGGAGCAGATAGGAGGAGAGTTTGCCGAGCACGAAGGTGACGCCCTCCGCCCACCGCCCGGGGTCCGGGGACTCCCGCATCGCGACGACCACGACCTCGGCCAGCCCCAGGACCCCCACCAACAGCCCGCCCCGCAGGGGTGGCAGCCGGAGCCCGATGCCGAATCCAGCAACCGCCTGCGCCACCCCGGCGAAAGTGGTTCCTCTGGGCATCAACACCATCACGGCCAGCTGCGCTCCCCAGACCAGGAACTGGCACGCCACGGGGTGGCGGCGCCACAGCACCAGCGCGATCCCCTGCACGCCTCCCAGGCACACCAGGGCCGCATAGTTCTCCCGGGGCAGGGAGCCATAGCCCAGGGCCAGCGCAGTTGCCTGGAGAATTCCGCAGCCGGCGGCCAGCAGCAGGTCACCGCGACGGATCGGGACGGGGGTGTTCACGGCGTCATTCTTCCGCACTCGGTGAGGAAAGCTCGGGTCACCTCGTTGATCCTGGTGTGCTGCTCGTGATGAACGTAGTGGCCGGCATCGAGGGCCTCGGCCCGGTGGCACTGGCCCTCACCCGCGTACGCACGCAACGCCTCCCCGCCCTCCCGCTTCTCCCGGTCCCTGCTGGCAAACACCAGCACCGGCAGGTCCTGGGTGAACCGAAGCTCCTTGGTCTGCTCGACAGCCTCCTTGAGGCTCTTCCACTGCCGCACCATCTCCGGCGACATCGCATTCCAGCTGGTCAGCATCGCCTGCTTGTCCACATTCTCCCTGCTGTAACCCTGCTCCAACAAGGACGATTCCACGCCACGAATCGCCTGCGCCACCCGCACGCCACCAAGACGCGCCAGAGTGGTCAAGACCCCGGAGAAAAAGCTGGCCCGCCAATCGTCTTCCGGCGGGGAGGCGGTGGCGGGATTCGTCGGGTCGAGACCCATGAACCCGCTCACCTCGCCGGGAAACGTCTCGATGAACTTCTGGGAGTACAAACCCGCGAGCGAATGCCCCATCAGCACGTACGGACCCGGCACCCCCGCGCCGTGCAGGGCGGTGTGAACATCCCTGGCGACATCCCCCGGCAGCATCGGGGAGTCCGACCCCTCGCTCCATCCATAGCCGAAGGGCTCCACAACCGTCACCCTCGCCCACTGCGACAACTCCTGCGTCAGGGGTTCGAAATCAAGCACCGGCGCCGGAACACCCAGCCCCGGGAGCAACACGATGCTGGCCTCACCCTGGCCGACGGTGTGGACATGCATCCTGCGGCCGCCGACATCAACCATCACCCCCGGGGCCGGATTCGCCGCCCGTTCGCTGGCGGTCATGGCCATGTCCGTGACCTTCATCACCCCGAGGAGCAGCACCAGCACCAACACCGCCACACCCAGCGCTCGCACGAACCGACGCTTCTTCCGAGAGCTCCCGGAGTTCGTGGCGTCCTCTTTCTCCGTGACCAGCCTGCGAGGGGCGTCGCCATTGTCCGCGTCAGACACGATTCCTCTACCTTTCGTCGTCGGCCACCGCCGGTTCCTGGGTCTTCTCATCCGCACCGGGGAGCATCAGATGCTGATGTCCCTGGACAAAGCGTTTCCGGTCCACGCCCACCAGGCCATGCCGATCAGACCCAGCAGCAGGAGCGATGCCATGACGAGCCGGCGCCACCCGGCCCTGCGTTTCATGACCTGAAACAGGTCCATCCCGGCGGGGATGATCGCCGCCACACCGAGCCACTGGAGCACCTGGATGGGTCGCACGACCCCCGGGGTCGGCAGAGCCGTGACATTCAGCGTGAGCACGAGAGCCAGCCATCCGGCCACGGCACCTATCGCCAGGACCGCACCGATTCTGGCCATCCGTCCGGCCCGGGGCAGCGGATCAGCTGCCTGTCGCCCGTCACGAATGGCCCAGCGCCGACGCAGCGCCCCGATGGGCCAGGCAACGATGACCAACAACAACACCAGTGAAGAACCAACCAACACCGGCAACAGGGCCTGCTGCGCTGGGGTCTGCGGGATGAAGGAACGAACGGTTGCCCCGATTCGCCCCACCTTGCCGTCCTCGACCTGCGCCGCAATCCGGGTGGAGCCATCGGTCTTCTGCCACACCCACGGTTCGACCATCACGTACTCATCCTTGCCGACCATCAGGTGTCCATTGTCCAGAGCAGTGACCGCGGTGCTCCCCATCATCAGCCACGGCATCATCCAGGTAGTGAATGACGTACGAGTCGTGATGTAGGTCCCTGCCACCTGCTGGGCATGGTGTTTCGCCTCATCACGTGAAACCCGTGGTTGGTTCTCGTCCCCCGGGTAGTAGCGATCAGCGAATCCCGCCATCAGATCGGAGCGAATGATACTGGTAACGGTCCCGTCGCCTTCCCCATCGCCGTTGAGCGATATGAAGACCCCCGTCCCCTCGTCGGGGTAGATGTGAAACATGCTGTGGTACGAAGGAAGATCACCACCATGCCCGATGATCCTGTGGCCCTGACGACTCTCGTCGTAATACCCCAACCCCATAAAACTGGCCTTGGACAGATTCCCGAGCGACTCGGCCCCCAACCCAGGAGACCACATCTGTTCCCACGTGCTCTCCTGCAGAAGTTTGGGTGAGCGTTCCAGCTGGGCGATCATGAACGCAGCCATGTCCGGCCCCGACGTCGTCATGCCACCTTCCGGCGCCGCCGCGGCCGTGAACGCCGAGCTCGGCCCAGCAGTGGTCTTGTACCCACGAGCCAAACGATCCTCCAGGCCGGCCGGAAGGGGCTGCTCAAACGTCGAGGAATCCATGCCCAACGGTTCAAAAATGTGGCGCTGAATGTACTCCTCGAACCGCTCACCACTGACCTGCTGCACGATGTGACCCGCCAAGGCCATGCCGTAGTTCGAATAAGCGGGGGTGGTTCCGGGAGCGAAGACCTGCACCGGAGGATCGGTCGTCACAATTCCCGCCAGGTCCTCGCCCCGCTCAGGGGCGAAAAGAACCCCGCCATAGCGTTCCTCGAATCCAGCGGTGTGGGTGAGAAGATTCCGCAGTGTGATGTTCCCCGGGAACCTCCGATCGATCTTCACATCCACGTAGGTGCTGATGTCGGCGTCGAGATCGAGCTTTCCCTGCTCGACGAGCTGCATCACCGCGATCGACGTGGGGATCTTCGAGATCGACCCCGGGCGGAACAGGGTCCGTTCCGGATCCACCGGCTTCAGCTCCCTACCATCGGCGCCGGTGTCGGCGTAGCCGTAGCCCCGATTCGTCACCACTTGACCGTCGTGAACGACCGTCACGATCGCACCCGGAATCTTCCCATCGTTCAGGGCTGCCGGGATCTTCCCGTCCAACCAGGCATCCAGATCCGCCTTGGTCAGATCGTGCTTCCCTTCGGGGGCCGTCACACGGGGACCTGGAGCTGCCGTTCTCCCGGAACTGCACGCCCCCACGAGCACCGTCGCGGCGATGAGAAACCCTGCCGCCACACGTCTCAACACTCTCATTGTCGCTCCTTTTCACTCACGTCTCCATGCTTGCGGTGCTGACGTGAAAGCCGCTACGTGCCCGGGAAGGAACCTCACCTGCGACCTGCGACGCAAGAGCTCCTCCCCCGGCAGGCACCACCAGGTGATCCGAAGTCTGCTGTCGTGCACCGAGTCCTGGGCCAACTACGCAGCGGTCCTCGACGACCGCTGAGATGCGGATCTGCTGGGCCGACGAAACGTGGGAGGACTACCTCTGGTGGCAGGCCCAGGACCGCCGGACCCTCACAAGCGTCAACTCCCTGATCCAGGACATCGCTCGCAACGGAAACGAGGGACTGGGCAAACCAGAAGCACTGCGACACCACCTTTCCGGCTCCTGGTCCCGGCGTATCACTGAGAAGCATCGACTGGTCTATCGGATCGCCGACACCAAGATTCAGATTGCCGCGGGCAGCTACCACTACGGGCGATGACGGCCCCTGGTCCAGAGGTCTATTCACCTAGTTGCGGAGCTTTCACGCCCGCTCGAACCGCCAACAGCGGGCTGAGAGCGCTGAGTGTTGCAGAACCGGGGAACGCGTCCTGAAGGCGGGGTTGTTTCCTAGCCCTCAGCGGTGGTTGCGGCGGCTGACCGCTCATTCCTCACAGCCCGGCTCAACCAGCGTCAAAGAAGACGTGCCTCATAGACTGACTTTCATGGAGATTGATGTCCTCGGATGGCTCAGCGGTCGCCGGAACCCCCAGCTCGTGACCGCCGACGACGCCCTGCCCGGGCGTGACACGCCTGTCCTGAGCACCATGCCCCGACATGCCGTGCTCGGCCTGCGCCTGGACAAGGTCCCTGAGGGCTGTGAGGTCGCCTATTTCGCGATGGGGTGCTACTGGGGTGAGGAA
>JABCNW020000247.1 GCA_013333945.2 Propionibacterium sp.
GCTTGACGCGAAGGAACCGCACGTGTGTAATTTGGGCCAGAGAGGGGGCAAAATGGACGACATCTGGACGTTGGGGGTGAACGCCGAAGATGAATTCGCTTGGCACCAACATGCATTGTGTGCACAGACGGATCCTGAGGCATTTTTCCCGGAGAAGGGGGGGTCAACCCGCGAGGCGAAGCGCGTGTGCTCAAGTTGCACGGTTCGCGCTGAATGCTTGGAGTACGCGTTGGCCAATGATGAACGTTTCGGGATTTGGGGTGGACTGTCGGAACGTGAGCGGCGAAAGCTGAAGCGTCAGGCCATCTGAAACAGTTGCCTGACTCGTCGCATCGCCGGTTGGGCTATCGTCAGGGGTGTGTCCCCCGAGGATCGGGGGCCTGCTGACAGGAGGAACCGGCTTGACGAGTCAGGCAATGGCAGACGACCTCTGGGCCTGGATCGACGAAGAGTCGGATCCCGAGCCGGTTGAAGCGATAGATTCCCGCATGGTGGCCGCGGTGATGGTGGTTCACAACGCGGAGGAATGGCTGCCGCGTCAGCTACGAGCTCTTGCTGCATTGAATCCCCGCCCGGCGATGTTGGTGGCGGTCGACAATGGGTCAACCGACTCCTCCCGGCACCTGCTGGAGAAGGCTCGTGCATCGGGGATCATCAGCGGTGTCATTGATGGCGACAAAAACCTTGGCTTCGGTGCAGCGGTTGCCGCTGCGATACCTCCTGACGCGCCGTGGATCTGGTTGCTGCACGACGATTCGGCTCCTCGCCCCAACACGTTGGGGCAGCTGTTGCAGGGAGCGGCCAGAACGGGGGCAGCAGTTCTGTACCCGAAGCTGCTCCAGCCACGTCGCCGCAACTATCCAGAGACGCTCGCCGAGATCGGACAGTCGATCACTCGGATAGGCCGGCGCGTGGCCATCGTCGACAACGGGGATATCGACCAGGGGCAGGAGGTCTCTGAACCCGTCCTTGGAGGCTCCACAGCTGGCATGCTGATCCGCGGCGACGTGTGGCGCCAACTCGGTGGCTTGGCGCCGGAACTGCCGCTGCACCGCGACGGGGTGGACTTCGGGTGGCGTGCCAATGAAGCTGGGTACAAGGTCGTGACATGGCCAGAAGCTGCCCTGACTCATCGCCAATCTGGCAGGACAGGAGAGCGACGTGGTGCTCTTGCGCGGGAAGCACACGAGATCGACCGTCTCGCCGCTCTTCGCGTGGCGGCTGCCCGCGGCGTGAAACCGGCTTCGATCGCTCGGCTGGTTCTTGGGAGCTGGTTTCGCGCCGTCGGTTTCCTCCTGGCAAGGTCTCCCAGGCTCGCGGGGGCCGAGCTACGAGCCGCTCGCAGATTCGCGTCAACCCGTCCCCAGGTGAAAAGCTTGGCAGCCCGGTCGATGGGCAGTGAAGACGTTTCCCGGTTGCTTCCCAGACGTTACTGGTCCGTGCGCAATGCGCTTGATCGACTGGGCGCGGACCTGGCCGACCGCTACCGGGACTTCACGAACCAGGAATCCGGTTTCAGTATCGACGAGATGACGGGAGATGACTTCGCAGGGGGGCCTTCCCAACGCAGGTTCCTGGCTCCCCTGACGATCCTGACATTGTTGTTGCTGGTGGCTGGGGGAGTGGCCCTGCGAAATCTGCTCGGGCTTGGGGATGTCTTCGGCGGCGGTTTGCTCCCAGCGCCCGAGAACGTCGGGAAGGCATGGGACGCCGCACTGAGTCCGACCGAAGGCATTGCGGGCTCCGATGCACCGTGGCTCATGATCGGGGCCCTACTGTCCACTCTCTCGTTCGGTAGCCCGCAGTTGCTGGTTTTTCTGGCTCTAGGGTTGGCGCCTCTCCTGGCAGGACTGTCCGCACACGCTTTCTTGCGTCGCTTCGAGGTGCCTCGTACCACGTCGGCGATTGCAGCAGGCACATGGGCGGGGGCCGTGATCCTGCTTGGCCTGGTGACGGCAGGCGATGTGGCGGGCATGCTCCTTGCAATCGTTCTGCCGCAGCTGGCCTCTTCCATCCAGCGGATGGCCGTCGACGACAGCCTCGGAGCCGAACGACTTCGGGCACCCGCCAGCACAGCGGCCTGGTTGCTGGTCGGCTCCGCCGCCTGGCCGGTGCTGCTGATCTTGGGGATTCTCAGCGGGATCATCTGGGTGATCCGGGATCGTTTCGTCTGGTTGCCGGTGCTGATTACACTCGCTCTTCCGACAATTTTCCTGGCTCCGTGGATTCCATCACTGGTCACCCATCCGAGCCGTCTTCTCACGGGACCCGACCCATTGGCCTGGCCCGCGTGGACACCGGCCTCGTTGGCCACTCTTTTCGGACGGATCTTGCCCTCCGGGTTGCCGCTGTGGACGAACATCGCTTTCTTTGTGGTCCTGGGAGTGGCGGCAGGCTACGCCATCTGCACAGTCCGGAGTACACGAATCCGTTTGCTCTCGATAGCTGGGATTGGGTTGCCGCTCATCGCGGGGGTAGTGCTCTCCCGGATTGCATTGCCGGTCAACGGTGGAGAGGCGCGGGCCCTGCTCTCGGGGTGGGCCCTGCTGACGGTGGCGGGTCTGCTCGCTCCGGTCGTCGCCATGAGGCTCCGGGACGAGAAAGCACGGGTGGATCTGCGTGTCCTGCTCACCTGTCTCACCACGGTCTCGCTGCTGGCCGCTGGGGTTTGGGCTGTGATCGGTTTTGCAGGCCCCGTCTCCAACCATCCTTCCGAGCTTGGATTCGCCCGCGGCGTGGTGGTTTCGGAGCGTCAGACCCGGGTCCTGATGATTGAGACCAAACCTGACGGGGGTCTGAGATGGAACGTGGTCGATTCCTCCCAACCCGGCTGGGGTACAGCCGAACGCAACCTGGCAGGCGCTTTCCATGATGAATTCGCGGCTCTCGTGCAGTTGCTCGGAGGCGGTGATGCACCGGAGAACCTGACCGATCGTTTGCAGGACCTCGGCGTCAGCCACGTATGGATGAAGGGATTCAGCCCTGAACAGCTGGCAGCCGTTGGAAACGCCGCAGGTCTGACACGTTCTCCGGTGGACGGGGGAACCGTCATCTGGACGGTGGTGGAACTCCCCTCTCGCGTGCACATCGTCGATGAGAATGGCAGCAGGGCCATCCTGGACGGGACTGTCACAGCTGCTGCTACCGAACGTCGCCTGGTGCTCGCCGAACCTCCCGACGATCGCTGGCGAGTTCGCATCGATGGGCAGGAACTCACCCCGCTTCCCGGGAGTGAGAAGGTGACCTTCGTCGTTCCTGCTGGGCTCGAGGGAAAGGTGACCTGGGGCATGACGCCGACATGGTGGATGGTTGGCCTGCAGGTCGGTGTCGTCGTGCTGATCATCGGCCTGGCTGCTCCCACGATCGGAGGCTCCTCGGGAGCCCGGCGCGGACTGGAGGACTGAAGATGCGACGCGTGATCGAGACGTTGGTGGGATTCGCGATTCTGACCGGTATCGTCATCGGGATAACCGCCCTGACTCCGGCTGAACTACCGCGTGTCACCACGGTCGAGGCGATTCGCTCCACAAAGGTAGTGTGCGTACCTGCTGCCGCAGGTGCGACCGTGATGGTGGACAGCACCACCACGGTCACCCCTTTGGGGGGGGCGACCACGCAGACGAACCGTGCCGTGCTCACGGGGCAGGAGACCTCCGTGGTTGCCGAGGGAACCGATGACCCCATGGGTAGCACAATCGCTGGAACTGGTGGGGTGCGGACCCTGACCCAGTGCGTGAAGCCTGCTTCCCGAGGTGTGATCGCGCTCCCCGCGACGGCGGACACACAGCTCAAGATTGTCAACCCGGACGCATCCGAGGCGGCGATCGACCTCACCCTCTACGGCGCGGAAGGCGAGATCCAGTCATTGGGGGCAAGGGGGATTACGCTCGCAGCCTACGAGGAGCGTGCCATCGCCCTGTCAGTTCTGACCAAGAAGGCGACTCCGGTCGGGGTGTCATTCCAGGCCAGCCGGGGGCGGGCCGCGGTAATGGCGATCACCCAGACCCAGAGCAGCGGAACCGCAGCCGGGCCTTCCCAACTGGGAACCTCCCATCTGCTTCCCGGGATACCGGCCGGGGCAACCAGCTCCGTGGTCGTGCTCGCCAATCCCGGCGAGACGCGGATCACCGCCAACCTGACGGCCTACGGAACCACTCCCGCCTACCACCCCCAAGGCGGCGAGAACATCAGCGTTCCACCGCATGCGAGCGTCTCGGTATCCCTTGAGAATGCACTGCTGGGTGAGGCATCGGCCATACAAGTGAACTCCGACGCACCTGTGATGGCCGGCATGGCTTTCACCCTGGGGGATTCCGCGCAGGTGGCTCCAGTCGCGGCGGGAACATCACTGGGTGCCTTCACCCCAGCCGGCGGGACATTGCAATTAACGAACCCGGGAGAGCTCGATATGCAGGCCACGGTCACGGCCACTGGTGCTGACGGAGCTGAGGAGAGAACAACAGTAACAGTGGGAGCCGGACAGACCGTCGTCCACAAGGTCCCCACCGCTACGGAACAGGGGCAACGGATCGTGGTCAACTCCGATCAGCCGTTGTTCGGAGCCGTCGTCTCCGCCGGGGACACAGGGTCCTGGGTGGCTCCCCTGGAATCGATGACCGGGGGAGAAACTCCGCCGCTGGCGGCCGAACTTGACCCCGGGCTGCACTGACTGAAGAGGTACGTGATCCTCAGTCGTCCCAGTCAGTCGGTTCGTGCCCCAGTAGGTCGCTGACAGGACGTCCTGTCAGAGCGCTCAACTGCTCCACGATCGTGCGGTGGACCAAAGCGCGTAGCGCCGTACGGCTGCTGGCGCGGTGCTCAAGTGGTCGTTCGTAGATCACGATCTGGGCGGGACGACCCTTTGACGGTTCTAGTGCGGCCGACATCGGGACTCGGTCACCGGACCAAGCGGTTTTGAGCAGGGGAACGTCTTCGACCCCCACGACCGTACCGTCGAGGGCGTGTGGGTCGGCCTCGGCGATGGTGGCAAGCGCCTGCTTGACACACTGGTTGAAGTATTCGACTCGGCTCAGGGGGCGCAGCGGCACGGTTTTGTGATTGTGAGAATCCGGTAGGGCAACAGGTCCGTGCATTCCCCGGTCGTGACGGTCGCGGTTGCGTGGCATGCGGCAACTCTAGCTGCGGAAAGCGATAAACTTCGATGGTGCGTCGTTGTTCCCGGACTGCCTGTGGTCTACCCGCCGTGGCCACGCTCACCTACGTGTACGCGGACTCGATGGCAGTGCTCGGGCCGCTTTCCGATGTCGTGGTGCCCGGGGCTTTCGACCTCTGTGCCGAGCACGCCTCCCGCACATCCGTTCCGATGGGGTGGGAAGTGATTCGGCTCCCCCTGGACCACAGACGCAGCGAACCAGAAGTTGACGATGAGCTCGTGGCTCTCGCTAACGCTGTTCGGGAGATCGGGTTACGCGAAGAAGAGGATGTTCCGACCACTCCCGTGGAACGCACTCCGGCCCCGAAACCAAAACCGCACCCCACCGGTCGGCGAAAAGGCGGGCATCTACGTCTGCTTCCCACCGTGGAATGAGCCATGCGAGAGGCGCCGAACGGTAAGCTCGGGGTGTGCTTAAGGAGCAGATCTTCAAGGCTAATGACATCCGTGGTGTTGTGACGGGGGCGAATCCGGAGCTGGATCTTGACGGAGCCCGTCGATTGGGTGCTGCTTTCGTTGACTTGCTCGGCCTCTCCGGTGAAACCTTCGTGACGGGGCGCGACATGCGGCAACTCGGAGAGGAACTGGCCATGGCTTTTGCGGATGGAGCGCGCAGGGCGGGGGCATCGATCATCCACCTCGGGCTCACGTCCACGGATCTGCTGTGGTTCGGGTCTGGACATCTTGGGTTGCCCGGAGTGCAGTTCACCGCAAGTCACAACCCGGCGCGGTACAACGGCATGAAATTCTGCCTGGCCGGCGCCTCTCCCGTGCACTCCGATTTCACCGCTGACCTGCGGGAACGTGCAAAGACTGTGAGTATCGGAGACAAAGTCGTGGGTGACTACGAGGAACGCGACCTGACCGCAGATTTCGTGGCGCATCTCGACCGGCTGGTGCCGGTCGCCGGGAAACGACGGATCAAAGTGGTTGTGGACGCTGGGAACGGGATGGGGGGACTCATCGTTCCCGCGGTCCTGGCCGATCGCAATGTGGAACTGATCGGTTTGTACATGGAGCCGGATGGCGCCTTCCCGAATCATCCTGCGAACCCTCTGGAACCGGAGAACCTGGTGGATGCGTGCTCCGCGGTGCGTGAGCACTCCGCCGATCTTGGTCTGGTCTTCGACGGTGATGCCGATCGATGTTTCCTGATCGACGAACGCGGTGAGGTGGTTGATCCATCGGTGATCACTGCAATGATCGCGGTTGCTGAACTTTCCAAGGAAACTGGGGGAGTGGTCGTCGTCAATGCGATCACGTCACAGGCGGTTGCCGACGCGGTGGCCGGGCTCGGACGCGTGGAGGTCTCGCGCGTGGGACACACCTTCGTCAAGGCGCTCATGGCCAGCGAAAACGCCATTTTCGGTGGCGAGCACTCCGCTCACTATTACTTCCGTGACTTCTGGGGAGCCGACACTGGTGTACTAGCCGCCCTCCACATCCTGGAGCAACTTCGTACCTCGACCGAACCCCTGTCAGCGCTCGCCGCCCGATTTGACGGCTACCGGCGTTCCGGTGAAATCAATTCCACCGTCACCGATCACCGAGCCGTAATGGAACGCGTCGCTGAGGCGTTCGAGGGACGAGGCGACGTTGAGTATTGGGATGGGTTGACCATCCGCGATGAACAGGCCGGATGGTGGATCAACCTGCGCCCCTCCAACACGGAACCGTTGCTTCGACTCAACGTCGAGGCCCGGGACGCAGCAACCATGGCCCGGTTGCGGGATGAAGTGCTGACGCTCGTCCGCGGGGAAGAAGGAGAAAATGATGACTGAGGCCACCACGGAACTGTCCACGGAGTTCCTGGCCATCGCGGCTTGTCCGGCGTGTCATGCCAAGTTCGCCGTTGACTACGAGCGTTCCGAACTGGTGTGTACATCCGCGTCCTGTGGGCTGGCCTACCCTGTGGAGGATCGCATCCCGGTCCTGTTGATCGACCAGGCGCGAAACACCCAGTGAGGTTCTTGGATGTCTCGTACGTGGTTCGATGACTCCCGCATGGAAGCCGATGATCTTACTGACGATGAGTCGCTGTGGTGGCTCGCATCAGCCGGCGCCCGAATCAGGCGTGCCGCTTTGAGCGAGCCCGCTGGGCGACTTGCCCGCGCGGATCGACCTCGTGGAGTGATTGTGCTGGGCGCAGAAGCGAGGTTGGTGCGAGCTGTTCTGGAGCCCGCCTGTCCTGTGCCTTTCATGGCGTGGCCCGGGCCGGCTCTGCCTGCGTGGGTCGGGCCGCTTGACCTGGTGGTTGCGCTCGGTTCCCACGACGCCCCGACGTGGGAGGTTCGCTGCCTGGCTGAAACCGTTCGCAGAGGAGCCACCGTCATAGTTGCCGCCCCGGAGGAGTCGGCGCTGGCAGCGGTGAGCAAGGGTTCGCTGACCACCCACCTGCCCACCCCGCCTGACGACCCCATGGCCGCGGCCATCGCGGTGCTGGCGTTGCTGGGCCAGCTGGAGCTAGGACCCGCGGTGGACGTTGAGCTCACCGCGTCGGCCGCAGATGCCGTCGCGGTTCGTTGCTCTCCAGCGCGTCCCCTCGGGGACAACCCGGGCAAGGATTTGGCTGTGGGGCTAGCCGACTCGTTTCCCCTGGTGTGGGGAGGTACGACGCTGGCGGGGCGCGCCTCCCGGCGGATTGCTGAGACGTTGCGGCGGGCCAGCGGTCGGGTCGCTCTGGCCGCTGATGCGGAAGAACTGGAAGCGGTGCTGCTCGGCACGCCCCAACGAGACGTGTTCACCGATCCCTTTGAACAGGACGCCGAGATTGGTCCTGCATTGCTGCTGCTCGACGTGGACCAGGTGCCGGAGCCGATGACAGAGACTGCCCGAAGGTTGACGCGCCTAGCTGACGGCGTCGGGGTGCGGGTGTGTCACATCAGTTCCGGCATGGCGGAGCTGGGAGCATCAGACGTGGAGCGCTACGTCACTCTGCTGCTTCAGGGACGTTACGCCGCCACCTATCTGGGTATCGGCCTGGGCGGGGCTAAGAGCAGATAGCAGAAAACAGGAAGACCGGGGAAAAGTCATTCGAAGAGCCGGGACACAGCACCCAACCCCCGGCTCGTCGAGCATGGCAGCAGGCTCGGGCGTAGACTCCGGGACGTGACATTTGACTTCCGTGTAGCAGACCTGTCCCTGGCTGATTTCGGTCGTGAAGAAATCACCCTTGCCGAACATGAGATGCCTGGCCTGATGGCCATGCGTGAACGATACGCGGCGTCGAAACCTCTGGCAGGTGCTCGCATTGCGGGATCGATCCACATGACTGTCCAGACCGCGGTGCTGATCGAAACCCTCGTGGCGCTCGGCGCAGAGGTGAGGTGGGCCTCCTGCAACATCTTCTCCACTCAGGACCACGCAGCGGCCGCCGTCGTCGTCGGCCCGGACGGCACTCCTGAGAACCCCAGGGGCGTGCCCGTTTTCGCGTGGAAGGGTGAAACGCTCCAGGAGTACTGGTGGTGCACCCGTCAGATTCTCGACTGGCCTGGCGAGACGAACCCCAATCTGATCCTCGACGATGGCGGTGACGCCACCCTGTTCGTTCACGAAGGTGTCGCGGCCCAGCGCGCTGGGGCAGTGCCCGCCGACGACCCGGCAGATCCGGAGGAGGCCCTCGTCGTCAAGGCTGCCCTGCGGGATGCGTTGGGTCAGCTGGACTTCGAGAGCCTTGCCGCAGGCATCCTCGGGGTCACGGAGGAAACCACCACTGGTGTCCACCGCCTCTACGAAATGCATCGCAACGGTGCTCTGTTGTTCGGGGCCATCAATGTCAACGACTCAGTAACCAAGTCCAAGTTCGACAACAGGTACGGCTGCCGTCACTCCTTGGTCGATGGTATCAACCGCGCTACCGACGTCCTGATCGGCGGCATGGTGGCCGTGGTCTGCGGTTACGGTGATGTGGGCAAGGGGTGTGCCGAGTCGCTGCGCGGCCAGGGAGCGCGGGTCATCGTCACCGAGGTGGACCCGATTTGTGCCCTGCAGGCGGCGATGGACGGATTCCAGGTATCGAGGCTCGAATCGGTGGTGGGAATCGGCGAAATCTTCGTCACCGCAACTGGGTGCCGCGACGTCATCCTCGAGGAGCACATGGCCAGGATGAAACATCAGGCCATCGTCGGCAACATCGGGCACTTCGACAACGAGATCGACATGGCGGGGCTCGCAGCTCGGAAGGACGTGACGAAGACCGAGATCAAACTGCAGGTGGCCAAATGGGTCTACCCGGACGGGCACGCTGTGATCGTGTTGAGTGAGGGGCGGTTGCTGAACCTTGGCAACGCGACGGGGCACCCGTCTTTCGTGATGAGTAACTCGTTCACCAACCAGGTGTTGGCCCAGATGGAACTGTTCCTCAGGCCCGAGTCCTACCCACCCGGCGTGTATCTGCTTCCGAAACACCTGGACGAGGAGGTCGCGCGTCTCCACCTGCCGTCGTTGGGAGTGGAGTTGAGCACCTTGACCCAGGCGCAGGCCGACTACCTGGGGGTGCCGGTGGAAGGCCCGTTCAAGTCTGAGCATTACCGTTACTGATCTACTGGGTGTGGCCCGGTGATCCGGGCCACACCCGCGGATGCGGTCACTTCTCGGGGTCGCCCGGTTTCATGGACTGCCAGATTTCTTTGCACTCTGGGCACACCGGGTACTTGTCTGGGTTCCTGGAGGGGACCCAGACCTTTCCGCACAGAGCCACAACGGGGGTGCCGGTCAACCTGGCCTTTTACAGTTTCTTGGCCGGCACGTAGTGACTGAATCGTTCGTGGTCATCGGAGTCCCGCAGTTCGGCGCGTTCGTCCAGAACCGTCTGGGAACCGGGGGCAAACTCACTCATGAAATCAATCCTAGACGCTGGAGAACATCGTGAATACCAGATCCCGTAGCGAGGGCACCGCGGGGCTGCTGCTGGGGCGGCTGTTGGCGGTGTTCGCCATCGCTTTCCAGATGATTGGGGTCGCAGCGGCCCTGCCCGAAGCGATGCGCTCCCTCGAGGCTGTCGCTCTCTACCCGTGGGCCTTTTCCATGGCCGTGACGGGAATGCTGATCTCGATCCTGGTGGCTGGGCGGCACTGTGACCGGCACGGGCCGTCGGTCTCCATGGGGCTGGGGTTTGGTGCGATGCTCCTGGGACTCACCGCAGGTTCTCTCGCCACGGATGTCTGGATGCTGCTGATGGCCCGGCTCGTGCAAGGCCTGGGAGCTGGAGCTATCAACCTAACCCTCTACGTGGTCATAGCACTTGCGTTTCCCGCGGGACGACGCCCGGCAGTACTTGCGATGCTCAGTTTCTGCTGGGTGCTTCCTGCGTTCCTGGGACCACCGATCTCGGCTGCTCTGGTGGCGGTGAACTGGCGTCTCTATTTCGCCGTGACGGTGCCCTTGCTGCTGGTCGCCGCCGTCCTGACCTGGCCGCATCTGAAGGCCGTCCAGGAGCGCAGTGAGCCAGATCCCGAAGCGCCCGGGGCTGTTGTGTGGGCAGTGGTGGCGGTGGCCGGAGCGCCGGCTCTGCTGCAGCTGGCCGGTCAAGGCATCGGACACTGGAGCCTGCTGGCGGCGACCGCAGGACTCGTGGCCTTGGCAGTGGGACTGCCGAAAGTGCTGCCTCCACGGGCCAGAGACCTGAGAAACGGGCTCGGTCCCATTATCGCCAGTCGCGCAGTCCAGACCGGGGCCTTCTACGCGGGAGAGGCGTTTCTCCTGCTTGGCCTGCAAAACCTGAAAGGGCTCGACACCTTGCAAGCGGGGCTGGCCCTGACCATAGGAAGCCTTGGATGGAGTTTCGGCTCCTGGCTTCAAGCTCGGATGCGGCTGCGCCGCGATCGCATCATCACCACCGGGACATGTCTCGTTGCCCTCGGGATGGCGGGGATCGTGGTTTTCCTGACGTGGCTGGGGGTGCCGTTATGGGTCGGGGTGGCGGCCTGGACTCTTGCCGGGTGTGGGATGGGGTTGACCGTCTCCAGCACCGCGGTGGCGACCATGGCGCTGGCCAGCCCGAGGGATCAGGGACGCAACACCGGCGCCCTGCTGGTGGCCGAGTCAATCGGGACCTCGGTGATGACCGCGCTCACTGGGGCCTGCTATGCGGTGCTACTCGCGGAGGGCGCGCCTGCTTTCGGATGGATCTTTCTCACGCTGGTGGTGGCATCGGTGCTTGCCATTGTCGCCTCGCTGCGAATCGGACCGGTTCATGACGATGTGGGATGAGGGACACGACCGTCGGACTCGGTGGTTTCCTCCGGTTCTGGATGGCATCCTTGTGGCCATGCACTACTCCGCCCCGCAACCATCCGCTGGGTGGTATCCCGACCCAGCAGGTTCTGGTGATGAGCGTTACTGGGACGGTGCCAGCTGGTCCGACGTTACCCGGCCCGATAGTCGTTCGGCGAAACCCATCGACTACGGGGGCGTGGGAATTTACAGCACGATCACGCAGCCTTGGGGAGGGGTCAGATACGCGAGCTGGGGGGCGCGGGTTGCTGCCCGCATCCTCGATGGGCTGATCCTGGTCATCCCCTCCTACCTGCTCATTGAGCTGCTGGCCCCAGGCCTCTACGAACGCTTCGAGGCCTGGATGTACGAGCTGATTAAAGCAGCGCAGGCTGGAAAGAGCTACCCAGGTGAGATTCCCCTGGAACTCCTCAACTCCCTGACGACCGCGGGGATTGCTGTCATGGTGATGGGTGTTCTGTACCGGGTTCTCCTCATTGCCGGTTTCGGCGCCACCGTGGGAAAGATGGCGCTGCGCATCCACGTGACCCGGATCGATGATTCTTCCGCGCGGACCCCCGGGTTCGCGCGTGCCTTGGCGCGAACCTTGGCGGACGAACTCATTGGCTACTTCGGCGGCATCCTGTTTTTCCTGCCGACGCTCATCAACTACCTGATGCCGCTGTTCACCGAGAAAAAACAAACGCTTCATGACATGATGGCCGGCACCATCGTCGTCAAGAACTGATCCTTGCCCAGCCAGGAGGAATGGAACCTTGTCGCACCTGACTGCCGAGTTGGATGAACTCGCGGAACGCTTGGGGATAGCCCGGGAGTTCTGGGACTGGAAAGGAAACCACACCCTCATATCGGAGGCCACCGTGATTGCGGTACTCCGGGCCATGGGCGTGGAGGCCGATAACCCAGAGAAACGCAGGGACGCGTTGACCCGGCTCGACGAGCAGCACTGGCAACGGGTCCTACCGCCCTGTACCGTCGTTGAGGAGGGAGAAACGGTACGGATCGACGTACACGTTCCCGCAGGGTCACCGGTGTCGCTCGACGTGGTTCTGGAGAGTGGGGAGAGAAGGCCGGCGACACAGGTGGACAACTGGACTCCTGATCGTGAGGTGAAGGGGCATCTTTGTGGCGAAGCCAGTTTTGAACTGACAGACCTGCCGCTTGGCTATCACCGTGTCGAGGCGACAACCAGCGAGGGAGTGCACTCTGCAGCTGTGATCATCACCCCCGATTTCGTGGGTTTCCCGCCAGGTATGCGCGGAAACCGTACGTGGGGATACGCCCTCCAGTTGTACAGCGTCACCTCAAAACGGTCCTGGGGAATCGGGGACTTCACCGACCTAGCCGATCTTGCTACGTGGGCAGGAAACGAACAGCAGGCCGGTTTCGTGCTGGTCAACCCGCTGCACGCGTCCCAAGTGGTGGCTCCGATTGATTCATCGCCATATCTGCCATCGAGCCGACGTTTTCTGAATCCGTTGTACATCAGACCTGAGACCGTGCCCGAATATGCCAACCTCGCTCAGCCGACGCGGCGACGGATACGCAAACTACGCAAGTCGGTGCGCAAACGCAGAGAGATCATTGATCGCGACACTGTGTGGGAAGGTAAACGGGAAGCGCTGTGGGAGCTGTTCCAGACCGGTCGACGTCCAGCTCGCCAGGTATCACTCGACGGTTTTCGACGCCGCGGAGGCAGCGCGCTGCGTGACTTCGCAGTCTGGAGCGTCCTCAGCGAGATATACGGCAATGATTGGCGGTTGTGGCCTGAGGAACTCCGTGATCCGCGTTCCGCAGCGACGGAGAAGTTCGCCGTTACTCAGGCCGAGCGGGTGGAGTTCTTCGAGTGGCTCCAGTGGACCGCGCAGCAGCAGCTGTCAGCGGCGCAGACCGCTGCGGAAGAAGCCGGTATGGGGGTGGGTGTGCTGGCCGATCTGGCTGTCGGAGTCGGCAAGGCCAGCGCGGAAACCTGGCTGATGGGAGATGTCTATGCACCCGGGATCACCGTCGGCGCTCCACCGGATCAATACAACCAGGGTGGTCAGGATTGGGGACAGCCCCCGTGGAACCCGCTGAAACTGGAGGAACTGGAGTACGAGCCGTTCCGTGCCATGGTGCGGGCCGCCCTGAACCGTGTGGGCGGGCTCAGGATCGACCACATCATCGGTTTGTTCCGACTGTGGTGGGTGCCTGAGGGGCTCGAGCCCAGTGCGGGTACCTACGTCCGCTACAACCATGAGGCGTTGATCGGGATTCTGGCCTTGGAGGCGCATCGGGCCCAGGCGCTGGTGGTGGGGGAGGACCTCGGCACCGTCGAACCATGGGTACGTGAATATCTGTCGCGGCGCGGCCTGCTGGGCACCGCGATCCTGTGGTGGGAGTACGGAGCTGAGGGGCAGGTGCTGCCCCCGGAGAAATGGCGCGAGTACTGCATGGCCTCGGTCACCACCCACGATCTACCTCCGACCCTCGGATACCTCGAGAGCGAGCACGTCAGGCTTCGGGAGCAACTCGGGTTGCTGCTGGAACCGGTCGAGCAGGAACTCGCCGCTGCTGAGCAGGAGCGCAGTATGTGGGTGGAGCGGTTGATCTCCTTCGGGGTTCTGGATGAGGCCCTGGCAGGTGATCGCGTCGAAGTGATGCTGGCCATGCATCGCTATCTTCGACTGACGAACTCCAAGGTTCTGGTGGCCTCCCTGGCGGATGCCGCCGGGGAGAAACGAGCCCAGAACCAGCCGGGGACGATGGACGAATACCCCAACTGGCGAGTGCCACTCGCTGATTCCGAGGGCAGGCATCTGATGCTGGAGGACCTCTTCACCGCCGATCTGCCTCGCCGGCTCGGGGAAGTGATGAACGGTAGGTAGACGCGGCGGGCAGGAATGAGAGTGGCCCCGGCAGCCGAGAAGGAATCCGGGATCACAGATTCGCTGGTCGGGGAGCCGCCTGATAGGGATTGGTGGTCTGGGCGCCAGTTCCGTCGAGGATGATCGTTTCGATGGCGGGGTCGCCTCTGCTGATGCGTAGCGCTGCCAGGGGAAGTTCCGCCAGCGATTCGCGATGCCGGGTTCGTGCGTCCTCCAAACTTCCCTGGAAAACCTGTTGGCCGTCCTTGACGAGGGCCACCAGGAGGTTACGGTCGTTGTCATCACCAACAGGTGCCGCACCCAGCCCGATGATCTCGGCCTCCGCGCGACCGTTCTCGCCCAGCCTGCGCATCGCGAACTTACGACCGCCCAGGGTGTTTTTACCCTTGGACTTCTTTCCGACCGGCGTCATCGGTGCCTCGCGATCCGCAGAATCAGAACGGGCCACAAGCTTGTAGACGAACCCGCAGGTGGAGTGTCCGGAACCGGTGACCAGGGATGTTCCCACACCGAATCCGTCGACGGGGGCGCCACGTAGAGCAGCGATCTGCCATTCGTCGAGGTCGGAGGTAACGGTGATCCGGGTATTTGTGGCACCCAGGTCGTCGAGGAGGTCGCGGGCTTGGCGGGCCATCATCGGCAGGTCACCGGAATCAAGCCGGATGGCTCCCAGTCGACCTTCGGTGAGCTCCACTCCCTTACGGATGGCGGCTTCAACGTCGTAGGTGTCCACCAACAGTGTCGTTTCCACCCCCAGCGTGTTGAGCTGTGCCTGGAAGGCGGCCTCCTCGGAATCATGGAGAAGGGTGAATGAATGCGCGGCAGTACCCATGGTGGGGATCCCGTAGGTGCGTCCGGCTTCCAGGTTCGAAGTGGCGGAGAAGCCAGCGATGTAGGCAGCACGGGCGGCCCCGACTGCAGCCCATTCATGGGTTCGGCGTGATCCCATCTCCGCGCAGGGCCGGCCTTCGGCCATGGCAGTCATGCGGGATGCTGCCGCTGCTATGGCGGAATCGAAATTGTAGATGCTGAGCAGCACTGTTTCCAGGATGCAGGCCTCCGCGAAGCTGCCCTCCACGGACAGCACCGGCGATCCTGGGAAATAGGTTTCGCCTTCCGGGTAACCCCAGATGTCGCCGCTGAAGCGGTAGTTGGCCAGCCACTCCGCCAGGTTGTCTCGGATGATGTTCTGATCCAGTAGGAACTGCAGAGTGGCGGGATCGAAACGGAAACTGTCGATGGCCTCCAGGGCCCGTCCCAAGCCCGCGAGCACCCCATAGCGGCGCCCCTCAGGCAGGCGGCGGGTGAACAGATCGAACAGGGAACGTCTGTGTGCGGTACCCGCGTCCAGGGCGGCCTGAACCATTGTCAACTCGTAGTGGTCGGTCAGCAGCGCTGTCGTCATGGGCCAAGCGTAGTGGCCCGATGGCGCCGGTCGGCGGGCGGCGTGAGTGACATGGGAGGACTGTGCAGTGTATCGCTACGATGGCAGCTATGTGTCCTCGACCTGTTCCACCGCATCCCCGTGCCGTCGAGGAGCAGAGCGACGGCCAGGTGGCGGTGCTGGAATCCCCGCTGGAAACCCCGGCGGAAGTGTGGGTGACCATCGTCTGGGATGATCCCGTGAACCTGATGGACTACGTCACCCACGTCTTCTGCGAGTACTTCGGGTATCCGAAATCGAAGTCGGAGGCGCTGATGCTGAAGGTTCATACAGAGGGACGTGCTGTGGTGTCGACGGGCAATCGCGAGGCCATGGAACGCGACGTCCTGGCGATGCAGAACTACACCCTCTGGGCGACCATGGAGCGGCAGTGAATGACATCACGTGGGTTTTCCACGCAGGTGACGGGCGTGGTCGGGTGCTGCGTTTCCTGGTGGAGCGCTACATACACGACCTGGAACCGTTGCTTCCCCGGGTTGAGTCCGACGATCCCTTGGCGAGACTCGACGCGGAGCTCGGGGCCGAGACGATCTGTGACGAAACCATCGCGGAGACACCGGGGCTGGGGCGGTTCTTCCCAGCTGCCCTTCACGATGTCGGCGAGGCCGAAGAGTTCCGGCGCCACGCCGTCGCGGGCCAGGCGCAGAACCGGTTGGAGGCCGCCCGGAAGGTGCTGGCAGCTCTGGAGGACGACGACCGGTCCCGGGTGGTGGTTCCTGGCCGGGACATTGACTCCTGGGTTTCGGTTCTGGCGGCGCTCAGGGCCCAGTGGCATGTGGAACTGACCGGTTCCGCGGAACGGTTGGTGGAGCCGACGAGGGAGGACGTGGAAAACGCCCCCGAAACCGCCGCGATTCTCGACTGGCTCGCGCTGCTGATCGAGGACGCGCTCCACGCCAAATGGCGGGGGGAAGGACGGTGACAGGACGTGAGGCCCCGATCGGGGTCTTCGATTCCGGTTTCGGAGGGCTCACCGTGATGCGCTCCCTCGTGGACCAGCTCCCCAACGAGGATTTCGTCTATCTTGGTGACACTGCCCGGGCCCCCTACGGCCCCCGGTCGATTGCGCAGGTCCGGGAGTTCGCCCTCCAGGGTCTCGACCACCTGGCCGAGCGAGGGGTCAAGGCGCTGGTGATCGCTTGTAACTCCGCCAGTTCTGCGGTGTTGAGGGATGCTCGGGAGCGCTACGATGTGCCGATCCTCGAGGTGATCCTTCCCGCCGCCCGGCGCGCCTTGGCTGCGTCCAACAGCGGTCGGGTCGGGGTGGTGTGCACCGAGGCCACGGCCATGTCCCGTTCCTACGACGATGCATTCGCAGTGGCAGGGGATGTCCAACTCACCACCCAGGCCTGCCCACGGTTCGTGGAGTTCGTGGAGGCCGGTATCACCGGGGGCGAGGAACTGCTCGGGGTAGCCCGCGAATACCTGGCTCCCCTCCAGGTCGCGGGAATTGACACTCTGATCCTCGGCTGCACCCACTATCCGCTGCTCACCGGTGTCATCAACTATGTGCTCGGCGATGATGTGGTGCTGGTTTCATCCTCGGACGCCTGTGCCCAGGACACGTACGCACGACTCACCCGCAAAGGCCTGCTGCACGACGTCCCGCGGCACGCCAGCCGCCAGTTCCTAACGACCGGTGACGCTGACTCCTTCCAGGGCATCGGAGAGAGACTGCTCGGGCGTTTCGTTCACGACGTCGAGCAGGTGGAGCTTCGCTGAACTCCGGTAGGTTGGCCCCATGATTCTGCGCATCGATGGCCGCCGAGCCGACCAGCTCCGTGAAGTCCGCATCACCCGCGGGTGGCTCGACCATGCCGAGGGATCCGTGCTCGTGGAGTTCGGAAAGACCCGTGTGCTGGTTGCCGCATCCGTCACAGTGGGGGTTCCCCGCTGGCGACGGGATACCGGCCTCGGCTGGGTGACCGCCGAGTACTCGATGCTGCCCAGAGCCACTCATTCCCGCAGTGACCGCGAGTCGGTGCGGGGCCGGATCGGCGGTCGCACCCACGAGATCTCCCGCCTGGTCGGGCGTTCGCTGCGGGCCGTCGTCGACTATTCGGCACTGGGGGAGAACACCATCGTCCTGGACTGCGACGTGCTGCAGGCCGACGGTGGCACCCGCACCGCGGCCATCACCGGCGCCTACGTCGCTCTTGCGGACGCTGTTGCCCACCTGCGGGAACTGGTCGTGCTCAAGGGCGAACCGCTGAAGGACTCCGTTGCTGCGGTGTCCGTCGGATTCGTTGAGGGAGTGCCCCTACTCGACCTGGCCTACGAGGAGGATTCACAGGCCGGGACGGACATGAACATCGTCATGACCGGGTCGGGGGATTTCATCGAGGTGCAGGGAACAGCGGAGAGGAAGCCCTTCAATCGCACCGCCCTGAACCAGCTGCTCGACCTCGGTGCCGCCGGGTGTGCGGAACTGACCCGGCTACAACGCGAGGCCTTGGCGTGACAGGCGGTGTCGAGAAGGTGGTGCTGGCCACCAACAACCCCAAAAAACTGGTCGAGTTGCGTCGCGTCATCCGAGACGCGGGACTAGAAGTGGAGGTGTTGGGCCTAGGTGACTTTGACCCCTATCCTGAACCCGCTGAAACCGAGAGGACCTTCGAGGGAAACGCCTTCATCAAAGCCGAAGCTGCGGCCCGTCACACCGGTCTGCCTGCTCTGGCAGACGACTCAGGTCTCGAGGTGGACGAACTCAACTCCATGCCGGGGGTCCGTTCCGCCCGCTGGGCGGGTCCGGAATGCAATGATGCCGCCAACAACGCGCTGCTTTTGGCGCAACTGGCGGGAGTGCCCGCCAAGCGGCGCGGCGCACGGTTCGTATGTGCCCTGGCTCTGGTGCTGCCCGATGGTGGTAGGCAACTTTGGCGTGAGGAAATGCCGGGACGGATTGCCGAGGAGGAACGCGGTGATGGTGGTTTCGGCTACGACCCGCTGTTCCTGCCGGACGGTCGGGCCTGCACATCCGCGGAGCTGACGGCCGCTCAGAAGGACGCCATCAGCCACCGTGGCAAGGCAGTGCGTGCTTTCGTGGCCTGGTTGAAGGAGCAGTGATGGAGATTTACCTGGATCTGCTGCGCCGTATCATGGCCGACGGAACCGACCGTCGCGACCGCACCGGAACCGGCACTCGCAGCGTCTTTGGCCACCAGATGAGATTCGACCTGACCGCAGGATTTCCGCTGCTGACCACCAAAAGGGTGCACACCCGGTCTGTTTTTGGAGAGCTACTGTGGTTCCTGCGAGGCGACACCAACATTGCCTGGCTACATGAGAACCGCATCACCATCTGGGATGAGTGGACCGACGAAAACGGCGACCTCGGGCCCATCTACGGTTACCAGTGGCGTTCCTGGCCCACCCCGGACGGACGGCACGTGGATCAGCTCGCCGGCGTGATCGAATCCCTGCGCAGCACCCCAGAGTCCAGGCGGCACGTCGTCTCTGCCTGGAACGTCGCCGATGTGGATGCTATGGCCCTGCCGCCCTGCCATGCTTTGTTCCAGTTCTACGTGGCCGATGGCAGGTTGAGCTGCCAGCTCTACCAGCGCTCTGCTGATGTGTTCCTGGGGGTGCCGTTCAACATCGCCTCCTACGCGCTGCTGACCCACCTCGTCGCGCAGGTGACAGGACTTGAAGTGGGGGAGTTCATTCACACCCTCGGGGACGCGCACATTTACCACAACCACTTCGATCAGGTGTCCGAGCAGCTGACCCGGCAACCGCGTGCTCTCCCGCGGCTCGTGCTGAATCCCGGGGTGCGGGAGATCGATCGGTTCGAGCTGCCCGACATCGCCGTCGAGAACTACGACCCCCACCCGGCGATCAAAGCACCCATAGCGGTGTAAGGGGCGTCGTTTCGTGAAGCCGGTTGATATTTGGGGCGGACCAGGAAGGTAGCGGGTCATAAGGTGTGAATCTGGTTGAGTCGGTCGCGCTGAAGGAACACCCCGGCTCGACACCACATCTGGTGGCCGGGAAGTGCGTGACCACAGGTTGCGGAGCCTGTCCGACTGTTCGTGAATCCCGCTGGGTCCTTGGTCAGGGCAGGTGTGTGTACAGCTCCTGCCAGATGCCGGAGCGTTTCTTGACGTGCCGTTCGCGGTAGGCACGCAGCTTGGAGACGTCTTCCGGTTCGTCTTTCAGAGCTGAGGCGGTGATGGCTTCCGCCAGCTCTTTGCCGCCCGGGGTGTCATTGCCGAACCAGGCAGCGTGGACGGCGGCTGCCATGGCGGTGGAGACCGCCTCCGCCGTGGACATGGCGCTGCTCAGACGTTCCACACCCTGCCCCGACGCCTTTCCAGAACGCAGCTCGCGGAACACCTTGACCAGCACCTCGGCGGCGTCACGCCCCAGACGGGCCGGGATCTCGGCTGCCCGCAGCATCGCATCGGTCTCGCGTTCCACCAGCGCCATCTCCACCTCGAGATTCTCGATGGGGCCGATGGTCTCGAAGTTGAACCGGCGTTTCAACGCGGCCGACATCTCATTGACCCCACGGTCACGGGTGTTGGCGGTGCCGATCACGTTGAATCCCTGTTTCGCGTACAGGGTCCGGTGGGCCGCATCCAGTTCGGGAATGGACAGGGTGCGGTCAGAGAGCACCGACAGCATCGAATCCTGCACCTCGGGTGCGCAGCGGGTGATCTCCTCGAAACGCACCACTTTGCCTTCTGACATGCCTCGGTAAACGGGGGCGGGTACGAGGGATTTCAGGGTTGGTCCCTCGGCCAGCAGCATCGCGTAGTTCCAGGAATACTTGATGGCGTCCTCGGTGGTGGCCGCCGAACCCTGGATGGTCAAGGTGGTGTCCCCGGAGATCGCTGCTGCCAGGAGCTCGCTCAGCAGAGATTTGGCAGTGCCGGGTTCGCCGATCAGCATCAATCCCCGGTTCGTGGCCAGCGACACCACGCAGCGTTCGATCAGGGAACGGCGCCCCACATACTTGCCCGTGATCTCCTTCCCGTCGCCCAGCACGAACTCCACTACCGACTGCGCCGAGAGCTGCCAGCCGGGAGCGACGGGGCGTTTCTGTTTCTTGTCGCGCTGTTTCAGGAGCTTTAGCTCGTCGGCGTGACGGATCTCGGCCGGTGGGCGTTGCATCTCGGTCATATGGTCGTTATCTCCTCGACACTGGTGAACATCTCACTGGTGATTGTGCTGGGTGCTCCTGCCTGTGAGTCACAGATGGTTCACGGGCAGGAGGAGGTGGCGAGCATTGAAGCCATGACGTGACATAGTGTGAAACTGAAATGGATCATGTGTGGAATTGGTCATGTCATCCCCCAACCATCGATGGTGAGCAATATTTCGTTGAGGAGGCGGGGCGAAATCTGGTGCCGGGGAGCGAGGTCGTGCGCGGGTAGGTTCCCATCGTCAAGGAAATCCTTATGGCTCAGGGTTCCCGCCACGGCTACCACCTTTTTGAGTGTGACGTCCTGCTCTGGGAAAATGTATGGAATCGGTGAATGCTGGAGTATCACCGTCATGTCATACGCGGGAATGGGCCAGAAGTGAAGATGATATTCTCCGCCAGGCGACACTCCCGATTCCCATCCTTGTTTCTTCAGGGTCTTCATCAGGCGTTCTGCATTGATGGGACTGTTCGGAAGTTCCATTGGATCCTTGACCGGCCGGTCGAGCTGTGGGAACGGTGGGGCGAGGTCGTAGTCGCTCAGCACATGTGCCCACGTGGCTGTGGTCTCCGTGTCGAGGTCCAGCCGGTGCGCGACGCCGACTTGGTGGCCAGCCGCGTCGACGACGTGGTCGCCAGCGTCGACGAAAGAACCATCCTCGTCGAGGCGGACAGGAGTGAGGAGACGGTCGCCGTCGTAGATGCCCCACACCAGCCCGGACAAAATGATCCGCAGCATGGGTTGAGAAACAATGAACTGCCGGAAGAAGTCAGGGTTCCAGCGGCGCTCCATGATCATTGCCAGCTCAAAACGACGCCGATGCAATGCAGCCATGTCGCGGATCTGTTTCCTGAACTGCTTGAATTCTGCTTTGGTCGCGGTGACCGAGCTGGGGGGATCCGCTGCGAGTGCGGGGGGTGGGCTCCACGTGGTTCGTCTTGCTGGTTTACCGTCACCATGTATTACCTGGACCGCCAGACGGCCGTCCGGTACGAGCCGGGCCCGGAATCTGCGGGTGCCGTAGCTGAATTCGCGTTCCCCGCGTATATCTAGGTCGATGTCGAAATATGCCTGATCTTCCAGATCGTTGCGTGACAAGTTTCTGTTCTGCGCAATTCTCAGCAATGCGTTATGGGCATGTCGCGGAAGAGAAGTTGCGGGCGATCTCTCGGCCAGGACAGCGAGCTGAAACAGGGCATCCCCGGTGCCGATCCGCTCCAGCGCGATTACCCCACGAGAGACGACCTTGTGACGCACTTTCGCCCATCGCGTGATCAAGATTCTTATCTCGGCGGCAAATCCCCTGCCGCCAAACCAGGATGCTCCGGTCATGAGCCAGTCGAATTTAGCTGCCGAACCAGAGAACAACCAGCCGTCCAGGATTGCCAGGGCGAACTCATCGAGCTCTTCTGATGTCATGTGTGTTTTCAGGGCTGCCGCGAGTTGGGGTTCTTCGTCTTTTTTCATCGCTTCAACCAGACCTGCCACTTCTTTGAGAGGCAAGGTTTTTCCAGCTATCTTCAGGGGCGGCAGGCCTGCGAGATTGATGGGTAGTTTCCTCAAGGAACCTTTCACGTCGCCTGTTGGGATTCGCAGAGCCTCCTGTTCGCGGAGGAAGATGGCGGCTCGACGGGTATCCCGGGGCGAGAGGGTGGCCTTCTGGATTGCTGAAGGATGAGCGCGAATCCATTCAACAGCCGCTGTGACACCGGGGCTGTCCAGGGCAGCGAAGAAGAAAGGTGCGGCTCCGGGGCCGTGCACCAAGGCCCCGGTCTCGGATAGCAGAGCCTTGGCCTCCTCGGATCCTGAATGTTTGATGTAGTTCAGCAGAGGATCAAGACCACGGCTTTCCAATCCTGCCACCCAGGGGGAGAGGCATCTCCAATCCATGGCGTGGAAGCCGGTGCGGACGAATAGCATGCGATCCTGGGGGTCAGGCATCGCCAGGCCCAACAGCGCTCTGTGGCGGTTGAGGGACACCTGTTCCCGGGTGCGGGAAGTCCTCATGAGGTCGATGACTTCATCGGGTGGGAGCAGCCCCAGAGCGATGGATACGAAGGCGCTCTCCGTGAACTCGTATTTCACATGGGCTGCCTCAACGGATGGCTCAGAGATGGGGCCGGGCATCATGGCCTTGACGTGGGCTATTTCGGTATCCGTGTATCGATGGAGCACACCTCGTAGCAACAAACCGTCCACTCCGCGCTGTCCGAGAGCAGTGGCGATTTGAGCAAGTGACCCCTCCCAGTTGGTGGCCAGAACCGTTGAAACCCAACCCGGGAGACCCACATCGGTGCCCTGAGCCCCAGGGTCCCGCTGGGACTGGAAATAATCCAGCCACCAGGCCCGACGTTCCGGTCCGGGGATGGCCGTGAACAAGGGCTCGCGGAATCGCCACCACATGAAACGCCTGCCATACCACTGGATAGGGGTCTGATAAGCAATCCGTTCTGCCCGCTCCGCCTCGGCCACGGGATCGAAAGGAACGCTGTCGAGACCGATGTGCGTGTCCGCATCCAGGTTGTAGCACCTTTCGAAGGGGGTTAATCGGAGACCGAGATCCGACGGGTCAGGATTCGAGGAAGTGGCCATCTCAGCCTCTTATCGTCTCGAGGGTCGCGAGTATTTCGGAGACGATTGTGGGTGGGGCCTGGTTCCAGGGGACACGTTCGAGTCCCTTCGTGTCCATTTCGTCTCCCCAGCCGAGGTTTTTCGGGTCGTGGCAGCCTTTGAGGATATAGGCTGCTTCGATTTCTTGGTCTTCTTGCTCCGTCATGGGCCCCATCCACATGCCTGTGTAGCGGATCACCGCTGTGAGGTTGGCTGGTGGGATCGTGAGGGCGTGGATGCAGTAGCTGCCTGCGTCGAGGGCTTCGCCTCGTTCCCAGCCGTACTTGGTGAAGGCTCCGATGAGTTTGGCGGCGGGGAATGTGCCTTTGGGTAGGTCGTGGAGTTTCGTGTCGTTGCCCTGGTCTTCCGGGAGGCGGAAGGTGGGGCGGTCGAGTTGTTTGAACGGCTGGGCAAGTTCGTAATCCGCTAGAACCTCGCCCCAAGCAGCCTTAGTGGTGTCGTCTAGTTCCAGGGGATGAACGATCCCGATAGAACAGCCATCGGTATCCATGGGTTCATCATCGGGGTCGACGAGGTGGCCATCTTCGTCGACCCTGGCGGTGCCTGTCAAGGCGTTTTCCGTATCGTTGAGGCCCCAGATGATTCCAGCCAGGAGGTGTCTCAGGACGGGATGGGGGGCGATGAAGCGGGCGTGGTCTTCCGGAGCCCAGCGACGGTCCTGGATCATGGCTCGTTCGAAGCGTGCCAGTTGGACTTTCGCCAGGGTGGTGACCGCCTTCTTGACGAGGTTATATTCGGCCTTTGCCGCCTTCGCTTGCTCGGAATTATCGCTTTTGTTGGGTGTCGGGAGGGTGCTGAGCGCCTTGCCGGCGGGGTGGCCTTCGGCATCCAGAATGCGTGCGGCCAGTTTGCCATCTGGGGTCACGTAGGCCAGGAAGCGACGGGTTCCGTAGTCGAAGATGCGGGTGCCGCGTTCGTCGAGACCTCCGTCGGGAATCACCCGGTCTTCGAGTTCGTCGCGGGTGAAGCCACGTTGGGCGGCGATCTCGTCCATCGCTTGGCCGGCGCGTTTCTTCAGTCCAGCGAATTTCACCTTTGCCGCGATCCCGGAGATCTGCTGCAACGCCTCGTCCGATGCGACGTTGCGCAGTGCGGTGAGGCCCTTCACCGCTCGTTGGTGCTGGCTGATCCCTGGCCATTCCCGGATCAAGGGGGTCAGAGTGTTGACGAATTCGCTGTCTCCCAGCCAACCGGCGCCGGTCATCAACCACGACAGTTTCGCGGGAGCACCAGCAGCCAACCAGAGATGCACAAGTGCCAGAGCGAAGCGATCCCGGCTGAGACGATCAGCTCGGTCATGAACCGCCATGGCCAGTGGATGCCGCTCAGCGGCGCTCAACGCCCGCAACAGTTCCTTCACTTGTCCGGCACCCAGCCGGTGCTGGCCATCGATCAGGATTGGTGGCAGACCATCGGTGCTGAACGGAAGGTTCTGCGTCGCCGGTAGCTTCGGGGAGCTGCTGGCCTCCGTCCACCAGGCGGTATCAGCGGGCAGTTCCGGGATTGTGGATTCGGCCAGGATCTCTTCGATGACTGCTCGAGTGCTGCCCGTGGTGCGCTCGGCAACACCTCGGATCTGTTCTGTGGGGATCTCTCTCAGAAGGGGAGCCAAGGCATTGGCCTGGGAACGAGTGAGATCTGCGGCCAAGACCTGGGACAGGTGAGAGCGCAGCCAATGCGTTGCAACATCGGCCGCCTTGGTTTTCAGCGCGTCCAAGAACAAACCGGCCATTCCTGGGCCGTGTCCCGCTTCAGCAGCCGAATTCAGCATTGCTTGGGAGGTTTCCCGGGCCTGTTGATCAATCCAGCTCAGTAGCAGACCAAAACCTTCCGCCCCGGTCGCCGCCAACCACGGCACTACGCCACTCCACTCGACGACTCGTGCTCCCGTGCGGCGGGCGAAAGTGACTCGCTCAGTGGGCGTGGGGAGCACCAACCCGGCCAGGGCGAAGTTGCGGAATTCGTTGTGTTGCAGCTGATTTTTCGGCACGGCTTCCAGCAGATTTCGAGCCTCGTCCTGATCGAGAGCATCCAACCCGGCAGCTGTGAAGAGCGAATGGTCGGTTATGGCGTAGTTGTAGTACTGCCGGGCGCTGAAGGGTGCGGGTAGAGGTGACGGCAACCCTGCGCGGGCTGCGGTGATGTCGGCATCGGAGAACATGGTCAGGAGAGGACGAAGAATCAGGGCCCCCTCGACGAGTTTGCCGAGCTCGGCTGCGCATGTGGTGAGCGGAGCACGCCAGTTGGTGTTCAGAACCACCTTCAACCAGGTGGGCCAGTAGAGCGTGGTTTCTCTGCTGTTCCTGTAGTGGATCTTCTGATTCGCGTAGTATTTCTCTTCCCTGATTTTCTGGAGCTCTTTCAGATACTTCACCCACCACGTGATCCGTTCTGGACTGGGCATTGTGTCAAACAGGGGTTCGGTGAACCGTACTCGCAGCATCCGGGCGTAACCGTCGCTGTAGGGTTCGAACACGACGATGCGTTCGGCCCGCTCCAACTCGGCTTCAGGATCGAACGGTGAATCATCGACCTCGATGCTCACCTCGGCGTTGATGTCGTAGGCGCGTTCGAAGGGAGTGAGTACCAGCCCCAGGTCGTCTGCGTTCAGATCCGAGACCTCGAGGGGAGCGTCGGCCGGTTCGCCGCCCATCCGCTCCGCGGCTACGGTTTCATTCTTCTCCCTGGGTCGGGTGGCCTCCGTGGTTTCCGGCTCCTCGGTGGAGGCTGTGGCGTCGTTGGTGTAGCCCTTCTTGATCTTCGCGGCCACCTGCTTCTTGGCCTCGGTGAGGGCCTTGTCCGCGGAATCGTACTGCTTCGTCCTCGTCGTGCCCGCGGTTCCGCTGCGACCGTAGCGGACCGTCACATGGTCCTCGGCCACGTCGATGTACCAGAACTTGTCAGAGCCACCTTCTGTCAGGCGCAGGCGTCGTTTCATGGCAGGGAAGCTTAGAGGCAAGGGCCGACACATATTTTCGCGGCCTTCTTCAAGGACAGGGCCTCACGCCAACGGGCCGCCGAAGGCTGAGATCAGCAGCAGCTTCTCCACCCGGGCCGGGGCCTGGTGGTCGAGGAAGGCCCGGGTGTGGTCTGCGATCAATTGGCTTCCCGCTTTGCGAGCCTTCCGGACAAAATCGTGCCATTCGTGGTCGCGGAGGTGGATGCGGTCGGCACCCGCCAACAGAAGTTCCCCCAGCAGGGAATCGAGCCCCCGCAGCAGGGCCCCCGGGCTGGTCAGCGGTGCGTCCTCGGTCCCAGTTCGCCACTCGAGTTCCGTCGCGACGGGTTCTGCGACGTGCGGCTGGAGAGGCACACCGTCTCCTACCAGCAGCAACGGGTCCACTACGACCCTCCTGGCGCCCCAGCGCCATCTTCCCGAGACGAAAGCCTCCTCAGGGAAATTCTTCTCCCAGCTCAGCAGGCGAACCATGCTGGCGCGCACGCTCCCGTCGCGGCGAGCTGTGTGGTGAAGGGCCAGCTGGAATGATTGCCCGTCGGCGTCCCGTAGGTCGGCCACGAGACTGGAAATGCCGGGGTCGAAATGGATGTTTCCGACGCCGGTCACTCGGCAGGCGGCCAGGTCGGTGCCTGCAGAACGATCATCCAGCACGGCGGGTAGTCGTGTCTGCTGGGTCGCCAGCTCGGCGATGGTCTCCACCCGGAACGGTGCCTCCAACTGGTCCATCGCGCCTGCGGGAAGCCCCACCGCTGATCTGTTGGTGTGGGAGAAATCCCCGTGCCCGAACATCCGACCGCCCAGCGACATCACCTGTCCGCCACCCCAGCTGCCGATGGTGATGCCGGAGACCAGGCCGCCCGCGAGCTGCGAGGAGGGTCTGCGTTCCTCGTCGGTGACCCGCTTCGTGACCCGCATTGGAGCGCCGCTTCGGGCGTCCACCAGGTGAGCGATCAACCGGCACTCGTCGTCCAGCTCGATGAATTCGGTGCCCAGGCCGATCAACCGGGCCTTCGACACCCGCGTCTGCTGGGCAGGGGAACCTGCGACGAGCCGATCCGGGATCCGTTCCGGTTCCGGATTGCCCAGGGACATTACCCGCGCCAACAGCTCGGCGGACAACTCGACCAGCCGCGACGGGGTGAACTCCTGGCTGCGGGCCTCGTAACGGGCCAGCTCGTCCAACAGCTCGTCCAGGACATCGGCGATGTGATGCAATTCAGCTTCGCGAGCCCTGACCGCCAGGCGGCGCCAGACCCCACGCAGGTTCCGGTGTCCGGACTCCGCCCCGACCCTCACCAACTCACTGACCGCGCCGCGGATCTCGGAGAGCAAAGCGGTATCCGGTCGCCACTCGTCCCCCACCACGGACACCAGACCGGTGTTCCCAAACCGCCTGCCTGCCGCGGCAGCGACCGCGACCGCGACGTGAAGACACGGATCGGGGTCGTGGCAGGTGCAACGTACGTAGTTGAGATCGGCGCCGGCCAGGAAACGCACCGACACGGGGGTCGGATGGTGGATTCGCACCACGGAGATTCCCCTGATGCTCCCGACGTGGGCCAGCAGGCCCTGCCCGGCCAGCTGAGCGGCCCGCCTCAGGGCGGCGGGGGAGAGCGCGGCTTTCAGGTGTTCGCGGGTGATGCTGGCCGGGTTGAAGACGGTCTCCGGTTCCACCTTCCCGGGGGCAGCGACCCCGGGGGTTTCCGGCCCGGGTAGGTCCGTCGAATCCGGCTTCTTCTCCTCGACGACTCCCAGTTCGGAGCAGGCGGCCTGGTAGTGCAGGATCGCGCGGACGATGTGGCGGCAGTTGTTGGCTGCCAGACAGGAACAGGTCCACTCCGCGAAGGGTCGGTTCGCATACAGGACGCAGGTGGTTCCGTCGTCCGCGGAGACCGTCACCGTCCCGTCATCGGCCTCGGTGATGGTGAAGGATGCAGCGCCGAGTTCCTTTCGGGCCCGCCGCAGGGTTCCCTTGTTGGTCAGGTCCTCCAGTACAGCATCGCTCAAACGGAGCAGGTCCGGACGGCTCACCGGATCACCTCTGCCACCCAGTCAGCC
>JABCNW020000248.1 GCA_013333945.2 Propionibacterium sp.
CTCGCCGAGGAGATCGGGGTCGTCGGCATGATGGCGATGGTGATGCTGTATGGGTTCATCGTCGCCCGCGGCATGAAGACAGCGCTGATCTGCCCTGACGGTTTCGGCAAGCTCCTGGCGGGTGGGCTGGCGTTCACCTTCGCGTTGCAGGTGTTCTCGATCATCGGTGGCATCACTCGTCTGCTGCCGTTGACGGGCCTGACGACGCCGTTCATGTCCCAGGGCGGATCCTCCCTGATTGCGAACTGGATGATCATCGGCATCCTGCTGGTGATCTCCCATCGCGCGCGCATGCCCCAGCGCGCCACAGCCACCCCGCAGGAGCTGATGACTCCTGCCCAGTCGACGGCGGTGATTGCGAAATGAATGGTCCCCTGCGGAAAGTCAGCATCTTCATCTCACTGCTGATGGCGGCATTACTAGTGAACATCACCTGGCTGGCCATCGCCAGGTCGGAGGACATGCTCAAGGATCCGCGGAACGTGCGGGTCAGGGATGCCGAGTTCAACACCAACCGGGGTGCGATCCTCGTCGGCAACGACGCGATCGCGATGTCGTCGCCCGCATCGGGAAAGTTCCCGGCAGCGCACCTACCCCCAGGGCGCGATGTACTCGTCGGTAACCGGCTGGTATTCGTACTCCTACGGCAAACAGGAATTGGAGCGCACCTGGAACGCGGAACTGACCGGCACCGCGTCGTCGCAGACGATCACCCGGATCGTTGACCTGCTCACGGGCAAGAAAGCGCAGGGCACGAACCTGAACACGACGCTGAACCCGAAGGCGCAGGCCGCCGCGGTCAAGGCCCTGGGCAAGCAGCAGGGGGCTGCCATCGCCATCGACTACACCACCGGCGAGATCCTGGCACTGGTCTCCACCCCCACCTACGACCCGAACCTCCTGACTTCCACCGATCCCTCGACGGAAACGCAGAACTGGAACGCCCTGATTGACGATTCTGCCGAGCCGCTGAAGAACCGCGCGGTGCGGGAAATCTATCCCCCCGGTTCCACCTTCAAACTGCTGACCGCGGCGGCTGCCCTGGAGGCCGGGTACGAACCCTCGTCCACCGTCGCATCCCCGACCAGCTACCAGGCACCGGGTTCCAGCCACGGCATCGGCAATTCCACGGACTGCGGAGGTACGGAGACCACCCTCGAACACGCGCTGGCGACGTCCTGCAACACCGCTTTCGCGAAGCTGGGTGTGGAACTGGGGCAGGACAAGATGCTGGGAGTGGCGCAGCGTTTCGGTTTCAACTCGGTTCCCGGCATCGACCTGCCGGCGACGGCTTCCAAGTTCCCCACCCAGATGGATCCCGCCTATCTGGCGCAGTCCAGCATTGGGCAGTACGAGGTGGCAGCCACCCCGTTGCAGATGCTGATGGTGGCCTCCGCCATCGCCAACAATGGGGTGTTGATGAAGCCGCACGTGGTCAAGAGCGTCACCGGAAGCGACCTCAAGGTGCTCCAGACGGTCCAACCCGAGCAGGCGGGTCGTCCGATCAGCGAGGGAGCTGCTAAACAACTCAAGCAGATGATGGAGAATGTGGTCAACGACGGTACCGGTTCGCCCGCACAGGTCCGTGGAATGACCATCGGGGGCAAAACCGGTACCGCTCAGTCGGACCCCAACCGTCCCCCCTACGCGTGGTTCGTCGGTTACGCCAGCGAACCGCACGTCGCCGTTGTGGCTTTCGTGCAGAGCACGTCGGTCGAACGCAACGACATCTCGGGAGGCAAGGTCGCTGCACCTGTGTTCAAGGCCGTCGTGGAGTCCCTCCGATGAGGACAGGCGGAAACTGGGTCCGATGGGCCACAATGGTTCCCGATCAATTGAAAGGACCAGTGCGATGACTGAGCGCGGCACCCTGCTGGGCGAGCGGTACGAGCTCGACCAGATCATCGGGCGTGGCGGCATGGCCGAGGTCTGGCGGGCCCGCGACCTGCGACTCGTCCGCGACGTGGCCATCAAACGCCTGCGCATCGACCTGGCCAGCGACCCCACCTTCCAGGCCCGATTTCGCCGCGAGGCACAATCCGCAGCGGGCCTGAACCACCCGAACATCGTCGCCGTCTACGACACCGGTGAGGAACGCGACACCAAGTCGGACGTGATGGTGCCCTACATCGTGATGGAACTCGTCGAGGGCGTGACCCTGCGGGAGGTGCTGCGCGACGGTCGCAAGATCGTACCGGCCCGTGCGCTGGAATTCACCGCGGGAGTGCTGGACGCGTTGTCGTACAGCCACCGGGCCGGGATCATTCACCGCGACATCAAACCGGCCAACGTGATGCTCACCCCCGCCGGCACGGTCAAGGTGATGGACTTCGGCATCGCCCGGGCCGTGGCCGACACCTCCGCGACGATGACGCAGACCGCCGCTGTGATCGGCACCGCACAGTACCTGTCGCCGGAGCAGGCGCGCGGGGAGAAGGTCGATCAGCGTTCGGACCTGTACTCGGTGGGGTGCCTGCTCTACGAGTTGCTGTGTTCGGAGCCGCCGTTCAAGGGCGACTCCCCCGTCTCGGTCGCCTATCAGCACGTCCGGGAAACGCCTTTACGGCCCAGCCAGCGCGACCCGGAGGTCACCCCACCGATGGACGCCATCACGTTGAAGGCGTTGGCGAAGTCGCCGGATGACCGCTGCCAGGACGCCCGCGAGTTCCGAGAGGACATCCTGCGCGCCTTGAACGGGCAGCCCGTGATGGCCGCCTACTCCTCCCCCGTCGAGATGCCGACGACGGTGATGCCGTCCTCTGCCCGACGCGCGGCCCCGAGCCCCCTCACTCCCGCGGATGCGAACGCGGCGGAGGCCACTTCGCTGAATGGTGCCGTCAACACCATGGAGCCCGTGGAGGGCGAGGAGGAACCGAAGAAGAAACGCAAGACCCTGGTGGTCGTCTCGGTGCTGGTCGGTTTGCTGGTGATCGGCATTGCGACAGCCCTCTACATGGTGCTCAACCCGGGTACGAAGCAGGTCGTGGTGCCGAATGTCGTGGGCGCCCTCCAGGCCTCCGCTGAGGCCACCTTGAAGGAGCAGGGTTTCGAGACGAAGGTGGAGACCGTCGAGTCCGACGAGGCCAGCAAGGGCAAGGTGGTCGACACCGATCCGAAAGCCGGTGTGCAGGCCAAGGCCGGGAGCGTGGTGAACCTCATGGTGGGTGTGGGCTCGAACCAGCTGCCGATGCCCGACGTGAAGGGCAAGTCCTTCGACGAGGCCTCGAAGATGCTCAAAGAGGCCGGTTTCACGGGCACGATCTCCAAGGAGGACATGGACCCGGCAAAAGAGGCCGCGGATGCCGTGAAAGATCAGGCGCAGGAAACGGAACCGGCAGCGGGCCAGGCGACCGCCCCGGACCAAGCCATCATCGTGCGGAGCGCCACGGGCAAGTCTGCGGTGCCCGACTTCAGCGGCATGACCGCCGAACAGGCCCGTTCCGCGGCCAGTGAGAAGGGCTTCAAAACCAAGGTGAACGTGGTGGAGAAGGAGAGCACCGAGCAGGCCGCAGGGAAGGTCTTCGCCCAGGACCCCGAGGAGGGAACGGCGCTGGATCGCAAGTCGGGAAAGATCACCATCACCATCGCAAAGGCCGCCCCCACCACCGCGAAAATGCCGAACCTGATCGGCATGGATGAGAATCAGGCCAGCCAAGCCTTCAAGAACGCAGGTTTCACGGGCAATCTGCGCATCACAAAGGTGACGACGACCGACCCCAGCAAACCGATCAACAGGATCTATTTGCAAAACTTCGATCCAGACACAGAGCTGGATAAGAACACCTCCGACGTCTCGGTGGAGATCGCCATCCCGCCTCAGCAGAACCAGCCCACTGCTAGTCCGAGCGCGCAGCCAACCTCCAAAACCCCGGCCCCATCCCAAACCCCAACGAAGCAACCCAGCTAGGGACTTCATCGGTATGGACGTGCTGGCTCACAC
>JABCNW020000249.1 GCA_013333945.2 Propionibacterium sp.
GGGCTTGATCACGACCATGCCGCGCTCCACGTCCTCCTTCTTCGTGCCACGCAGCAGCAGGCCGACGTTCTCACCGGCGCGACCCTCGTCGAGGATCTTGCGGAACATCTCGACACCGGTGACGGTGGTGGTCTGCTTCTCGGGGCGGATTCCGACGAGGTCAACGGTGTCGCCGGTCCTGACGATACCGCGCTCGATACGACCGGTGATCACGGTGCCACGACCGGTGATGGTGAAGACGTCCTCAACGGGCATCAAGAACGGCTTGTCGGTGTCACGCTCGGGCTGCGGGATGTACTCGTCGACCGCATCCATGAGCTCGAGAATGCTGCCGGCCCACTTCTCGTCGCCGTTCAGCGCCGGGAAAGCCGCCACCCGCACGATCGGCAGGTTGTCGCCGTCGAACTCCTGGGCGGAGAGAATCTCGCGAAGCTCCATCTCGACCAGGTCGATGAGGTCGGCATCCTCGTCGGCGATCATGTCGCACTTGTTGAGAGCCACGACAATGGCCGGCACACCGACCTGACGGGCGAGCAGGATGTGCTCGTGGGGCTGCGCCATCGGGCCGTCGGTGGCGGCCACGACGAGGATCGCGCCGTCCATCTGGGCGGCACCGGTGATCATGTTCTTGACGTAGTCAGCGTGCCCGGGGCAGTCGACGTGCGCGTAGTGACGCTTCTCGTTCTGGTACTCGACGTGCGCGATCGAGATGGTGATACCGCGCTGACGCTCCTCAGGGGCCTTGTCGATGCTGTCGAACGGGGACAGTTCGTTCAGCTCCGGGTACTTGTCGTGGAGCACCTTGGTGATCGCCGCGGTCAGAGTGGTCTTGCCGTGGTCGACGTGTCCGATGGTGCCGATGTTGCAGTGCGGCTTGGTCCGCTCAAACTTGGCTTTTGCCACGTAGGGCTCCTTCTTGGTCCAACCACGCACTGTGCGTGGCCATTATTCTGGTGCACCCCTGAGCTATGGGTCACACCAGGGGTCCGACGCCCAAAGCTTATTACCCGGGCGCATACCGGTGCAATGCTATCGGGCCGCTCCTGGAAGTCAAACTCAAGGCCACCTCCCAGCCCCTTTCAACAACTTTCGCCCAGAAAGGACTCATCCCCCGCGTCGAGCTGGCGGAGCTGAGCCACCCGCCCGGCATGCCGCCCACCCTCGAAGGAAGCTTTCAAGAAGGCCTCGCAGATGGCCAAGGCGACATCGGGACCCACCACCCGGGATCCGAAACACAGGACATTCGCGTTGTTGTGCCGCCGACTCATCGTCGCCGAATAGGTCTCGGAGACACACGCTGCACGAATCCCGTTGACCTTGTTGGCCGCGATGGAGATGCCGACGCCAGAGCCGCAGATCGCGATTCCCACATCGAAACGCGCTGCAGCCACCTCGTGAGCCAATCGAACCCCCCATTTCGCGTAATCGGTGCGCTCGGAGGTGGCGGGTCCGCGATCCACCACGTCGTAGCCAAGCTCTCGCAGGCGGGGAATAAGGTCGATGCGCAGATCGTGAGCAGCATGATCGCTGGTGATTCCAATTTTCATGCGACAACGTTACTGACCCGGTTCCAAGGTCTTCCATAAACCTCCTGTCACATTGCCCTCGGTGCGCGCCGCGCGGAATTCCAGCGTCCTCTTTGCGTCCGAACGAACAGCACCACCGTCTCCCCTCTCCAAACCACCCAGAACCCGCTCTACCAAGAACTTTTGCTCTTTTTGGGGCGGCTTGTGCCCGCGTTTGGGATATTTCACGGCCCTCCCGGTTCGAAGCAGACCCGGTTAGCCTCCAGCCCAATGTCACAGGACGTCGAAACACTGATTGACCGCGGCTTCCAGGCTTACGGGCGAGGCGACATGGGGCGAGTTCGGGCACCTCGGCGACGTTGAAGCGCGTCAGGTCGCCGATCTCGTTGACCACCTCCTCCGGCGCCAAGGGCTCAGGCGGCCCAGGCGGCTCCAGGGACCAGGGCCAGCCGAGGACCTAAAATGGGTCAGTGGGCACTCATGAAATTCCCGCAGCATCACCCAACCGACGCAACAGCCCGGGGCTGCTCGTCGTGGCCGGGGCGGGCCTCATCGGATCGCGCCTGGCGGACATGGCTCAGGACAGCGGCTGGAAGATCCGGATCCTCCACCGCAGCGGATCTGGCAGGGCGCCGCAGGAAGACCTCAAGGTTGACGCCTCCGGCAGAGAGCACGCCGGGTGGGCCCCCGCCGAGCGTCTCCTGCCGCACGGAGCCCTGGAGGGAGCACGAGCCGTGGTGTGCTTGTCGGGCGCCCCGATCGCGCCGCATCCCTGGACACCTGCGCGCCGTCGCGTGCTCGCGACCTCACGCCTGTCCACCACCGCCCTCATCGCCCAGGTCGCCGCGGGCCTGCCCCCGGCGGTGCGGCCCGGGGTCCTGCTGAGCGGGTCGGCCACCGGCTTCTATGGGAATCGGGGGGATGAGATACTCGACGAGACGTGCGGTCCGGGCGAGGGTTTCCTGTCCGAGCTGTGCCAGCACTGGGAGGCCGCCGCAGGCCCGGCGGCACGGGTCGGACTGCGCACGATCCAGTCTCGCACAGGCTTGGTGGTCAGCCCCTCGAGCGGGCTGGGCAAGATCCTCGGCACCGCCTACCGGGTGGGGGCGGGGGCTCGGCTCGGTCGCGGCGACCAGTGGCAGCCGTGGATCGGGCTGGATGACGCCGCGGCTGCACTCCTATGGGCCATCGAGCACGACGACGTCTGCGGGCCGGTCAACCTGACCGCGCCCGAGCCCCTGCGCAACCGCGACCTCCATCGACTGCTATCGCACTCACCCGGCCCACCCTCGCCAGCGGTAGTGCCTCAGTTCCTGCTGGACCGGGCGAGGAGGACCGGGGCGACCGGCGGTACCAGCAGCATCGGCAGCATGCTCGCCGAGCTGCTCGGCGCCTCCCAGCGTGCTGTCCCCCAGGCACTGCTCGCCTCCGGCTTCCGCTTCGCTGCGCCGAGCGCGGCCACGATCTGGGGACTCGGCACCTGACTCCCGCCCCGGCGCCGCAGCGACCATGATGTGCACATCGCGGTGTCAGGCTGCCTCGCCGCCCGACGGGAGCATGAGATGGGGCCATCGACCGCCGGAGTGCGGCTGCCCTAGCCCCGACGGGGTCCGACACCATGGTCAACCACGGTCTCCTGGTCAACAACCCCACGGAGCACTGCAAGGCAACCCAGTGGTTCTTTCGCACTGCCCTGCTGGGCAACAGCGATGGCATGTTGTCGCCCAGCAAGGTCCTTCTAGGAACACGGGGACCACGCCGTCATCCAGAACTGGCTGTAGAAAATCGGCGACCTAGGGGAACCCCGCGCCATCGATGCCCTGGCCCGGGCCAGGAATACCCCACGATTTCTCTTCCCACCACCTTCAAAGCGCGACGCGCAGATTTTCCGCGTCCTCCTTTTGTCCGACCGGGCGACATCCCAGCCTCCTGGAGCACAACCCTCCAAATCCGCTCTGACAAGCACTTTTGCCAAGATAGAAGCCGAAAACCCCTGCGTTTCAGGCGCCTCTCCCCTCTCTTCGCCCGAAACAGGTCCGGTTAGTCTCCATCTCATGTCACAGGACGTCGAAACACTGATTGACCTCGGCTTCAAGGCCTACGGGCGAGGCGACAACACCCAGGCGGCACGTTGGTGGAGGATGGCAGCGGCGCAAAGACGCTCCGACGCCATGGTCAACCTCGGCCTCCTGACGGACAACCCCGCAGACCGCGAGGAGGCCACGCAGTGGTTCTTCCGCGCCGCCCTATTGGGCAACACTGACGGCATGCTGCTTCTCAGCGGAATTCTTCAGGAACAAGGAGACCACGTCATCGCACAGAGCTGGTTGCAGAAAGCCGCCGATCTGGGTGATCCTCGCGCAATCGAGGCTTTGACACAGGCCCGGAACACCCCCAGGCGTATGGAGACCGCACCGAAGCACAGCGCCGCGGATCAGCTCAACGATCTGACCCTGGTGGACTGACAACCGTTTTCCCCTCACAGGCCCCGTCCGCTCCTGCACGGACGGGGCCTTTCAACGTCTCCCGCCACGAGGAGCGAGCGACAAAGGCCCACGAGAACCAGCTCCAGGACAAAACCACACTGGGAAAGGCCAACCGGCCCGGGACCTGATGATCCCGGGCCGGTTGGATTGTTCAGCGCGAATCACTCGCCGCCGCGAGCCTTGGCGACGATCTCCTCCGAAATGTTCTTCGGGGTCTCGGCGTAGGAGTCAAACTCCATGGAGTAGGAGGCCTGGCCCGA
>JABCNW020000250.1 GCA_013333945.2 Propionibacterium sp.
CCCCCAACACCACGAAACCCTCCCCCACACCAACCACAACCACCCCACCAGAACAACCCTCGGCAACACCCACAGCCGCCCCCGCCTCCACAGCAGAACACGTCACCAACGCCTGCGCCTACAACCCCCAGGAATGAACTGAGCAGGAGGCGACCGCAGAGCCCACGCCGACACCGCCGACAGCCGAGAAACAGATCCGCCCACGATCAGCTGGTCCCGGTGCGACCGGCTCGCTGACGCTCGCGGGTCGCCTCAACCGACGTCACCCGGAAGAATGGAACGGTGCCACCCAAGTCTCCGCTTCCGCCGCGCCACGGATTACAGGCCGCATGGGTCCGCACCCCCGACCGCGGGGCGCCCGCACCGTGGGCGACGATGCGGGAGTTTCTGCTCGACAAGCTGGGACCCGGTCGCGACTGCGTCGACCCGATGCTGGCTCGCGGCGACTTCGTCGACGAGCACGGTGCGCCGTGGCGGGGCGACGAACCATACCGGCCCAACACCTTCGTGTGGTTCCACCGGGAATTGCGACCGGAGGCCGAGGTGCCGGGCGCGTTGGAGGTGCTGCACCGCGACGACCGGATCGTCGTGTTCGACAAACCGCACTTCCTGTCGACCATTCCGCGCGGCAGGCACGTGCTGCAGAGCGCCATCGTGAAGGGCAGGGCGGCCACGGGGCTGCCGGAGCTGTCGGCAGCGCACCGGTTGGATCGCGGCACCGCCGGGGTGCTGCTGATGACCACGGGGAAGCGGTGGCGTTCGGCGTATCAGGACGTGTTCGCGCGCCGCGAGGCGAGCAAGGTCTACGAGGCCATCGCCCCCTTCGACCCGGACGTCAGGTTCCCGCGGGTGGTGAGGTCGCACCTGGTCAAACGCGTGGGGGTGCTGCAGGCCGAGACCCTGGGCCTGCAGCCGAACTCGGAGACGTGGATCGACATAATCGAGGTGCGCGGCGCGTGGGCTCGCTACGAGGTCCGTCCCCTAACCGGCCGGACCCATCAGATCCGCGCCCACTTCAATCAGCTCGGACTGCCGCTGCTCGGCGACCCGCTCTACCCGGTGATCTCGGATGTGGACATCGACGACTTCACCACCCCGCTGCGGCTGCTGGCCCGGGACTTGTCCTTCACCGACCCCATCGACGGAACCAAACGGCGTTTCACATCGCATGGACGACTCACCTGGCCGGATGAGGTCGCATGACCCCTCCCCACCCCCAGTTTGCTGGCCTTATCACCTATTTGCTGGCCTTGTTGATGTTTGCTGGCGTCACAGCGCAGGCAAACGTGAACAAGCCCAGCAAACCGACATCAGGGCCAGCAAACCAGTGTTAAGGCCAGCGAAACTTCTCTGCTCACAGCCGTCGAGTCGGCGTGCGAGAGGATGGGGGCGTGTACACGGAAGGTTCCCTGGGGTGTGGGCGCACGGCGTGGCGGTCGCGGGACGCGGTGGCCACGATCATTCCCGCCGACGGGTGCATTGACGTCATCCTGCGCGGCGATGACGTCCACTTGGCCGGCCCCTCCACCGTGTGCATTCCCACCAGCCCCGATGTCGGCGAGACCATCGGGATCCGGTTCGACCCCGGACTGGCGGCCAAGGTGCTGCGGTTCAACCCCGCCGAGGTTCGCGACCTGGCCGCCCCGCTACGGGATGTCATCGGAGCGGCCCGCACTGCGGAGGTCGAGAGGGTTCTGCGTGCTCTTCGCTCCTTCGGAGCCGCTCCCGGGAGCGACCTTCTGGCCTCCCCTGTCGACGGCTGGGCCGGGATGGCGCGTCGCGCCGCCGCTACCGGGGCCAGTGCTGCGCAGGTGGCCGGGAAGATCGGCTGGTCCACCCGCCACCTGCGACGCCGAATGCTCGCGACCTTCGGGTACGGCTACGGCGCCCTGGTGCGGGTCGCGCGGATGCGACGGGCTCTGTCGCTGATGAAGCCGGGAAGCGGATTCCTCGCAGGCCCGGCCACCACACACCGGTTGAACCGGGCCGCGACGAAGGAACAGCCCGAGCCACAACGAGCCCTGGCCGATGTGGCGCACATCGCCGGATACGCGGACCAGGCGCACATGACCCGCGATTTCCGGCTCCTGGGGGGCCGGACCCCGGCTCAGGTGGTGGGCAGCCAGGCGTAGAGGTCGATCGAGTTGCCATCGGGGTCGTGGAGCGTGGCGTAGCGCTGCCCCCAGTGCGCGTCCCACGGTTCGACGTGCCCGTGATATCCAGCCGCCACGAGGTCGCGATAGACGCGGTCCACCTGCCCCGGGCTGCTCATATCGAAGGCCAGGGCGATGCGATGCCCACCCGTTGGGATGGTGTAGCCGGCATCGAACCCGCGGATGACATCGACGCTGTCCCATGCGATGACGGTGCCGTCACCGAGTTTCGCCTCGACGTGCGGGGCGTCGTCGGAACCGGCCGGGACGGTGATACCGAGGGCGCGGTAGAAGGCCAGCGACGCAGCCATGTCGGAGGTGACGATCCCGATGAAACCAAGTGTGAGAGCCATGCGACCACGCTATTGACCTGTCGAAGGGATCGTCTTGAACGAAACGGACACGACACCTCCCCGCCCTCTGCCCGACCACACCACACCCAGCCCCCTCCCACCGGTTTCGCTGGCCTTGATCCGGTTTTGCTGGGCTTGTTCACGTTTGCCTGCGCTGTGACGCCAGCAAGCATCAACAAGCCCAGCAAACCGGTGTTAAGGCCAGCAAATCGGATCCGACGGTTGGCCGAAGGTTGGACGAGGTCTCGGGCGACTGGACGGGTCCCGGAGGTTGGACGAGGTCCCGGGCGATTTCCTCACGACAGGTGCGCGGATCCCCACATAGACTTCCTCCCATGCGAGCTGTCATCGTCGAGGAGCCCGGGGACATCGAGGCCCTGATCATCAAAGAAACCCCCACCCCCACCCCCCAGCCGGGCGAGGTGCTGGTGCGCACCGTCGCCGCGGGCGTGAATCGCGCCGACCTGCTGCAACGCCGCGGCTACTACCCGCCCCCGAAGGGCATCACCGACATCATCGGCCTGGAAGCCTCCGGTGTCGTCGAGGCGATCGGCGCCGGTGTAACCCGCTGGAGGATCGGCGACGAGGTGGTGGCACTGCTCGCGGGCGGCGGCTACGCGGAGTACTTCGTCGTCCCCGAGGGACAGCTGGTTCCCCCACCCCCCGGAGTGGATCTCGTGACCGCCGCGGGCCTGCTGGAAGTGGCCGCCACCGTCGTCTCAAACATGGACGTCGCCGGCTTGAAGACCGGCGAGACGCTGCTGGTCCACGGCGGAGCCGGTGGGGTCGGCACCTTCGCCACCCAGTACGCGAAATCCCTCGGCGCGCGCGTCGTCGCCACCGCCGGCAGCGAGCCGAAGCTGCGGCACTGCCTGGCCCACGGCGCCGAGGTCGCGCTCGACTACCACAACGACTGGGTCGAGGGGGTGCGCGAGGCCACCGGAGGTCGTGGCGCGGACGTGATCTTGGACATCATGGGCGCCAAATACCTGGAAGCGAACGTCAAGGCACTCGCAAAACGCGGTCGCATGGTGGTGATCGGCCTCCAGGGCGGCACCAAGGGCACCCTCAACCTCGGTCTGTTGCTGCAGAAGATGGGAACCATCACGGCCACGTCGCTGCGGTTCCGTCCGGTCGCGGAGAAGGCCGCGATCTGCTCCCGGGTGCAGGAGACGGTGTGGCCGAGGAGCGGCAACGGCGAGATCCGCCCCGCCCCCGAGACCCGTGTCCCGTTCGACGAGGGGCGCCGGGCGCACCAGATCCTCGACTCCGGGAACAACGTCGGCAAACTGGTGCTGGTGTTCTGAGAAAACCCGAAGGAAGCTCTGCGGTGCGGCCGACGAATCGGTCGCGCCACCTTCCTACGCTAAGCTGACCGCATCGCGCTCCTGACAGAATGAGGTTACTGTGCGTGTTGTCAGCATGGATGGTGCCCACTCGCAGTCCGTGAAGCCGGCTTCCATCGCGAGCATGTCCGGGTCGTCCTCGGCGACATCGGAGGTTCCCGCTCCGGGCATGCACCCGAGGATCGGTAGCAGCGCATGGGAGAAGCCGCCGACCGGCTCCGCGCCCCACCACGACGGAAAGGCCACACTCGAGGGGTAAACCGGTACACCGAACGGAGACGCGCCTTCCGGATCGTGGATGACAGCACCCGCATGAACAGTCCGCACAACGGCTCCCCAGGGCATCAGCGCCAGGTTTGCCCACGGCCGGGGAAACGTTCTGCACGACTTCTCGGATGGCCACCGTCAGATCCCCGCCGTAGCTTGATTTTGGAGCCAATCATGACGAAGCGAATGATCTACCATCACCCGCTGCCACTCGCGGACAACGCGACATCGGCCTCGGGAATCCGACCCGTGCAGATGAAACGCGCCTTCGAGAAACTGGGCTACGAGGTCTGGGATGTGACGGGGTTCACCAAGGAACGTGCCCACCACGCCGCCGATGTCCGGCACGCGCTGCGCCACGGGGCCCGGTTCGATTTCTGCTATTCGGAATCCTCCACCATGCCCATGTCCATGACGAACCCGAACCACCTGCCCACCCGGCCGTTCCTGGACCTCTCGCTCTTCCGCACCCTGAGACGCCACGGCATCCCCGTCGGGCATTTCCTGCGGGACATCTACTGGCGTTTTCCCGATTACCGGCAATCCGTGGCATTCCCCAAACGCGAGGCCGCCCTGCTCGCATACCAGTGGGACATGTGGGTGCTGCGACACCACGTGGATCACGTCTTCCTGCCGAGCCCCGAGATGGCCGAACACGTCAACCTGGGCCGGACCCCGTTCACCGCGCTGCCACCAGGTCATGACTATCCCGAACCGCTCGACGGCCCGACGTCGGGACTCTCTCTCTTCTACGTCGGCGGAATCGGCGCACATTACCGCATGCACCAGCTCGTCGCGGGCGTGAGAAAGGCCAGCTCGGAGGGCATCGATATCCGGCTCACCCTGTGCGTGCGCCCCGACGACTGGGAGGCCGTACAACACGAGTACGCGGATCAGGCCTGCCCGGCGATCAGAGTGGTCCACACCCAGGGATCCGGCCTTCGCAAACATTTCCTGGACGCCAACATCGCATCTCTGCTGGTCGAGCCGACGGACTACTGGCGGCTCGCGGTTCCCGTGAAACTGTTCGAGTACATCGGGGCAGGCAAACCGATCCTCGCGACGAAGAACACCCTCACCGGCAGGAAGGTCGAGGAGGAATCCCTTGGCTGGGTCATCGACAACACCTCCGACGCCCTGGTCGAACTGCTCACACGGCTCCAGAACGACCCCGGAGAGGTGGAGCGGATGAGACAGAAGGTCCTGGCCCGCCGGGAGGAACACTCGGGGGAGAACCGGGCACGCCAGGTGGCAGCCACCCTCCAGGGCTGAAACGCGGATGCACCTTGGGGACGACCACCGAACGGATGGTCGGTTCACTTCGCTGATCCCCACCAACGCCACCGGGTACGTTCGACTAGGCTGACGTCGTGACCAAGGTTCTCACTTCTCTTCCCGTCGGCGAACGCGTCGGCATCGCTTTCTCCGGTGGTCTCGACACCTCCGTCGCTGTCGCCTGGATGCGCGAGTCGGGTGCCATTCCATGCACCTACACCGCCGACATCGGCCAGTACGACGAACCCGACATCGCCTCGGTACCGGGCCGCGCCGAGGGCTACGGGGCGGAGATCTCCCGGCTCGTGGATTGCAAGGAGGCGCTCGTCGCCGAGGGACTCTCGGCACTGGCGTGCGGAGCCTTCCACATCCGCTCAGGAGGTCGCGCGTACTTCAACACCACCCCCATCGGGCGTGCCGTCACCGGCACCCTGCTGGTGCGGGCCATGGCCGCCGACGACGTGTCGGTGTGGGGCGACGGCTCCACCTACAAGGGCAACGACATCGAACGCTTCTACCGCTACGGCCTGATGGCGAACCCGGAGCTGAGAATCTACAAGCCGTGGCTCGACGAGGCGTTCGTCTCGCTGCTGGGTGGCCGCGCCGAAATGAGCACCTGGCTGACTGAACGCGGCCTGCCCTACCGCGACTCCAAGGAGAAGGCCTACTCCACTGACGCCAACATCTGGGGAGCCACCCACGCGGCCAAGACCCTCGAGGACCTCAACGTCTCCCTGGAGACGGTGGAACCGATCATGGGTGTCAAGTTCTGGGACCCGGCAGTCGAGATCCCGACGGAGGACGTCTCGATCCGTTTCGAGCAGGGCCAGCCGGTGGCGATCAACGGTCATCGTTTCGACAGCCCCGTCGCCCTGGTGCTGGAGGCCAACGCCATCGGCGGTCGCCACGGCATGGGCATGAGCGACCAGATCGAGAACCGCATCATCG
>JABCNW020000251.1 GCA_013333945.2 Propionibacterium sp.
AGCTGGCGGGGGCAGCATTCCCGGTGGCGGCGGAGCTGGCGGGGGCAGCATTCCCGGTGGCGGCGGAGCTGGCGGGGGCAGCATTCCCGGTGGCGGCGGAGCTGGTGGAGGCAGCATTCCCGGTGGCGGAGCGGGTCTGATTTCCGGAGTCGGGGCGGGAGGAGCCGGTGCTGCCGCCGCGGCGAAGTACGCCTCCGGCCTGCATTCGGGCGCAGACGGCATCATGCGCACCACGTCCGGCGGCGGGGTGGGGTCCTTCAAGGACGCCCAGTGGCCCCAGGACGCGCTCAAATACCCCATCAACTCCCGCATGACCGCCGATGGCCCGGTGGGCGGATACCTTCCCGCGGATGTGGGCAACGCCAACGATCCCCGGTGGCGTTCTGACTACTCGCATCCCGCCATCGGGTCAGCGGGTGAACCCAAGGCCGGTATCGCGGGTGGAATGCTCACGCCGGGCGTCGGCGCCATCGCAGGCGGCGGCGCCGGAGCCCTGGCGGCCCGCGGCATGGGTGCCCTCGGCGCCGGCGGAATCGGTGGTGCCGGGAGCATCGCTGGCATCGGTGGTGTCGGCGGAATTGGTGGTATCGGTGGTGTCGGCGGCACGGGGGTTGGCGGCACAGCCGGTGGCCTGACAGGAACGACCGCTGCGAACGCGGCCCGCGCGGGAGCCGCGGGTGGGGCCGCATCCGGTGCCGCGGCCCGCGGTGGCGCCGGAATGGGCGCCTTCGGCGCTGGCGGTGGCGCGGGGAGCGGCAAGGACAACAAGAAGTCCCGCAACCTGGTGGGCTACCAGGTGGTGCGTATCGACGACGACGAGGACGCCGCGGCCGTGGATCCCTCTCTCTTCGGCGCCGGTGATGCCTCTTCCTTGAAGCCCTTGGACACCAAGGAACAGGACAAGTGGTGACCTTACGCAGGAAAATCCTGCGCCGGGCGGGAGCGCTAGCGACCTTGGCGTCGCTGGCGCTCCCCCTGGTGGGTGTTCCCGCCGCGCTGGCCGACGATGCAATCACCCATCAGGACTACGCCGACATGCTGGGGCTCAAGGACCTTCACGCCAAGGGCTACACCGGTAAGGGCGTGACCATCGCCTATATTGAGAACGCCCCTGACATGAGTGTCCCCGAATTGCAGGGGGCGAACATCGAGCAGCGCAAGACGCCGTGCGACTTCGAGCCGAGCCCGACCCTGACGTCTCACTCGACGATTGTCGCCTCGATTCTGGGGAACAAGGACTGGGGTTGGGCGCCCGAGGCCAAGATCGTCAACTACACGGCTCACCTCATGAAAAACCGGGACCTTCCCGGACAGAAGTGCTCGGACGACCCGAACACGAACAACAACGTCAACGCACAGATCAACCGGGCCCTCAACGATGGGGTGGACATCATCAGCCTATCCGTGGCCGGCCCCGATCGGGGAGAAGCCTCAGTGATGGCCAGAGCCGCACAGCTGGGGGTACCCATTATCGCCGGCGCCGACAACACCGGTACTGAGCAGAACATAAGCTATGGAACCTTCAACACCGTGGTTGCGGTTGGCGCCACTGATCTGACAGGAAAACGCTCAGAATTCTCCTCCTACGGGGACCACCTGACCATCATGGCCCCAGGAGAAGGAATCACTGATCGCGAACCCGATGCGAATGGAAATCTGACAAAGATCATCCCAAATGCAAAAGGTACATCTCTCTCCACTCCCATGGTGACAGGCCTGCTGGCCCTGGGAAAGCAGAAGTGGCCGAATGCCACCGGAAATCAGCTGATCCGTTCCCTCATCAACACCGCCAACAACAACGGGCAGGGATGGACCAAGGAGTACGGGTGGGGACTGATCGATCCGGTGAAGTTCCTCACCGAGGATCCGACCTCCTTGGAGGATACCAACCCCCTGTGGGAGAAAATTCCCGACGCCCTACCCAATCAGCAGACGCTGGCTGACTACCAAGATGGTCTGATAGATCCAGTCAATCTCCCGGCGGACAGCTCCTACGTGTATCGCGGAGTGGATGACGCTATTGTCGCCAACTACCCCGACATCTCCGAATACGCCACATCTCCCCGCTACCACAAGAAGTAGCGTGTTCTGCGAGTAATTGATGGGTGCGACCCAGAGGTCGCACCCATCTTTTATTTCGTCCAGGCCAGGTCGATCAGTAAGCGTATGAACGGAGAAACCCCGGAGCGATAGTCGGTGGCCTCCGTCCCGGGCGGGACCACCGTCGGTCGAATCACCCCACCACGATGAGCGTGCGCGTCACCGGGGCTCCATTGTCCTTTTCCGCGTTCGCCAAGGTCAGCACGTAGGCCTTCCCTGTGCTGAAAAGAGACTCGCCCGTGGCCACGGTCCAGGCCGACCAGTGGGTACAGTCCTGCGAGGTGCACAGGTCAAGGGTGCCGTCCTGGAATCGCCAGTTCGTCGCCTTCGACATGTAGAGCAGGGTCTCGGACGGCCCGGTGACGGTGCCGTCGGAGTTCAGCCGGAAGGGTTTGTCCTTCAGTTCCTCGTACCGGTCCTGCAGTACCAGGTCCTTGTCGAGGAACTCCTTAACGAGACCATCGACTTCTCCCGTCGCCCCGTTGCCCGCTCCCCCTTGCG
>JABCNW020000252.1 GCA_013333945.2 Propionibacterium sp.
CGTGTGGACCACCGGTCAGGACGAAGTGGTGCCGCCCTCGCAGTCGTTGCGTTTCGTCACCGCGCTGGCCGAGGTCGGGGTACCTTTCGAATACCACCACTTCCAGTGGGGCCGGCACGGCCTGTCGACCGCCGACGAGCTGTGCAGCGCCGACCGGGAATCGTTGCCGGTTAATGTGGCTTCCTGGGTGGACCTGGCAGCCACCTGGCTGCGCACAATCGGAGAAGAAAATGACCAATGCATGGAGTGATCTGGATGCCTACACCAACCTGCCGAGGCTGGGATCGCTGGAGATCTCCCCGCAGGGACGGGTGGTGGTTTCCGTCGCCCACCGGAACCGGGAACACACCGGCTACCGGTCGTCGTGGTGGGAACTCGACCCCGAGGGTCAGCGACCCGCGCGGCGCTTGACCCGTTCGGAGGAGGGCGAGAGCTTTGGTGCCTTCACCGCGGACGGGGATTTCCTGTTCGGTTCGAAACGACCTGTGCCCGGCACCGACGAGACGAAACCGGAGGAGGACGACGGTGTGGTCTGGTTGCTGCCAGCTGCAGGTGGTGAAGCCTATCCGGTGGCGCGTCGCTCCGGAGGGTTCAGCGGGGTCGTCGCTGCGACCGGCTCCAGCACGGTGATCGCCCGTACCCCGGCCCACATCGGTGCCGCGGACGACGAGGCCGACGCCGCCACACGCAAGGCCCGCCGCGAACGCAAGGTGACCGCCATCCTTCACGACAGCTACCCGGTCCGGTACTGGGATCACGACCTGGGGCCCGTAGCCGACAGGCTCGCGGTTCTGGATCTCAACGGCGGTTGCGAACCGCTGACCGGGGACGTGGGACGTGCCCTGGAGGAGACGACGTTGTCGCTGAGCGCCGACGGTCAGAGACTCGCCGCAGGCTGGGCCTCACCGCGGGGAGTTGCGGAGGTGGCCCTGTCCGTGGCGGTCATCGACGTGACGACGGGGCAACGCCGGATGGTCGCCTCCGACGACGCCGACGAGTTCACCGGTCCTGTGATCTCCCGTGACGGCCAGTTGATCGCGTGTGTTCGCATCACCTGCTCCACCCCGGAAACCGCTCCGGTGAAGCGCCTGTGGCTGGCCGGGGAGGACGGCGAAGGCAGGGAACTGGCTCCTGACTGGGATCGCTGGGGCACGCCGGTGGCCTTTAGTCCCGATGCCGGGACGCTCTACGCCGTGGCTGACGAGGACGGTGACTCCCCGGTGTTCGCCATCGACGTGGCCTCTGGGAAGGTGCGCCGCCTCACCGGCGAGGGCGCCTTCACCTCGGTGCGGATCACCGAGGACGGCCGGAGACTGTACGCGGTGCGGTCGTCCTACCAGGATCCTGGCAGCGTCGTCACCATCGACACCGCCACCGGGGAAACCACCGTTCTTCCGGTGCCCGTCGACTACCCGGAGCTGCCCGGTCGGGTGGAGCGCGTTGAGACCACTGCCGCCGATGGGGCGCGCGTGCCCGGCTACCTGCTGCTGCCTTCCGGCGACGGTCCCGCGCCACTGGCGTTGTGGATCCATGGCGGTCCGTTGGGTTCCTGGAACTCGTGGAGCTGGCGCTGGTGCCCGTGGCTGCTGGTCAGCCGGGGCTGGGCGGTGCTGCTGCCCGATCCAGCGCTGTCCACGGGATACGGCCAGGACCACATCCAGCGCGGCTGGGGACGCTGGGGTGCGGAACCGTTTACCGACCTGATGGCCCTGACCGACCATGTCGTCGCTCGCGACGACATCGACCCGGATCGCACCGTCGCCATGGGTGGGTCGTTCGGCGGCTACATGGCCAACTGGGTGGCGGGCCACACGGACCGGTTCCGTGCCATCGTCACCCACGCCAGCCTGTGGAACCTGGACGCCTTCGGCAACACCACCGATGCCGCCTGGTACTGGGAACGTGAGATGTCGCCCGAGATGCGGGAACGGTACTCGCCACACCGGGCCGTGGCCGACATCGTCACCCCGATGCTGGTTATCCACGGCGACAGGGACTACCGGGTGCCGATCGGCGAGGGCCTGGCCCTGTGGCGAGAACTGGCCGCAGGGTGGGCGGGGAAACCGGAGGACTTCCCGCACAGATTCCTGTATTTCCCCGACGAGAACCACTGGATCTTGTCCCCACAGCACGCCGAGCTCTGGTACGAGACCGTGTTCTCCTTCATCGAGGCGGGCATCGGCAAGGCCGGGTTCACCCGGCCCGAGCTGCTCTGATCCGGTTCACTGACCGGGCCGGGAAGCATCCGGTCCGGCCAGGTCAACCTGCGGGGCGGTGCCGTGCTGGTCGACCGCCTGGAGCGTTGGATACCCGGCCAATCGGTCCGTGATGGCGCCGGTCAGTTGCTCCAGCGGCCCCGAGACGAACACCTGCGACCACGCCCCGCACGCCACCACCAGCCCGAGACACAACCATCCTCCGACCCAACCGTCGGCGAGGAGTCCATCCGGTTGGGCATCGGTCAGGACCACGACGTGGACCACATATGCCGTCAACGCCATCGACCCGACGCCCGTCAGGGGCAGTAGCACCCACCGCGACCACGGCAACCGGCCCAGCAACACCAGACCGGAGATCACCGTGAGCGCCAGACCCCCCGAGGAGAACACCTCGAAGGCGGTGCCTGAGGTGGGCTCGAAGGACCACAGCGCCTGCTGCCAGTCGATGCCGGTCGTCGGATCCGTGGTCTGGTCGATCCCAGTGGTCGAGGTAGCCGTGCGTTGGACGTCGGCGAACAGCGGCGCCGGGGAACCGGCGGAGACGACGAACGGCGCCGCGAAACCGGCGAACAGCACCAGACCAGCCACCAGGAAACCCCGCAGTGCCCTGGTGTTGTCTAGTCCGAAACGCCCCAAGGCCATGCCCGCCAGGACGAAGGCCATCCACACCAGGGCGGGAGAGACGGTGGTCACAAGCAGAGTGGGGACGACATTGCTCCCGAGGTCGGGGGAGCCGTATCCCCAGGTGGGGATCCACAATGGCAAGCCGGTCACCAGCAGTTTGCCCACCAACGCCAGACCGCAAGCCACGACCAGGAGGGTGCGGGGACGCCAGCGCAGCGCGGGCAGGGAGAGGACGAACCAGAACGCGTAGGAAGCCAGGATCACCTGGATGGTGGTCGGGATCATCGACAACACCCCAGCGATCAGAAGCAACACGACGGCCCGGCCCAGGATAGTGGTGCGGGCCCGCAGCAGATCCTCGCCCTCGACCCTCCGGGATCCCCCGCTGATCATCGCCAAGGACACCCCAGCCACGGTGGCGAACAGGATGCCCGAGCGACCATGGGCGAAACCGAGCAGCGCGGTCGGTCCTGAACCCCAGGCGGGGGTGAGCACCGAGTGCGCGATCACCATGCCCAGGACGGCCATGCCGCGGGCTGCGTCGAGCCCGGGGACGCGGGGCCCCGGGAATCGGTCAC
>JABCNW020000253.1 GCA_013333945.2 Propionibacterium sp.
CATCGAACGTGTCATCGCGAACCTCAAAACCTGGCGTGTTCTACACACCGATTACCGCCGCCCCTACAACACCTTCGAAACCACAATACAAGCCGTCACCGGACTCATCTTCGCCTACACCCTATGAATAAGCCTCTATACTTCTCAAATCGCAGCGAAGATATATAACCAAAGTTAATAGTTTGAGCCTCGCGCAAGACCGACTTTCAACCAGACAGGCAATAGCTGCCACCCCATCGCACGATGGATAGGTGAGGGCTAGGGCAACAAGCTCTGGGCCAAGCGAGCCCCCAACCTGACTCTGTGACAGGACGTTAGGGCCTCGATATAGATGGTGACAAGTTTGACTTACTTGGGCTTTCCTGGGTCTGAGGCCCACTGTTCAGAGAGTCTCGCGAAGTGCGCGAAGCCTCGTGAGGGTTTCCTCGCGCCCCAGGATCTCCATGGATTCGAACAGCGGCGGCGACACCTTGGCCCCGGTCAGTCCGACCCGCAGCGGCCCGAAAGCGAACTTCGGTTTGATGCCCAGACCATCGACGAGTTTCTCCCTCAGCCCAGCCTGGATCGATGCGGCATCGAAGGACGCCGTCTCCAGCACCTCGATTCCAGCGTCGAGGACTTCCGCGGCATTGTCGGGCAGCGACGCACGGGCTGCTTCCTCGATCTCCACCCGATCGGCGAAAAGAAATCCCAGCTTCGGTAGGGCCTCGCCCAGCAGGGTCATGCGTTCGCTAACCAGCGGCACGGCCCGGCGCAGCACGTCGACGTCGATGCTCGTATCCCAGTCGCCGCGTTCGGTGTGGAAGGCGACGATCCGTTCGGTCAGCTCATCGGCGCCGAGAGCGCGGATGTAGTGGCCGTTCAGCCAGTCCAGTTTCTTCACGTCGAAAACCGGGCCGGTGGTGTTGACCTTGTCCCATGAGAAGTTCTCGACGAAATCCTCAAAGGTGGCCACCTCGGAGTCGTCATCGGCGGGCGGATAGCCGAGCAGTTGCAGGAAGTTGCGAACCGCTTCTGGCAGGTAGCCCTGTTCGCGGAACCACATCAGGCGGGCGGCCGGGTTACGGCGCTTGGAGATCTTCGACCTGTCGGTGTTGCGCAGCAGCGGCATGTGAGCGTATTGCGGTTCGGGGAAACCGAGCCAGCGGTACAGCAGGAGGTGTTTCGGGGTGGAGCTGATCCACTCCTCGCCACGCACCACCGTCGTGATCCCCATCAGATGGTCGTCGACGACCACGGCCATGTGATATGTGGGGAAACCATCGGCCTTCAAGATCACCTGGTCGTCGGGGAAGGGGGCCTTCACCTCACCACGGATGATGTCGGTGAAAGTCAAAGGCGCGTTGTCGGGCACGAGCATCCGCACCACCGGGGTCTCGGTGAATCCGGGAAGCTTCGCGCGCTCCTCGCGGGTCTTCCCGAGACAAAGCCGGTCGTAGCCGGTCCTGGCCGCCTTTGTGGTGTCCTGTTCCTTGCGCAGCTGCGCGAGACGTTCCGAGGAACACCAGCAGTAGTAGGCGTGTCCATCGGCGATCAACTGCTCGACGAAAGGCCGGTAGGTGTCGAGCCGCTCCGACTGCCGGTACGGTCCAAAATCGCCGCCCTCCAGAGGCCCCTCATCGGGAGAAAGCCCTAGCCAGGCGAGGGTGTCGTGGATCTGCTCCTCACTGCCTTCCACAAGTCGGTTCTGATCGGTGTCCTCGATCCGCAGCACGAACGAGCCGCCGGTTTTGGCCGCCCATGCTTTGTCGAACAAGGCCATGAACGCGGTACCAACGTGCGGATCCCCCGTCGGCGAGGGGGCAACACGGGTGCGGGCGGGAGTCAGCTCAGTCATAGTGGCCCAAGCCTAATGGCCCCACCACCATCGGACCGAAACCAGGAGTCGCACTCGTGACATCATGATGGCGTGTCTTCCCGCGAATCCCATCGCTCACGCGCACTGAGAAGCTCGGAGTCCCTCCCCGAAAACACGGATGGGCCCTCTCCCATCAGCCGCCATTTCACTTTCTGGCTGGACGAGGTTTTCCGGGTACCCGGCACCGGTTTCCGGTTCGGCTTCGACCCATTGCTGAGTCTGGTTCCCGCCGCAGGCAACGTGGTGGCAACAGCTCTGGGATGTGTCGTGATCCTCGATGCGATCCGGCTACGCGCCCCCATACCGGTTCTTCTCCGGATGCTGTGGAACTACGTGGTCAACTGGTGTCTTGGTTCCGTTCCGCTGATCGGGTCCTTCTTCGATGCGCTGTGGATGTCGAACGCGAAGAACCTGAAACTGCTGCACCGCACCCTCGAGGACCGCAGCCAGGTGCGCAAGGCCACCATCGCCTATTGGCTGGTGGCGTTGACCCTGGTGCTCGGTGTCACGCTCGTCATGCTGGCCACACCCTTCGTGTTGCTGTTCTGGTTGTTCGGGCTGTGGCTTGGAAGGTGATAGCTTCACCACATGAATGAGCCGGGTGTCCCGAACAATTTCATCACCGATGCCATCCGCCGCGACAACGAGGCAGGGACCTACGGCGGCAGGGTCCAGACCCGGTTCCCACCCGAACCCAACGGTTTCCTGCACGTCGGTCACGCCAAGGCCATCGTCGTGGACTTCGGCACCGCCGTGGACTTCGGCGGCAGCTGCATGCTGCGTCTCGACGACACCAACCCGGAAGCCGAAGAGGAGGCCTTCGTCAACTCCATCATCGAGGACATCGAATGGCTGGGCTACGAGCCCTCGGAGGTACGCCACGCATCCGACTACTTCGAGACCCTCTACGACTGGGCCGTGCAGCTCATCAAGAAAGGCCTGGCCTACGTCGATGACCAGGACGGCGAAACTATCTCGGCCACCCGGGGATCCTTCAACACACCCGGCATCGAATCACCGTTCCGCAACCGCAGCGTCGCGGAGAACCTCGCCCTGTTCCAGAGGATGCGCACCGGGGAGTTCCCCGACGGCTCCCGGGTGCTGCGGGCAAAGATCGACATGGCACACGAAAACATGCAGCTGCGCGACCCCGTGATGTACCGCATCCGCAACGTCTCGCACCACCGCACGGGTGATGCGTGGTCGATCTACCCCACCTATGACTGGGCCCACGGCCACTCCGACGCCATCGAGGGCGTCACCCATTCAATCTGCACCCTCGAATTTGAATCCCACCGGCCCCTCTACGACTGGTTCCTGGAGCAGCTCGAGGTTCCCACTCCCCCACGCCAGTACGAGTTCGCAAGACTGGAGCTGACCCACACCGTCACCTCCAAACGGCGCTTGGCAAAGCTGGTCGCGGACGGCGTCGTCGACGGCTGGGACGACCCTCGGATGCCAACCATCCGAGGACTACGACGGCGCGGCTACCCGGCAGCCGCCATCCGGGCGTTCTGCCGCGAGGTCGGAACCACTCGCACCAATTCACGCAAGGCCATCGAAGAGCTGGAGAGCTACGTGCGTCGCACGCTGAATACGACCGCACAGCGCCGGATGGCCGTAACCCGGCCTTTGAAGCTGACCCTGCCGGACTGGCCGACCAACTCCGACGGCAGCCCGGTGGTCGAATGGTTCGAGGTGATCAACAATCCGGAGAACCCGGATGACGGCACCCGTCTGGTGCCGTTCACCGGGGAACTGTGGATCGAGCAGGACGACTTCCGTGAGGTTCCGCCGCCGAAATATTTCCGGCTCTCTCCCGGTCGTGAAGTCAGGTTGCGTGGCGCCTACTTGGTCACTGCACGCGATGTGGTCAAGGACGAGGAAGGCAACGTCGGCGAGGTGCGCTGCAGCTTCGATCCGGACTCCCGGGGCGGAACCCCCGCCGACGGTCGGAAGGTGAAATCGACGATGCACTGGGTATCGGCCCCACACGCCCTGGACGCCACCGTCGCCCTGTACGACAGGCTGTTCACCGCCGCGGCCCCTGGAGAACGCACTGGGGAAGCACTCGATGACCTCAACCCCACCTCTCGTGAGCTGCTGACCGACGCAAAGGTGGAACCCGCCCTGGCAGATGCGGCACCGGGTGACGTGGTGCAGTTCGAGCGGCTGGGATACTTCGCTGTCGACGATCGTGCCCCGCTGCTGTTCCACCGCACGGTGGGTCTGCGGGACGAGTGGGCCAGCATTCAGAAACGCGGCTGAAAGCCTATCCACAGGAGACAGCAGCTACGGTTGTCTGCATGCTTCCCACCGACGAAACCGCCACCGAGGTGGCCTTGGATCTGTTGACCGTTCTCGGATATGCAGCCATCGGATTCCTCGCAGGCGTCGTCGTCTCTGTGATCATCTCGATCATCATGCGGCAACTGGCCCGCCACCAGGAGGACCTGGGTTTCCTTAGCCGGAACCTACGACTCCCCCAGCGCCTCATCCTGACCGTCTTCGGCACTGGCATGGGAGTGCTGTTCGCCAGCGCCCCCACCCCGTGGCAGGCGGCACCTTCATGGCGGGCGAATTTCGAGCACTTTTTCCTGATCGTGATGATCTTCGCCGCTGCATACGGCATGACGGGAGTCATCAGAACCGTCGAGGACGCTGTCCTCGCCCGTAAGAAGAACGCCCGGGAAACCCCGCAGTTCCGGCGCATCCGCACCCAAACGCAGGTCATAGCCCGAGTGCTGATCGGGGTGGTCTGGATCGGGGCAACCGCCGGAGCGCTGCTCACCTTCGATCAGTTCCGAGCCATCGGAACATCCCTGCTGGCCTCCGCCGGTCTGGTCTCACTGGTCGCCGGTCTCGCGGCGCAGTCGTCACTCACGAACGTCTTCGCCGGACTCCAGATCGCCTTCACCGGTTCCCTGCGCGTCGGCGACATCGTCGTCACAGACGACAACCAAGGAACCGTCGAGGAGATCACCCTCACCTATGTAGTGCTGAGAAGTTGGGACGAGCGGCGCTGGATCGTGCCATCGACGCTGTTCACCACGAAAACCCTCGAAAACTGGAGCCGGAAGGAACCGCGACAAACAGGAGTCATCGAATTCGACCTGGACTGGCTAGTTCCCGTGGAAGCCATGCGGATCGAGCTGCTGCGCCTAGTCAAAACCACGGACCTGTGGGACGGTCGCACCGTCGCTCTCCAGGTCATGGACGCCACGGGAGGTTCGGTCCGGGTTCGTGCCGTCGTTTCCGCGACGAACTCCAGCAGATTGTTCGAGCTTCGCTGCCTACTGCGTGAACAGCTCATCAACTGGTTGCAGACCCAGGCGGTCTACGCTCTTCCCCGCACCCGCCTAGAGCCGGACACCACCACCGCTCCTCCCCGGGAGCAGCGCCAGGACTTCGTCGAGCAGGTCAAGGCCGACTGGGAGGCCGAGCAGGCCGACGAGCGGGAAGCTGCCCAGCTCCTGCCACCCACAGAAAGCTCCGAGCACAACAACGATGACAAGAATCAGCAACATTCCGGGGGACGACTCGGCTGGTTGAAGGCCTTCCGCCGTTCCATCGGGTGACCCCGTCCTCCCCCGAAGAAACTCACTGCCGATTCCAGACGTTCCCTTACCGTCCGGCATTCACGAGGCGGCCTCACCCAGAACTTCCTCGGTTCTGCGCACACGAAGAAAGGGGCCCGCACACTCGTGCGGGCCCCTTCCGTTGCCTGTCAGGCGACGATTACTTGATGATCTTGGTGACCTTGCCAGCACCAACGGTGCGGCCACCCTCGCGGATCGCGAACTTGAGGTTCTCCTCCATGGCGATGGGCTTGTTGAGGTGAACGGTCATGTCGGTGTTGTCACCGGGCATGACCATTTCCTTGCCCTCCGGCAGCTGAACCACACCGGTGACGTCGGTGGTGCGGAAGTAGAACTGCGGGGAGTAGTTGGAGAAGAACGGCTTGTGACGACCGCCCTCTTCCTTGTTGAGCACGTAGACGGTGGCCTCGAAGTCGGTGTGCGGAGTGGTGGAACCGGGCTTGATCACGACCATGCCGCGCTCCACGTCCTCCTTCTTCGTGCCACGCAGCAGCAGGCCGACGTTCTCACCGGCG
>JABCNW020000254.1 GCA_013333945.2 Propionibacterium sp.
GGCGTGCTGTCACCAGCTCCCCGACGGTGGTGGCGCCGGCCCCAATCTCGTCGCTGATTCCAGGTTCAGCCAGTGCTGTTGCCAGGTCCGCATCGTCCAGGGCAGCCGTCAGGGCCGGATCATTCGGGCCGCTAGGAATACCCAGCACCCCGTCGGCACCGGGCCAGGACTGCGTGGCCGACCAGCGGATGGGCGGTCCCCCCATGGGAGCGGCGATCTCCAGCCCGAGAGTCGCGCACAGTTCATCCACCACTCCCAGGCGGCGGGCGTAGGCCTCGGCCCCGCCGTCAATCACCTTCCCCGCGATCTCCAGCGGCGCCACCATCCCGCCGATCCGTTCTGAGGCTTCCAGGACGATAACCTCAGCGCCTGCACGGGCCAACCGGTGGGCGGCTGCAAGCCCAGCCACACCGGCCCCGACGATCACGGCCATCACAGCTCGTGCACCAGGGCGACGAGATCGGTCAACACCGCAGGATCGGTCTCGGGTGGCACACCGTGCCCAAGGTTGACCACATGAGCGGGGGCGGATCGGCCTCGCTCGACGACACCTTTGGTGTGAGTGGCGAGGTTCTCCCAGCCTGCTGCCAGTCGCGCGGGATCGATGTTGCCCTGGAGCACCTTTCCGGGCAGGCGGCGCGCGGCCTCGTCCAAGGGGATGCGGTGATCGATGCCGATCGCCTCGGATCCGCATTCTGCCATGGCCTCCAGCAGGTGTCCGGCGCCGGTGCCGAAGTGGATGCGAGGCACGGAAACGCTCTCCAGCACCCGTCGCGAGTAAGGGGCGACCCGGGTGGTGTAGTCGTCCAGGCAGAGCGTCCCGACCCAGGAGTCGAACAGCTGCACCGCCCGCGCCCCGGCCTTCACCTGGATGCGCAGGAACTCACCCGACAGGTCGGCGCACCAGGTGAGCAGCCGGTCCCAGGCTGCGGGTTCAGCATGCATAAAGGCCCGCGCCCCCAGGTGGTCGCGGGACCCACGTCCCTCCACCAGATAGGCAGCCAGGGTGAAAGGAGCGCCAGCGAACCCGATCACCGGTGTGGTCTCACCGAGTTCCGCGACAGCCAGCATCACCGCCTTCTCCACAGTTGATGCGTCAGAGATCCGATGCTCCACCAGCCTGTTCACCTCTGCGACGCTGTTCACCGGTTGTTCAAAAACCGGCCCTACCCCGGAAACGATGGACACATCGACTCCTGCGAGCGCCAGAGGGATCATGATGTCGGAAAAGAACACGGCCGCATCCACACCGTGACGGCGAACTGGCTGACAGGTTATTTCGGCGGCCAGTTCCGGCGTGAGGCACGCGTCCAACATCGCGACGCCCTGTCTCGCATTGCGGTATTCTGGCAGCGATCGCCCGGCCTGACGCATGAACCACACCGGTAGACGCTCCGGCTGACGCCCCTCAAGGGCGACTAGAAGGGCAGGCTGATCGCTTCTTGTCATGGCCGAATTCTGCCCTATCGACGGAAATCTGGTTCACTGGAACCACTGTGAACCTTCGTATCCTGTCCGTAACGCACGACCTCCACGGTCTTACCGAGGTCCAACGCGTATCTCAACATGCGGACGCCCTGTCCGCTTCCTTGCGGAACACCTCCGGCGTTGAGGGCCTCGTGACCTTGGCGACCTGCAACCGGCTCGAATTCATCATCGATTCACCGAAAGTGCCGGAGGCACATCTGCGCCTGAGGCTGGCCCGCGAGCTCGATTCCCAGCCTGACTGGTCCGTCCATGAGGGCGAAGAGGCCCTCACCCATCTGTTCCGGGTCGCCTCCGGCCTGGAATCGATGGTGGTCGGGGAACGGGAGATCACGGGGCAGCTGCGCCGCGCCCTGAAGACCGCCCAGGAATCTGGTGACGCTTCCGGCACCCTGACCAGCGTCATCAACGCCGCCCTGCACACCTCCCGGCGAGTGAGTGTCGAAACCAAACTGCAGGAATCCGGACGCTCGGTGGTCGGCGTCGGACTCGATATGACCGGGATCAAGGACTGGAAAAACCAGCGGGTGCTGCTCGTGGGAACAGGTTCCTACGCAGGCGCTGTCGTCTCGGCACTGCGACAGCGCGGGGCCGAAACCATCTGCGTCCATTCCTCATCCGGAAGAGCGACGGGGTTCGCCGAGCGACACGCCATCATCCCGGCAAAGAACCTCGAATCGGCCCTGGGCAAGGCAACACTGGTGGTCACCTGCCGAGGTTCAGCCACCCCCGTGGTGACCACGACCCACCTCAAGGACGCCGCCCCCACCGTACTGCTCGACCTGTCCTTGCAGCCGGATGTGGATCCGGCCGTAGCCGACCTGCCGGGGATCACCCTCCTTGACCTGGCAGCGATCCAGGCCGCCATCTCCCCCACATGGGCTGCCGATTCCTCCCGGGCCGAGCGGGTCGTTGCTGAAGGGGTACACGAGATCTCCAGGCGCCTGGCCTCCCGCGTCGCGGACCCAGCGGTTGCCTCGCTGCGAGCTGCGATGCTGCAGATCGTCGACGAGGAGGTGGCGCGGCTCCCGCAGGGCCGAGCACTGACCATCGAGGACTGCGCCCTGGCGCTCCGACGCCTGACCACGAAACTGCTCCACACCCCTTCGATACGCGCACGCGACGCAGCGGCCGAGGGTAGAATCGCCGACTACCTGGCGGCCATGGAGGAGCTCTACGGCATCGAAATCCAGCCTGAACTCGGCACCCGGAGCCATCATCGTTGCCCAGTGACAGGACTCAGTTTTGCCGACCTGGCGATGACCGAGCCCACGGAGGTTGGATGAACGACGCCCTGAGTCCGTATTCAGCTGTGCTGCTGGCCTCCTACGGCGGCCCCCGCCGCCCCGAAGACGTGTTGCCCTTCATGCGCAACGCCACCGCCGGTCGCGGGGTGCCAGACGAGCGCCTGCTTGAGGTTTCCCAGCACTACCAGCTCTTCGGGGGACGCTCCCCCATTAACGAGCAGAACGAGGCGCTTCGCGACGCCCTCGCTGCGGAGTTGAGAAAACGAGGCTGCCCCCGTCCTGTCGTGATCGGGAACCGCAACTGGACCCCCTTCTTCGCCGAGACCGTCTCCGCCCTGCACCGTGACCGTCACGACAGGGTGGTGGCGTTGACCACCGCAGCTTATTCCTGCTATTCCGCATGCCGACAGTACCGGGAGAACCTGGCCGCTGTCATGGAACAGATACCTGGCGTGGTCATCGACAAGGCCGGCCCCTATGCAGAGCGAGACGGCTTCATTTCAGCCAATGTGGATGCGCTAGTCGCGGCCGTGCAGGCGCTGCGGTCCCGGATCGGCGAGGGAGTGATGAAAGTGTTGTTCGTCACACACTCCATTCCCGTCGCCATGAACACCGACTCTGCCGATAGCACCCCCGCCGCCCGCTACGACGCCCAGCACATCAGGGTTGCCTCCCGGGTGGCCGAGGCCGCCGAGGCCTACCTGGGTGAGCGCCTCGACTGGGAGCTGGTCTACTGTTCCCGTTCTGGCAGCCCGCGCATTCCGTGGCTCGAACCCGACGTCAACGACCGCCTGGCCGAGTTGACAGGTGTCGACGGCGTAGTGGCTGCGCCGATCGGTTTCATCAGCGACCATATGGAAGTTGCCTACGACCTAGACACCCAGGCCCGAGAATCGGCTGCCGAAGCCGGTTTCGACTACGAGCGCGCCGCCACAGCAGGCGTCCACCCAGACTTCATCGCTACTTTGGCTGATCTTCTCCTCGAGCAGGCCGCCACGGCGCGGGGTGAACTCGCCCCGCGCGACCATCCCTGCCTCACAGAGCCAGCACATTGCTGCCTCCCACGTCCGTAGAAGGAGCAAACCCATGTCCCATCCGCATCACATGAACGCTGATCCACGCGACCATCTGATTCCGGCCGAGGAGGTCTACGCAACCCCGCACTACGTGATGTATTCGGTGTTCTGCACCGTGAGCCCGCTGCACGACCCCGACGCCATAGCCGCGGAGAAGACAGTTCTCGACACCGGAGTGAGCATCCGCGGCTGGTACGACATCGGTGGTTTTCGCGCCGATGCTGACCTGATGCTGTGGACCTTGGCCGACAACCCGCACCAGCTGCAGGCGGCCTACCACGCGCTACGTCGCTCTGACCTGGGACGGGACTTGGAACCGGTATGGTCCTGCATCGGTGTGCACCGCCCCGCTGAGTTCAACCGTGGCCATACCCCGGCCTGTTTCTCCGGTGTTGCACCCCGCCCATGGGCGTGCGTCTACCCGTTCGTGCGCAGCTACGACTGGTACTACATGGATGAGGAGCACCGCTCGAAGATGCTGGCCGCCCATGGCCGCATGGGTCGCGAGTACCCCGACGTGCCGGGTTCCACCACCTCGGCCTTCGCGCTGAACGACTACGAATGGCTGCTCGCCTTCGAGGCCGACGAGCTGCATCGCCTCACCGACGCGATGCGTCACCAGCGTGGAGCCGAGGCCCGGCTGTACGTACGCGAAGAGATCCCGTTCTTCACCGGGCCCCGTGTCGCCCTCGAGGAGTGGGTCTCCCGCCAGCCCCAGAGCTGAGAGGCGACATTCCCCGAGACCAGCGGATCGACGAGCAACGTGGGGTGGGCGTGTGCATGCCCCACCCCACGTTGCTTCGTTTCTTCCCTAGCCCTCGATGACCTCGCGGAGGAGCCTCAACACCTCAGTCGAGGAGTAGTCCTCGGTACTCCCGGCAATCTTGATCCCGGCCCGTTCCAGCACCTTGGTGGCAGAGTCGCCGATGGCGAACACCAGCACATCGGGATGCCACCCGAGGAGACGCCCAACAGCTATCGCGTTCGATCCCGATGTAACGATCACCGCATCGAAAGCACCCTCCTCCCACATCTCACGGATGTCGGCGGGCGCCTCCCGCAGCAACTGCATGGTGTAGACGGGAATCAGCTGGGCCTTCCAGCCCTTCGCGTGAAGCCCAGAGATGAACCCCGGCGCGAGCAATGCCGATCCGGGCACCAGAACCGTTCCCGTCCCGTCACCCGTGGGCCAGATGTCCAGGAGCGCAGGAACACCAGCCGCCCCCTCGGGCACCAGATCGACGTGGTAGCCCATCTCACGCAGCGCATCTGCCGTTCCACCACCGACAGCAGCAATCTTCGCCTCTTCGGGGAGCCTCCAACCAAGGTCCCGGATGCTCTCGACGGCACGCACCGAGGTGAAAGCAACCCAGTCGGCACCGTCCAGAGTGGAACTGACCGCAAGCACCTCGCGGCGCTGCAGCATCACGGATGTGACGTCCAGGACATGTCCACGCAACCCGCGGGCGATCCGTCCCTCCTCTCGGGGAATCAGGATCTTGGCCTTGGTGAGTTCGGTGATCCGACGACCGCTTTCCTCCTCGGCTTCAGCCTCGGTCTGCACCCGGGTGCGTCCGAGCTCCTCGGCCCCCTTGGAACGGAGGTAGGCCGCGGCCCGGCGGGCGGTGCGAATCGCGTGGTACTCGGATGTGGGCATGCCCATCTGCACCACCAATCCCTTGGAGCCGTCCTTCGGCAGGACCGCGACGATCAACGACAGCACCCCTTCCCGCGTGGCCTTCGCGGCCACCGAGACAGCTTCACTGACATCGAGAGCTGCATAGGCAGCCCGTTCTGCCATGACACAGACGCGGGTGTCGGGGTGATCAAGTTCTTGGAGGATGCTGATGAGTTCCTTGTCCTCGCTGCGACATTCGAGACCGATGGCCCCGAGCCCAGCATCCGGGAGAATGTCGTCCAGGTATTCGGTGACGAGATCGAGACGCCCCACGGCCTCAAAATCGGCGGCTCCAGCCACCAGACCATCGAGCTCTCCGGTACGCACCTTCTCCAGGAACTCGATGAGTTGCCCGGGGGTTCGTTTGACGAACGTGAGCCCGGGATTGATACTCAGCAACTGCGAGCGGCGCAGGCCGGATCGCGTGGCTATCACCGACCCCTCGGGAAGTTGCTCCAACGTCAGGCCGTCGCGGGCCACCAGTGCGTCGCGCTGATCGCCACGTTTCAGGATGGCCGCGAAGGTCAGGCCCGGCATCTGCTGTTTCGGGATGCGGTGCATGCGGTGTACCACCAGGTCGAAATCGCCACGCATCAGGCCGAGACGCAGCTGCCCCACCGTCTCGGAATCGCCGGCAGCAGGGATGTGCACCACATCCACGTCGTGTCCCATTTCACGTAGGGTGGCGGCCACGGCTTGCGAGCGGGCGACATCCACCACGGAGTTTTTCGTGCCAAGACTGATCTTCAACTCGTCCATCCTCACTGAATAACGACTACGACTGGTCAATCGTCGAGCCCAGCCTATCGATCCGCACGCAAGATTTTGTCGTCAGGATGGAACCGCGCGATTCAACCAGTCCTCCAACCTCGGTCCGACCCCTTCAACGCCATTCTCTGGGAGTAGGGCTCCTCGCCGGAATGCGCGCCCGAAACTGGTGGGCAGGAACACAGGAACCGGAAGGATTCCGCCGGGTTTGGGGCTTCTCCTCACTAGCTCCCAAAGGGTCATCTCCTCGGGGCCCGAGATCTCGACAAGATCCCCGGCCCGCTTCCCCGAGGCCGTCTCAGCAACCACCTGGGCCGCCGCCTCGAGAGCAATGGGCTTGATACGCATCCCGGGCACGAGCCCCAGAGGACCCAGCCTGTTGCGTTGCAGAACCTGAGCACCGAACTCGAACCACTGGGTGGTGCGCACGATCGTCAGGGACGGGCTGAACCTCCTGGCCGTCTCCTCCTGGGCCTTCTTGCCCGCGAAGTATCCGTATCCCTGGACCTCCGGCCGGTCGGTGTTGACGATCGACAGGAGGATGTGGCGCGCACCCGCCTGAGCTGCGGCGTGCGCCACCGACCGTGCGGACCGTTCGAAGAATTCGATACAAGGCTTGCGCCCGGTGGCGACGATGTTCGTCGCCTCGATCACCACGTCGGCCTCGAGTTGCGGCAAGGAATTCGCCGTCACATCGAAACCGGTGGAGCGCGAGACCTGTCGCGCCTGGATCCCTTCGGCCTCACAAGCGTGCTGGATTGCCACTCCCGAGGCTCCGCCCCCGACTATCACTGCGTGCATCACCATTCCCATCCCTCTACGAGCGTAGAGACTATATGATCGTAGAGGATACATGGGAGAGTGAATGGATCGACGACAACGGATCGCGAATGCGGGA
>JABCNW020000255.1 GCA_013333945.2 Propionibacterium sp.
CACTGATTACCGTCGCCCTTACAACACCTTCGAAACCACAATACAAGCCGTCACTGGGCTCATCTTCGCCTACACCCTATGAATAAGCCTCATTGTTCCGGTCTCTAAGACCGGACTTCATTGAGACGTGGGATGTCCGGGCACGCTGACCCGCCATCGCTTGCATTGTTCCGGTCTCCAAGACCGGACTTCATTGAGACCACGACTGGGCCGACTATCAGACTTCTAGGGCGGATTCATTGTTCCGGTCTCCAAGACCGGACTTCATTGAGACGCCTCTTCTGCCGCCTGCTCGGGGGTAAGGGCGAGCATTGTTCCGGTCTCTAAGACCGGGCTTCATTGAGACATCCCCACTCGCGTGGGGAACAATCGCCACCGGCAATTGTTCCGGTCGCCAAGACCGGACTCCATTGAGACCCCTTGGTTATCGATTTACTGGCATGTCTCGCGTGAGATTGTTCCGGCCTCTATGACCGGACTTCATTGAGACTGATCAGTTCCCGGCACGAAAATACGCGCCCCCGTCGGATTGTTCCGGTCTCTAAGACCGGACTCCTTTGCGACTCGCCCAGCCCCTCGGGAGTCAGCCTCCGGACTCTAATGCTCCGGTTTTCAGCGTTGTGTATGTATTGCTGCTGAGCTGCTCAGACGGTGAGGTGGTGAGATATCTCTGAGGTCGATAGCGCTTCGGGTTTCCTGTGCGGCTATCGGTTTCTTGTCGGTTCCGGGATGGGGCTGCGATGCTCGTTGTTCCCTGCGACACCGCTCGAACCCATCATTGGGTTTGGCGGGTTTGCGTCCTGCCCATGTTCGTGATGCCGCCTCACCCCTTCATGGCCGATGCCGGCACGGGTTCTTGCGCCGGGCTGCCGTCACGATTCGCGGCGCCTCGGCCATGCCCGCCCCTCGCCTCCATCCCGCCCCGCAGGTGCTGCCCTGCGGGGCGGTGCTGTGTCACGGGAACCACGCACGCATCCGCACTGAAACCACCCGATGATTGGGAGGAACGGCATCGCCTGCGGACCCCTCGCGAGCCATGACGACGCATCCCTGCCCCGGCTCACACCCGAGGAGGCGGTTCACCCGGCAAGCGGTTTGACCATGATCAGGCAAGGGGTGTCCTCACCCCACAGGTCGGTTTCCTCCAAGGCCAGAAATCCCATTTTTTCGTAGAACCGACGGGTGCGGGCATAGCCAGGATCCGGATGCGACGGGCCGAGGGTTTTGACCTCCAGCAACCGGACACCCCCTTCCCGGGCATCGCGCTCGATGGCCTCGAGCATCGCGCTCCCAACCCCACGACCGTGATGAGCACGTTCAACCACCATCAGATGCACCTCCGCGACGTGCGGGAAATGCCGCGTCACGAGGGTCACCCCGACAACCACTCCCCCGGCGTCACGGACCGTCCAGGTTTCCAGCTCTCGGGCATCCACGACATAGGCGGCATTCGCATCCCCGCGTCCGAACCATTCCGGAACACCGGCCAGCAACCGGGCAACGTCACCAGGAACAGGAACATCACGCCGTGCACACCACTGATCGGTCACGCACCGCCCCCTGGGCGGGCAGCGCACCAGCCCGGGGAGCGGGTAGCTACGCGCCGTCCAAATCGTCGGATCACACAAGGCACCTCATTCCGTCGGCTCATCCGCCTGATCGCGAAGATATTCCGTCGCCGCCTGGTCCCCGAGGTAGGCGCCATACGCGACGGTACCGACAACAGCCATGACAATCGTGTAGAAGCCCGTTGAAGCGGTTTGGTAAGAAAAATACGGAGTCAACACCCACAGGGAGGAGAAGCAGGCTATGAACCCTGATATATGGACATACTTGGCAGCCCGGACGTGCGCCACATGCCACGCCTCTCGGCTGGCCATGGTACTGATCGTCCGAATGCCAATCTTCTCCCCGCGTTTGAAGTTTCTACCGCGGATATAACGTGCCAGATAGAACATGAACCATCCCGCGAAGATCATGACCCCCGCCAGGACAACCCGGCTCAGCCACTCCGCAATCGCCAGCTCCTCTTCCGGGGTCACCGCACCTCCTCTCACGCCGCCAGTTGGCGGTCTAGAACATCGGCCCACAGGGACGCCACCCCGGGACCATGCCCGCCAGAAGCCCCAACGAGCACTAATTGATTATTAAATTAAGTCGCGTTGCGCGTCGAAAAACGTGCATTCACCAAGGTACATACCCGCCATGAAGACTCGTCTATACATCAAGGATCACACCGCGTAGAACTTTCGTTTGTTAACGAAAGTTCAACTCCAGAGTCCCTATGTTAGTTTTTCAACTTCAGGAGGAGACCAAAAAATGATTCAGCCCCCTCCCAGGGATAGACTATCGGGCATCAGGTTCTCGCCACGAGGATAACGAGAAGGAAATTTTCGGAACCAGGCATCGGAATTGCTGCGCCACGCCACCCGAGGCCTTCCCCACACTCCGACCGAGCGCCTGAGGGTCGGCCACAACGACCCCGGATGGATCCGTTCGGCTCAAACCGGATCCACCCGATTCCCACACGGCGATGCCCCGGAGGCCGGTCGACCTCCGGGGCATCGCGATCCACACCAATCACCCAATCGGCACATCGCCACTTTGTTACCGACCATTTGGTCGGTAAGGTGTGTCGGCATGACCACATCCCGGAGCACCCACGCCGCAACCGGTCGTTCCTGGGCGGCCCTTGGCATCCTCACCCTGGCCGTCATGCTGCTGGCGATCGACGGCACCGTGCTGACCCTGGCCATTCCCGCCCTGACCACCGACCTGACGCCGAGCGCGTCACAGATCCTGTGGATCGGCGACATCTACTCATTCACCCTGTCGGGCCTGCTCGTGGTGATGGGCAACCTCGCCGACCGCATCGGTCGCAAACGCCTCCTGATGATCGGGTCGGTCGGCTTCGGGCTGTCGTCGCTGCTGGCAGCGTTCGCCACCTCCCCCGAACTGCTGATCGCAGCCCGGGCCCTGCTGGGAATCAGCGGCGCGACAATCATGCCGTCAACGCTGGCTCTCATCCGTTCGGTGTTTCCCGACCGGCAGCAACGGACGCGGGCCATCGCCATCTGGTCGGCGGGCGCGACTGCTGGCGCCGCCATCGGGCCGATCGTCGGTGGGGCGCTCCTGGAACACTTCTGGTGGGGCAGCGTCTTCCTCATCAACGTTCCCGTCATGATCGCGGTGGTCGCGGGCGGCTTGTGGTTGCTGCCGGAGTCGCGCAACCCCGGGAAGGGACGGATCGACCTGCTGTCGGCGGCGCTGTCGATGGTGGCCATCATCTCGCTGGTACAGGCCATCAAAGAGATTTTCTCCGCCGGTTTCACCGTCACCGCGGCGGTCGCCCTCGCCCTCGGGTTGGCGACGGGCTGGTGGTTCCTGCGCCGGCAGCGCACCCTCACCACCCCGCTAATCGACATCTCCCTGTTCCGGAACCGCTCCTTCACCGCAGCCGTGACCGCCGACACCGTGACCGTCTTCGCCTTCGTCGGGCTGCTGTTCTTCTTCTCCCAGTACCTTCAGCTCGTGCGCGGACTCAGCCCGTTCCACACCGGGCTGCTGGAGCTCTCGGGGACGGTGGCCGCGATCGTGGTGGTCGCCTTCACGGGGATCGCAGTCCGCAAACTCGGGACCGGTGGTGCGATCAGCGCCGGGCTGGGGTTGGGCAGCGTCGGCCTGGTGATCCTGGCGTTCGCCGAATCCGCGACGGGGTTGGCAGGGATCGTCGTCGCCTTCGCGCTGGTGGGTTTCGGCATCGGATTGTCGACGACCCTCAACACCGACGCCATCGTCGGGGCGGTGCCCACAGAACGCGCCGGGGCGGCGTCGTCGATAGCCGAGACCGCCTACGAGCTCGGCACGGCCCTGGGGATCGCGCTCCTTGGTTCCATCCACACCGCCCTATACCGCGCGGCCCTGCCGTCCGGAGCCGATCCCGTGATCCGTGAGTCGCTGGCCTCCGCGGTCTCCTTGCTGGATCCGGCCGACCCCACCCTCACCGGCGCCAAACACGCCTTCACCACGGCGATGCAGTGGACCTCGACGATCGCCGCGGTCCTGGCGGCGGCGCCCGCCGTCCTCGCCTGGTTCACCATCCCCCGCACCACCCCGCCGGGCGAGGAGGCCGTCCCCGAGGGGACGGCCCGGACCGACATGGAACGCTCAGTCCGGTAGCTCGCCGCCCTCGGTCAGGGACAGCAGCAGTTCCCTACCCTCGGCAAGACTGGCCTGCGTCTCCTCGCCGTAGCAGGCGGCCATCGCGAGCCCCTCGGCGGCGCGGCGCACCACCACAACCCGCTGCGGAGACAGACCGTCAGCCACCAGATTCTCAGCCCACCACGCGGAATCTCGTTCCGCCACCTCAATGGCCTCCGGAAAGTCGAGCACCCCCGCCCACACCGGGGTCGGGGAAAAGTACCGCAGCACGTCCTGCGATCCCGTGCAGAGCGCCCTGATGTAGGCGCGCATCAACCTGCCGGGACGCTCATCCGAGGCGTCGAGGTGCTGCATCACGGCCTGACGGAAGGTGGTCACCACATCCTTCAGCAGGGCGACGATGAGCTGTTCCCGATTCGCGAAGTGATGCAGCAGACCGCTCTTGGACACCCCTGCCACCTCGGCGATCCGGGCCAGCGACGCGCCCGTTCCCCGCTCGGCGAGCACCTCGGCGGCGGCCTTGAGCACCGCAGCGCGGGTGCGTTCGGCGTTGCGGATGTGGTGGCCGTCCCGAGTCATGGGCTCACCCTACTGGAGGCCCTGGGAAAGGCGGGCCGGGACGATGTGCACGCCGTCCCGACCCGCGGGGAGATCTCCCGGCGGGGAGGTCGGCAGCCGATGTGGAAGTACTGCGCCACCAGGTCCTCCACCAGGATCCGGTTAGCGGCGATGTCCTCACGCAGGTTCTCGTCCCCGAGCGCAAACAGCTGCTCGGCCCAGGCTTCGATCAGGCCGGGTGGGAAGACACCCAAAGCCTCATAGTCGGCCCGCTGTTCCAGCAGACAACGGGCGGCCTGGGCGCAGGAGGAGGGCAGCTGATCAAGGCTCTCGTTCGTGGACGCGTCGCCGCTGACGTAGCGGGCCATCGCGTAGTCCAGCATCGACGGGTCGCTCAGCCCGATCCTGGCGGCGACGGTGAGGCCAGCCAACAACAGATGGATGTTGGCCGCACCGTCGGGGGACCTGAGCTCGACGGTTTGGGAGTCGTTGGGAAGCTGCCCGACGGGTCCCTCCTGCGGGTTGGCGTCGCGGAACATGCGGTCGTCGAGGTTCTGCCAGCCGAGCGGCACCCGCACCAGCACGGAACGGTTGCGGTCCCCCCAACAGATGGCGGGGGGGGCCTCCTGGTGCGGAACGAGTCGCAGGAAGGACGTGGGGACCGGGTTGCCGAAGGCCGTGAGGGAAGCGGCGTGTGAAAGATACCCACCGACGACGCGGCGCGCCACGTCGGTGAGCCCGGCTCCCTCCGAGAACTGGTTGACGCCGTCCTTCATCAACCGGGTGTGGAAATGCATCCCCGACCCGGCCTGCCCGACGGCGATCTTCGGCGAGAACGCCACCTCGATGCCGTAGGAATGCGCCACCTCTCGCACCACCCATTTCGCCAAGGCCATCTCGTCGGCGGCGCGGCTGACGTCGGTGGGCAGGAACTCGATCTCCTGCTGCACCATCTGCAGGTCGTCGGCAATGAAGTTTCCGACCTCGGCGTGGGCGTACTTGACGGAGCAGCCCATCCGCGTCAGGTGGGCCAGGGATTCGACGCGCACCGCCTCCCACTTCGAGAACGGCCCGGCCTCGTGGTAGCCGCGCTGGGGTTCGACGGGGAACAGGTCCTCGGCGGGCGAGAACAGGTAGTACTCCAACTCACCGAGGGCCTCCAGCCGGCAGCCGGTCTCGTCCTCGAGGGCCTGCTGGGCCTTGCGGAGGATCTGCTGCGGGGAGCTGGCGAGAGGGTTGCCCTCCACGTCGTAGAAGCCGCACATAATGTCGAGGGTGGGCAGCTCCGAGAAAGGGTTCAGGAACGCGGTGCGCAGCTGCGGCACCACGTAGAGGTCGGAGCTGTCGGCGTCAACGAAATCGAACAGCGACGACCCGTCGACCCTCTCCCCCATCGTCAGGATCCTGTCCAGGTGCTCGGCTGACTGGATCGCGAAGTTCAGCATCTTCAGCCGCCCGTCGCCGCCGAGGTATCGCAGGTTGAGCATGGGAATGCCCTGCTCGGCGACGAACCGAATGATGTCGGCGCGGGTGAACTCGTGCGGCTGTTTGCCGAGCACACGAACGAGCGGGTTGGGGTTCAGGGCAAGGGTGTCGATCTCCGTCATGGGGGTTCTCCTCTTCGAGCTGTCCCAAAAATCTCAGCTGTTTCGGACATGCTACGGCACGGCCAACCCGGGATCCTTCGCCGGAACGTGCCCGGTTGCGCAGCACTCGACGCCCGAAACCACCCCACGGGCGGCACAAACCGAGTTGAGTGCTGCGCAACCGTCATCCGCGCCGGGTGCCCCACTGTCTGGTCGCCACTCGGTAGTGTCGGAGCCCTTCCGCAATTTTCTCCAGCTCACCTCCGGCCGTTTCGATGACCCGGCGGGATCCCTCGTTGTCCTCGGCGCAGAGGATCAGGGCCTTCCCCACACCGATTCCGTTCAGCACCCCGAGGCCCACGCGGAGCAGGACGGTCGCGATGCCGCGGAGGCGCGCTGAGGGCCTGACAGCGTATCCAACGTGGCCGCCGAAACGTACCAGGTGGTCGTTCAGTTCGTGACGGACGGACACCCGCCCCAGCCATCGGTCGCCATCGACGGCCCACAGCATCGTCGCGGGGACGAAACCCTCCGGCGGATCGGTTGTATCCAGGCGCCGACGAGCACACATCGCGGCAAACCCAGCGGCGGATTCGCACTGCTGCCGGGTGAAACCGAATGCTCCGGTGCATTCTGTGCCCCGCTCATCCTCCGCGTCGAACTCGTCCCACGCCTCCAGAAACGAAACCCTGAACCTTTCGTCCGGTTCGATGATCCGCATGCCGGGACTCTACCAAAACGCCCTGCGCCCCATGCCAGAAAGACTCTCGACACAACCCCACTTCACCGCAACCGGCATCGCCCTCTCCAAGCTGGTTGAGCCGACCTGCGAGCCCCGCGAGCCGGTCGAGTCGAAACCACGGCGAGGATGTCCAACAACTGGTGACCGGGCCTGCAGATCGGAGGGCCACTCCTTGACTGAGACCCAGCGCAATCGGCATCGGACGAGGCGGTTCACGCATCCAGGAGGAGCGCCCGGAGCCGGTTCCGGGTGGTCTCGGGAAGCCCGATCATCTCCAGATGGGCCGGGATTCCCGACACGAACCGCACGACCAGGGGCCGTGTCCTGTGAATCCACGCCGTCACCTGCTCATCGCTCCACGCGGCCTGCCGGTCGTGGTTCGGGGCGTGACTGGCGACCCCCGCCATGGCCCGCACGGACTGCGCGTAGTCATCGGCGACGACACCGGGCGCGACCCCCGCATTGGCGAGCAGGATGGCGGTCACCATTCCGGTGCGGTCACGCCCTGCACTGCAGTGCACGAAGTTCCCGGGTTCGGCTGCCGCTAGCGTCGTCAGGGCGGCGGCCACCAGACCAGGGAGGATTCGCAGGTTGTGGGGCCAGTATTCGGGAGAATCGAGGATCGGGAAACAGGTTTCCCGGAACTCCGTATTGTCGTGGTCCTCGGTGGGGGCGCAGCGAATCACCACGTCCCGCAGAGCCTCTTCCCCTACCTGGGGATCGCCGTCGCGCCTGCCCTGTTCCTCGGGGCAGCGCAGGTCCACCACGGTCCGCAGCCCCCAGTCGCGGGCGGCCCGCCAGCCCTGCTCCGGAATCAGCTCGCGGCGAGGCCCCCGCGCCACCCTCCCGTATCGCGTCTCACCCCAGCGACCACCCAGCCCGCCGAGGTCACGAATGTTTGGCGCCCCGCCCCAGTCGAGTTCCCGCATCCGGGCAGTGTACTTCCGGCGGATGGCACGACCCCGAACCGCAGAATGATTGACGGAGCAGGAAGGAGAACGCAATGACCTTGATCGAGATCCCGTGTCCCATCTGCGGTGGAGCCACGAAAACCCTGCCACGCTACCCGCGCAGGGTGTGCAGCACCTGCGCGGCGAAGGCTTCCGACGAGTCGGGGCGAGCCCTGGAGTTCTTCAACACGTCTTTCGGGGGTGGTTTCATCGCCTACTACGTGGACTCAAACCAGACCGAGATCTACCCCAGCCACCGCTGCTTCATCGACGGCATCAGCTGCTACGCCGACGAGGCACGTTTCGGCGGAATCGTCATTGAGCCGCTCACCGACCAGCCCGAGTAGTGACTCACGATCCCCATTCACCCCTACAACCGAGGCCCTGTACGCGACCACCTATTCCACTCGCCTGCCTCGCATTTCGCTGGCCTTACCCCTTGTCCGCTGGCCTTGCCGTCTATGTGCTGGGCTTGTTCACGTTTGCTGGCCTCACAGCACAGGCAAACGTGAACAAGCCCAGCAAACCGCGAATAGGGCCAGCAAACCGGCACCGCCGTCCACAGTCCTGCGCACCACATCCCAGACCGCAGCGACGTGCGGCATGAAAGCGTCCAGCTCCTGATCAACCAGCTTCGCACGCAGTCAACTATCCCTCTGGGAGAAGAACTACTATCCCTTTAGGCGACTCCTTGCCACCCCTCTGGGTACATGTCGATGGCGGTCAACCGACCATTCGGGAAGGGCCACCGCTCCCCCACTCCTTTTGCTTCACGGTTTGCTGGCCCTGTTCGCGGTTTGCAGGCCCAATGACCCACTCAGCCCAGGTGTTTCTCCATCACCTGCCGCGGGCAGACATCCAGGCCGGCGACCCTCTCGCGTTTCCGGAGAGCCCTCAGCTCCGGCATCAGCCGGTCCTCCTCGACGACCTCCCAGCCAATTCGCCGATACCAAGGACCATTCCACGGAACATCCCGGTAGGTGATCAGGGTCATACGCCGATACCCCCGCTTCCTGGCCCATTCCTCGGCGGCATCGAGCAGGCGGGATCCGAGACCATGGCCTGCATACCCAGGAAGCACACTGACCTGCTCGACGTGAGGGGTCGAGTCGACGATTTCAAGCCGGACGAAACCTACCGGCTCGTCCGCTCGGGTCACCGCGACCAGTACCCGTCCAGCCCGCTGGGCAGGCAGGAGGGTTTCCGGATCCGCCGCAGCCATGTCCTTCATCCCGATCTCGACGAACAGCACATCCGCTTCCTGCTCAATGACGCCCAGCTCCCTCAGTTCGTCCTCGCGGGCCGGGCGGATCACAGGCCCCGGCACGATTCCCACCTCGCAGCGCCAAACACCCGTAGGGGCTTCTTGGAGAACCCGATGGGCCAGTGAGCAAACCCGCGAGCGACAGGCAGATCCGGCACCACGCCTTTGATGTGGCACGCCGAGACGGTCGCGATGGCCTGCACTGAGGACCTCAGGAGAAACCAGGTCAGAAGCCGATGCTCCATTCCTCGATCTGGCCTCGGGCGTAGGCCGCCTGCCCCAGGTGGGTGACCGCGTCGTCGATGATGCTGACCAGCCGCACCCCGCGGGTGACCGGCGGATTCCATTTGGTGTCGATCACCTCGTCCAGGTCGTCGGCGGACAGCCCCGAGACGTAGGTCGTGAACGCCTCGGCGCAGGCCTGGAGGTAGTCGAGCAGCAGGGCAGGGTCCTCGACGCGCAGCGCGGCGACGTCCTCGGCGGTATCGCCGAAACCGATCGACTTCGGGCCACGGTCGATTCCGAGGCGCTCACCCCAGCCGTCGGTGATCCACAGCTGCTCCGAGATCTGCCCGGCATTGGCCAGCCACGCCACCTGGATGTCCATCTGCCGGGCGGAGTGCCACACCAGCCAGGCGATCGAGTTCGCCCGACCCCCGGGCATCGCGTGGAGGGTTTCCTTGGAGATCTCCTTGAGCACCGTCCGGGCCGCGTCGACGGGCCGGTTGACCGAATCAATCAGAACTGCTTGAGCATCCATGAGTCGATCCTGCCACCGCCCGGCAAATCGCCTCCCCGGTTCCACGCACCGGACGGCGTAGAGTCCCGGACCCGTGTCACGGTTTCGTGGCGTGAATCCGAAAACGCCGCTGCGTGACCGCGATCCCGGGGCTGGCGGCCAGCTCCGACAGCCGTTCAAGGTGCTCGTCCACGCTGAACCCGGGAACATCCCATGGCACGTAGCCGAGGTAGATCACCAAGGCCTCGACATCGGTGAACCGCATCTGCCCGGACCACTCGTCGGCCTGATCAATCCTCATCCCGGCGGTCTCGAGATCGGCGACGAATCTTTCCGCCGTGACCTCGGGGTAGGCGAAACCGGCCTCGAACCATTCGTGGATCTCCTCCGCATCGCGACCATCCACCTGCTGGGTCAGCAGCTGTCCCCCGGACGCGAGCACCCGGGTGACCTCACCGGCATCGATTCCTTCGTGACGCGACATCACCAAGTCCAGCTCTCCATCCCCGAAGGGCATGGCCTGCCCGGTTTCCGCGTCATAAGGCAACACCTCGATGCCTCGCGTCCCCAAGTTTCGCCGCGCCACCGCAAGGTTCGGTTCCCACCCCTCCGTCGCGACGATGGTGCGGGTCCCTTCCCGGTCATCGGGAAACGCGTCGACGAGACGGATGAGTCGCTCACCTCCCCCGGTGCCGAGATCGGCGACGGCCCGAGCGTACCGCATCGCATCCAGGCAGTCGGCCTCGAAGTCCCACCAGGGATCGTCGGCGATGAGCCTCCCCTCCAGGGCAGAAAAGTCCCAGCCGGTCATCCTCGCCTCGGCGTGTGCTCGTCGCAGCGACTCCAGGAGGTCGTGTTCCATGCTCCTTCATCCTTCCCGGTTCCGAAGGTTCCCGTTGGGGACCCACCAGTCTCACAACTACCCGAAAGCCAAAAACCGGTCTCGTCACCCGCCCACGGTGCCATTCAGCAGATGGCGGGGTCCACCGGCACCCGGTCGAGGTCCTCCAGGGCGACGACGTCGTCGTGGATGCCGCTCGCCTCCCGCAGGTGGTCTTCGGTGGTGGTGTACCGGGTGGAGAAGTGGGTCATGGCCAGACGGCGGGCCCCGGCTGCTGCGGCGATGCGGGCCGTGTCCAGGGCGGTGCAGTGTCCGTGTTCGACCGCCAGCTCCCGCAGGTCGCTGGTGTAGGTGGCCTCCATCACCAGCAGGTCGACGTTCTCGGCCAGTTTCTCCGCTGCCAGGCAGGGCCGGGTGTCCATGACGAACGCGAACGACCTCCCCCGTCGCGGATGCGACACCTCCTCCAGCCGGGTGACCACACCGTCGATCTCCACCCGACCCTCGCGGTTCAGCTGCCCGACGGCGGGACCGGAGATGCCGCGGGCGGCCAGGGCCTCCGGGTCGAAGCTGACCCCGGGCAGATCCTCCACCCGGTACCCGATGGCGGGGACGCGGTGGTCGAGGCAGGCCGCCGAGAGGATGAAGTCCTTGGTCCGCAGCACCTCACCGGGCTCCGGACCCGCGTCGACGGGCAGGAATCGGATGTGGGCCTGGTCGTGGTAGATGCTGGCGCGGTGGAGCCTCTCGACGTACTCCTGCCCCTGGGCCGGATAGACCACGGTGACCGGGTGGGGCACCTGTTCCAGGGAGATACGCTGCAACACCCCGGGCAATCCGAGGCAGTGGTCGCCGTGGAGGTGGGTGAGGCAGATGACGTTGATGCTGCGCGCCGAGACCCCAGCCCGGGTCATCTGTCGCTGGGTGCCCTCACCACAGTCGAACAGGACACCGCTGGCTCCCCACCGCAGCAGGTAGCCGTTATGGTTCCGCGTCTTCGTGGGCACCAGACTGGATGTTCCCAGCGCGACGAACTCGCGATCGCTCATCTTCTCCTCCTCGTTCAGCCCCGGGGCCTGTTGCGAAAAACGCCACACGGGTGAGGTGAAGCACTCACCCGCCGTCAGCTCCTGCACCGACCGTGCCGGGCGCGACGGTGGGACGCCAGCTCACCCGGTCCGGCGCACTCCATCCGGACGCGGCCTCCGCAACAGGACCCATACCCTACGGGATCGGGTCCGACACCATGTCCGGGGGCCGCCGGCGCGACTCCACCGAAACATGGGTTCCCGCATTCGTTCGTCGCACCCGCCTGTCGCGACGATATGGGTGTCGCTACGATGACCGCGTGTCCGTGGGACCCAGGTGTGATTTCCGAGCTTCCCTGTACAGGAATTACTTCCACATCACACCGCTCTTCCCCGGACACACCCACCCTGCCCCCTGGAGAGTCGATGCTGAGCGCAGACGAGGTCGCACGCGAGGACCTGTTGACCTTTCTCAACGCCGCATTCGTCTCCACCGGGCAGGCCGAATTCCTCACCGGAGGTGACGAGCACCGCCTGGGACTCGGGTTCCTCCACGACTACGTGCGCGGCAACTATCGTCGTCTCTACGCCCGGCTGCTGGCGGTCGGGGTGAATCATTTCAATGTCGCGCAGATCATCATCGGACTGCTCAGCAGCGGTAGCGACACCCCCGACGACTTCCGCAGCGAGGAGAACGCCCTGCTGCGCGCGGGGCTGCGTTCCCTGCCCCCGCAGCGGGCCTGGAAGCTGATGGCCCGGCTGCGCCGGGAGGGCGTCAACAATCGTCGTACCCGCGCCCTGATCCGCGACTACATCGCCGAGCATTCCGACCTCACTTTCCACGCGGTGAAGTACCGCCGCAAGATGTCGGGGGCGTTGCGTCACGCACACCTGCATCCCGGCGGCGAACTGGCCGATTTCCTATTCGGCAGCCACAAGGCCCCCTTCGACACCCCGATCCTGGAGCGCTACCGGCAGGCGCGGTTCAGCAAGAGTGCGCTCCACGAGCTGCCGTTCAGCGTCGCACAGGGCCTGGCCGCCAAGCACGGCATCAGCCCCGACGACCTGCTGAAGAGCATGGAACACCGCCTCACCGAACGGGAACGGCTCCGAGTCGCCGGTCGCAGCGACACCGTCGAGGTGCGTCCCGAGAGGCTGTCGCTGACCGAACTGGCCAGCTACGTCCTGGGAGTCGACACGCCGCGCGACGAGATCGACTGGCTGGCCGCCTCCGCTCGTGCGGTGCTGGCCCGCACCGGTGCCCTGCCCCTGACCGGGAAGGTGGCCGCCGTGCTGGACAACTCGTTCTCCTCTTCGGGGTCCCGCGAGAAACGTCGCCGACCGCTGGCCGTCGCCTGGGGTGTGGACCAGCTGCTGCGGGCAGGGCTCACCGACCACGACTACCGGGCTTTCTGGACGCATCCCACCGCCGACGGCGAGGTGCCCCGACCGCGGGGGCAGACGAATCTCACGGAACGGTTGATCGATGCCCTCGAGTGGGGTGCGACGACGGTGCTGGTGGTCTCCGATGGCGCCGAGAACGACCCTCCCGGGGTTTTCCACGCCGCCCTCGACAGCGCGTCGCGGATCGTCCCGGAGCTGTACGTGCTGCATGTCAATCCCGTCTTCGACCCGCAGGAGTTGCAGGTGAGCAGCCTCAGCCCGCTGACCCGTTCTATCGGGTTGCGCAACGCCGAGGATCTGCCGACGGCGCTCGGTTTCGCACGCTACGTCACCGGCCACGGCGACCTGGCGGAGCTGGAGGCCTATCTTGAACGCCGGGTGCAGGAGTTCCTGGAGGCATCAGCACATGCGTGAGATGGCACCACCCCTCGACCTGCCGGGCCTGCGACCCGCCCCCGCACAGACCTTCGGGGCATTCCGGTTGATCCCGTTGCTGCGCGACACCCCCTGCCAGGACGTTCGGTTGTCGCGTGCAGCCATCCCGCCCGGCGTGAAAATCGTCGACCTGCCCGGTCGGAAAAGCTACATCGCCTTCGTCCCCCACGGGTTGCGCCTGACCTGGGGCTCCGCCGCAGGCACCCAGGTGAAGAAGAAGGACACCCCCGACGACTGGCAGTTCCTCGAATCGGTGCATCGGCTGCGGAAGAAGGACGGTGAGGACGCGCTGCGTTTCCTGCCGCAGCACCTGGCCATCGAGGGTCTTCTTGAGCTGCACTTCAAACCCCCGACGATCGCGTGGCAGGAGTTGTCGCAGAGGTTCAGGAACCTCGGGCTGATCCACCGGTCGGAGTCCTTCTTCTCCGGGCGGGAGATTCCCGGATACGCCACCGCCTTGCGGACCTTCGAACTCCATCGCGGTCAGGTCGGGATGCTGGTCCACACCTCCGACGCACTGATGGCGGCCTTCGTCGTGCCGACCGCCGAGGACTACAAGCTGCTGCACCGCACCCTCCTCGACGATCTCTACGGCGAACTGATGATGACCTATGCCCTGAACCAACCCACCCGCTGGCTGGTGGATGCGGGCCCGCTCTTCGCCGAGGCCACGAGCATCGATGGGCTGCGTGGGGCGTTGGAGCGTGTGCGACGCGACTGGTCCGAGACCACCACCGAGATTCTCCTGGGCGACTGGAAGGATCGTTGCCTGCTCACCGAAACGGTCTATCGCCCCGGAAGCATGCGCTTGGAACGCTTCGTGACCGACCTGGAGCTGCGCCGCCCCAACCACATCGGGGAACGTCTGGTCCGCGACGACGGTGAGCTGCTCTACGTCAACACCCTGCGGTTGAGTTCGGCCCAGACCCGGCGCGCCCACCTGCTGCACCAGCTCTCCACGCACGACTGGAACCTGCACGAAGCCGCCGCGGCGCTCGGCACCGACCTTCCCGGGCTGGTCGCACGGATCACCGCGCGGGGTTTCGGGCACCTGATCAACAACGCCGTCCGGGAACAAGCAGCGAAGAAACTCCGGGAGCAGGGACGTCTCGCCGCCAGCGTTCCCCGGTGAGCAACCCGGCCAGAAGAAACTCCGGGAGCAGGGACGTCTCCCTGGCCACCTGCCCGGAGGCTAGAACGTCTTCGTCTCGTCGCGGTTCATGAACGCACCGTGACCAGTGGCGGTGTTCCAGCAGGTCAGGCCCGCATTCTCGGAGGCACACACGTAGTCCCCGTGGTAGACGACGGTTCCATATTCCACCTGCTGACCGGGGGTTCCTGGGTTCTGGAACATGGGGGATTCGCTTCTCGACACGAGCTCGGGTTCCGCCTGACTCGCGGACGTGGAGTTCTTCATCCTCACCCACCACTTGGGGCCGAGCTCATCCGAACCGTAGGGTTTGCTGTCCGTGTAGTTGATGATCCCGCAACCCGCGCTCGTGTCCGAAAACTCGCAGGTGATGTTCTTCGACGGGGTGACGATCACCGCGTACCCCGAATGGACGGCGGTGATCGGGGTGGCATTCGCGGGTCGCGGTCCGCCCGCTCCCGAATAGGCCCCCGGAATCGACACCAGCGACCGCGTCGCGGACGGCGACCCCGCACCTGCGGAGGGGCGCGCCGTGGGCAGGGCAATGGCCGCCGATTCCTGGGCACTCGGCGATCCGGATTCAGAGGACGTGGAGGACGCGCACCCTGCCACCAGACCTCCGGCTAGCACCGACGCGAGCAGCGGACGGAAGCGTCGACGGACGGAATCTGACATGGTCTCCTCCTGGTTCTCTGACAACCCGCTGGGACGCGAACGCTCCCACCCTGCCACGAAGATTCTCCTGCCAAAGATACTTCTAAGAAATTCCAGGGCGGTCTGCGACGGTCGGCTCGACCTCCGAAAAGAGCCAAAAGCTACGGCACGATGTCCTAAATCCCACCTTCCCTGCCCGCGTGGCCGGCGCGTGGGGCAAGATTATCCCTGTGTGCAACGTGACCAACCAAGCATTGACGGACAAGGCTGTGCGCACCGCACGACGCTGGGCGCAGCGCTCCCTCGCCCACCCGTAACCCCGCGCAGCAAAGCTGCTGGCAAGCGCGCTCGACCATCCGGATGGGCTCCGCTTCACCCTTGAATTCGTTGACGGCGTTCTGCGCCCCGAGGACCCGGCGGTGGCCGCCAAGAATCTGGCGCGTCTGGCCCGGCAGTCCGTCCCCTTCCTGCCCCCCTACCTGCGCGCCGGCCTCGGTCTCGGCGTCGCCCCCCCGCCCCGGACGATGCTGCCCGCGGTGCGTCGTGCCTTCTCCCTGCTGCTGGGTGACCTCGTCGTCGACATCGGTCGCGATCTCGGGCCAGCGTTGGCCAGGTTGCGCAAGAGCGGTGCGAGCCTGAACATCAACCTCCTCGGTGAGGCCGTGCTGGGCGACGAGCACGCGTCCTCCCGGCTCAACCGCACCATTGAGCTGCTCAACCGACCCGACGTCGATTACGTCTCCATCAAGGTGTCCTCGGTGATGGGTCCCCATTCGCCGTGGGCCCACGACGCGACGGTGGAGGAGGCCGTGGTTCGTCTCGGCCCGCTCATGGAGGCCGCGAACAGGTCGGGCAAGCTCGTCAACCTCGACATGGAGGAGTACCGCGATCTCCACCTCACCCTTGAGGTGTTCGAGCGGTTCGCCATGAAACTGCCGAACCTGAGGATGGGCCTGGCGGTCCAGGCCTACCTGCGCGAGTCGCCGCTGATGATCGAACACATCCAGAAGCTGGCACGACGTCGCTGCGAGGCGGGCGGCATTCCGCTGCGGGTGCGTCTGGTCAAGGGCGCCAACCTGGCGATGGAACGCACCCAGGCGGAGCTGCGCGGCTGGCCAAACCCGATCCTGCCGTCGAAGGTCGAGACCGACGCCAGCTACCTCAGCGCCCTCGACCGGCTCCTGACCCCCGAATCCATCAAGACCCTCCACGTCGGTTCGGCCAGCCACAACATCTACAGCCTCGCCACCGCCGTCGAACTGGCGAAGGCCCGCGGCATCACGTCGGGCTTCGACATCGAGATGCTGGCGGGCATGGCGGTGCCGTTGCAGCGGGTGATCCTCGACGAAATGGGCTCGCTGCGGCTCTACGTTCCCGTGGTGCCGCGCAGCGAGTTCGATTCCGCGATCACCTACCTGGTGCGACGCCTGGAGGAAAACGCCGCACCGGAGAACTTCATGTCCGGGGCGGCCTCCCTCGGCCACGACATCGCCTTCCTCGACAAGGAGGAGGGTCGCTACCGCGACGCAGTCGCGCTGATCGGTTCCCCCACCCCGAGCGCCTGGGCGGTCCAGGAACGCAGCGAACCGACGTCCGTGTTCACCAACACCTCCGACACCGACCCCGCGCTGCTCAGCAACCAGCGGTGGGCCGATTCCATCCGCGAGTCGCTGCCCGCCCCCGATCTCGGCGGCGCCACCGTGACCAAGGGCACCCTGACATCCGCCAAAGCCCTCGACGAGGTGCTGACAACAGCCGCCGCCGCAGGGAAGCGCTGGGCCGCGACCCCGGCTACGGAACGCGCCGCCGCGCTGCACCGGCTGGGTGTCGAACTGGAGGCGATGCGCACCGAGCTGATCACGGTCGCCGCCGACGAGGTGGGCAAGCTCATCGACCAGGCGGACGTCGTGGTCTCCGAGGCCTGCGACTTCGCCCACTACTACGCCTCCCTCGCCGGGGAGGAGGTCGACGGCGCCACGCACCGTCCCCCGCAGGTCACCGCGGTCATTCCGCCGTGGAACTTCCCGATCGCGATGCCGCTGGGCGGGGTTGCCTCCGCGCTGGCCGCGGGGTCGGCGGTGCTGTTGAAGCCCGCGTCCCCGTCGCGGCGCTGCGCGGCGCTGCTGGCCGAGGCGTGCTGGCGGGCGGGCCTGCCGCGCGACCTGGTGCAGTACGTCGTCATGGGTGATCGTGCGCTCGGCGAGAAGCTGGTGCGTGACGAACGCGTCGAACTGGTCGTGCTGACCGGGTCGGCGGAGACCGCCGAGATGTTCCGTTCCTGGCGGCCCAACCTGCCGTTGCTGGCCGAAACCTCCGGCAAGAACGCGCTGATCATCACCCCGTCGGCTGACCTAGATCTGGCAGCCGCCGACCTGGTGGCGTCCGCTTTCGGGCACGCGGGGCAGAAGTGTTCCGCCGCGTCGCTGGGCATCCTGGTCGGATCGGTGGCCAAGTCGCGGCGTCTCCTGGATCAGATCGTCGACGCCGCGTCGTCGTTGACGGTGGCGTGGCCGGAGGATCCGGCGGCCCAGATGGGTCCGCTCACAGAGGTGCCGGGCGAGAAACTGAGGCGCGGTCTCACCGAACTGGAGCACGGACAGACGTGGTTGCTGAAACCGCAACGCATTGATGACCGGCTGTGGCGTCCGGGCATCCGAACCGGAGTGCGACCGGGCAGTGCCTTCCACCAGGTGGAATACTTCGGGCCGGTGCTCGGCTTGATGGCGGCTCGTGACCTGGCGCAGGCCGTGGAGTGGCAAAACGGCACCGAGTACGGCCTGACAGCTGGTCTGCACTCCCTCGATGCCGAGGAGATCCAGTTCTGGCTGGACCGCGTGAAGGCCGGCAACCTGTACGTGAACCGCGGGATCACCGGGGCCATCGTGCGGCGTCAGCCCTTCGGCGGCTGGAAGCGTTCCGCGGTCGGCACCGGGGGCAAGGCCGGTGGCCCGAACTACGTGGTGGGCTTCGGTTCCTGGGAGCCGAAGGACCTCGGCCCCGCCGGCGTCCTCACCGATCCGAAACTCGTGCATCTCTTCCGGGCCGCTGCCCGGGTGCTCGACGAGCAGCAGCTCGAACAGCTCAACGTCGCGACCACCTCGGATCAGGCGGCCTGGCGGACCCTGTTCGGGGTCTCGCACGACCCGTCGGCCCTGAAGGCGGAGATCAACGCGTTCCGGTACCGTCCCACACCGGTGACGGTCCGGGTGGAGGTCGACGACCCGCTGCGTGTGCTGCGGGAGGCCTCGGCGGCCCTGGTCACTGGTTCCGCAGCGACCTTCTCGTTCCTCGACGCCCCGTCGGAGGAGCTGTCGGAGGTGCTGACCGGTCTCGGCCTGACGGTCGAGGTGAAGAGCGACGACCGGTTCGACCGTAAGGTCCGGGGCCGGGTGCGGCACCTGGGTGAGCGGGACCTGCTGACCGCGGTGGGCGGTTCCATCGACGTCTGCGTCCACGCGGGCCCGACCCTCTACCCGGGTCGCCTGGCACTGCTGCCCTACGTGCACGAGCAGGCGGTGTCAGTGACCAACCATCGCTTCGGACACCCGACGCCACTGACCGACGACCTGCGCATCTGACGATCCGCACCGGTCGTCAGCGAACAGACCTCAGGGGTCTCCCGGTGGATTCCGGGAGACCCCTGTCACGTGAGAGCCCCGGCTGGGCGGGGTACGGTGATAGTGACGACAAACCGGGGGCAGCAACTGGAAAGGCAACAAGGATGCGCATGATTCGGCTGATACTCTCGATTTTGCTCTACTTTTTTCTCCTGGGCCTGTTCGTCATTCTTCTTTCCGCCCTGGGAGGGGCCGCAATCGGCCCATTCGAGTTCATACTTCTCAACATCGTTACGCTGGGCTGCGTGATCTTTTTCTGGCGGCGCGCCGATCGCACGAGAAAGAAGGACCACTCACAGAAGAAAACCACGGCCTGACTGCAGCGAGCATCAATCGCCCATTGAACTCAGCTGATCCGGGACGCTAGGAACGAACGACCCGCACCGAAGCCGCTTCTGACGACCGGACAGCAGCCCGGCCACGCGCCCCAGCCTGCCCGGGCAGGACATAGAGTTGACGGCATGATCCTGATCGTCGTGAAATTTCCCGCGATGTCCGAGCAGGGTAATGACTCCATCGAGGCGATGTGCCTTCCAGCTCTTGAGTTCAGCTCAGGGTCAAGTACTGCGTCCTCAAATATCGCTGCACTTAGATCTACTACCCGCCGGAACAGCAGCGGCATCGACAAACGAAACAGCACAAATTTCAACGATTTCGGATTGACGCAAGCAGAAAGAAGGACGACAGGCAATGCGCGTGATTGTTCGACTGATACTCTCGATTCTGATCTGCCTTCTCCTTCCGCCCCTGCTCGCTTCCTTTATTTCCCTCGGAGGGGCCAACATCGGAGTGGTAGAAATAACACTCCTCTACATCATCGTCACTGGATGCGTGAGCTACAGCTGGCGATACGCCAAGCGGAAGAAAAAACGCCGCCTCGCACGAGAGAAAACCGACGCCTGATGACGACGAGCATCATTGACATCAGCTGATCCGCGACGCAAGGAACGAACGACCCGCGCCGAAGCCGCTCCTGACACCCGGACAGCAGCCCGACCACACCCCCAGCCCGCTCGGACAGGACATAGAGTTGACGGCATGATCCTGATCGTCGTGAAATTTCCCGTGAAACCCGAGCTGGCTGATGATTTCATCGAGGCGGTGGGGCCGTTCACCTCCGCTACCCGCGCCGAGCCCGGCAACAAGTGGTTCGAGTGGTCCCGCAGCGTGGAGGACCCGAACGAGTTCGTTCTCGTCGAGGCCTTCAACGACGACGCCGCCGAAGCCCACGTCACATCCGACCACATCAAGGCCGGACTCGACACCATGCGCCCCTTCCTGACCGCCACCCCCAAGATCATCTCGCGCACCGTCGACGGTGATGACTGGGGCGCCATGGGTGAACTCCGAATCGATTGAGCCCACCGCAGTGAACCCGCCCGGCCTACTCACCGGAATGGATAGAAACGCGGTGCGAGCACCTCAGCGAGTGGGCTGAGCCGAAGCGGGTCGACTACAAACGCATGAAAGAAAACGAAAAACCGGACCGCGAGGGAATCACACCACCGGGAGCGAGGGGATTGCCCCGCGGTGGTGGTTCCCAGCTTCGAGGCTACCCGCCCGGAAGCACGCGGTCCGGTTTCCCGCACGTTCACATGAGGGCCTGAGCACCGGTCTTCGGCAGTCCGGCCTTGCGAGGGGTCGAGGCCTCCGTGGCCTCGGCGCTTTGGGTCTCCTTCGTCGGAGTGGCGGACGTCGTCGCTTCAACGGGCTTCCGCTCCCCACCCCTGGACGTCCTCTTCTCACCGGAGTCGGCGGCCTCGTTGGCCGAGACAGCGTTGACACCGCGGGCGTTCTCCGCGTTTTCTGCTCCTGCTCGTCCAGCTCCCCCGTCGCTCACAGTCAGTCCTGCAGCCTGCGGGTCACCGTAGGTTGCGAAGTTCTGGGTGGCGTACCAGCTTCCACTTCCCGCGCTGTAGGCGATGCCGATCCCCAGGGAGTCCGCATTGGGGTCGGTCATGTTGGTGTAGTGGCCCGACGAGTTCCGCCACTGCTCGAACAGCAGCGCGCCGACGTCACCGCCGTCGCTGCGCCACGCGACGTTCTCGGAGCCTCCCTTCCAGCCCTGCGGGTAGTGATCGGTGAAATTCGGACGGTGCTCCATCGAGTTCCGGGAAGCCATCTGCTCGGACCAGTCCTGTGCGACCGCATCCAGCTCAGCGATCCGGGTCACAGGCTTCAGCCCCAGACCGGTTCGCAGTTCGTTGACTTTATTCAGGATTGTCCTGGCGTACTCCGCGCCCTTGCTGTTGACGTCCGCTGGGAGAACGGCGGGCCGTTGTGAGATCGCCTCGGCGTGAGCAGCCAAGGAGAAAAACGAAATCACAGCGGCCAGCAGCGCCACCAGAGACAGACGAGCCATCTTCGTCGGCTTCATCAGCAGTCCTCTCAGTTGGGGGGCAAACACCCGTTCATCCAATCACTTCCCTGATTTTTTTTCAGGTTCCGATGCGTAACTTTCAGGCAGGAACGAGCGCCAAACCCCCTTTACATGGGCTTTGGACCCCTCCAACGGGCACCTGAGAAGCCCCAAGAAAATCTCAGGATATGGGTGTTTTGAACATCCGAGATGCTCATCTGGCCGAAAGGCTGACAGGCGGAAATGGCATTTTCCAGCGCACGAACCCGCGGTTTCCGCAGAGAAACCCTCCACATCCGATTGCTGCGCGTCACGCACCCAGGAATCACCCACGAGGTCCTGGTTGCCGGGTTCGACACATCACGGAATGAAACGGACGAACGACCTGCACCCCTGCCCGGGGAGGTCGCGGATCTCGGTGAAACCGATCGACTCGTAGAACGCCCGCTGTCCCGGCTCGGCGTCGGTCAGGAGCACGTGCTGGCGCACCCGATTGAAGGGGGCGAAGGCCCGGTTGATGAGCGCTGTCGCGATTCCGCGACGCCGGAAAGAGGGGTGGACGAGAACGTCCTGCAGGTAGGCGATGGTGGCATGGTCGGAGACGATGCGCGCCAAGCCGATCAGTTTCCCTCCCGATCGCGCGGTGACCACGACGGCTGAGTTCTCCAGCCCGCGGATCAGCGCATCCAGATCGTCGGTGTAGGCGGCCCATCCCACGGAGTCGTAGAGCGTCCGCGTCTCGTCGCGGGACGGGAGCCGGTCGGCGTCGTAGCTCACCTCGTCGTCACACGTCATGCGCCCATTCTTCCCCACAGCCACCGTCTGCACGATCTGTACCGTAGGGGCTGCACTTTGTGTATCACAGGGCGCGTTCCATCTGTATCACAGGAACATCTGCGGGCACCGTGACCAGCCACTCAACCCCTTGTCAAAGCGGTATTTCGTCGGTCTCTTCCTGTCCCCGCCTACAGATGAGAGATCTGCCGTTCCAGTCGGCGCCACGCCCCAGCAGGAACTCCCATTCCCGGTGGATCAGACCATCCTCGAACTCGAAGATGTCCAGTGCGCGCCTGCCATCCGTGTCCACGAGTAGCGTGGCGATGCGTCTGTGGTCCTCGGATTCAAGCATCTGGTGCATCCTGAAGCGGGAGGCCGACTGCGCATAGGCAGCGACGATGGTCTCGCAGTAGCGCTCACGCCCTTTGATGATGTCTTCCCCCAGGACCCATTCGACCTGTGGGTGCAGGAACTCCCGGTAGCTGTCCCAGTCCCGCCGGTTCTCCGCATCGAAGAAGTCCGCCAGTTTCCTTCGGAAATCACTCATCGCTCACCCTTTCGGGACCAGTCAACCATTCATTGCTCACAGCATCGGGCGCCCACGTTGGCGTAGCCGCCCGGCACGTTCCACCACTGCCCAAAGAGCCGAACAAAGACTGTACTTTTTGTATCATAGAAGATGTTCCATCTGTATCATAGGATTTCATGGAGTACCGTCCGCGAGTCCTTGACATGGTCCTGGACGATTTGATGTCCGGGCTTCCCGCAATCGCCCTGGATGGCCCAAAGGGCGTCGGCAAAACTGCGACCGCTTCCCGCCGCGCCAGCCGCACCTGGGCCCTGGACTCCGAATCGCAGCGGGCAATAATCGCGGCCGAACCCTCCCGAGTGGCCGGGTCGGGCACCACCTTCATCGACGAATGGCAGCACGTGCCCACCGTCTGGGACGTGGTTCGCCGGGCAGTCGACGACGGCGCCCAGCCGGCCTCTTTCCTGCTAGCAGGAAGCGCCACCCCCAATCCCCGAGCCCCCATCCACTCCGGTGCGGGCCGGATCGTATCGCTTCGCATGAGACCCATGGCCCTGTGTGAACGGGTGGGCGCACATCCCACGGTCTCCCTGAACGCCTTATTGCGGGGAGAAGCTGGGGCACTGAGCGGGGATACCCCCGCCGACCTGAATCACTATGCCCACGAAATAGCCGCCTCGGGTTTCCCTGGAATCCATGGCCTACCGGAACGCTTACGCAGAATGCAGCTGGACGGCTACCTGCAGCGACTGGCTTCGAGAGAATTGAGGACGGAGGACGATCCGGTCCTGCGACGCCCCGAAACCCTCATGTCCTGGTTGCGTTCCTATGCGTCAGCCGAATCCACCACGACCACGTATGAGAAAATCCGCAACACCGCGGCAATCGGCGATGGCCCCCCTCCGAATCGGCCCACCACGCTTCGTTACCGCGACTGGCTCACGAGCATGTGGCTCCTGGACCCCGTCCCCCCATGGCAGCCATTGGGAATCAACCTCGGGGCGCTGGCTTCCTCCCCGCGTCATCAGTTGGCGGATCCAGCATTGTCGTTGCATTTGCTGAATGGTTCAGCGAGAGCCCTCCTGCAGGGGCGTGACGACGTGATCCTCCCCGGCTGCGCTCCTTTGTTCGGGCGTTTGTTCGAGGCTTTGACGACACTGACCGTTCGCGTGTGCGCACAAGTCTCAGATGCTGTGGTCTCACATCTGAGGACGAAACGTGGTGATCACGAGATCGACCTGATCGTCGAGGGCCCCGAGAGGGAGCTGCTCGCGATCGAGGTGAAACTCACCTCTGCGATAGGCGACGACGATGTTCGTCACCTGAACTGGCTGCGCGGCAAGCTGGGCAGTCGGCTCACAGATACGCTCGTCGTGACCACAGGGCCCGCCGCGTATCGTCGCAGGGATGGGATAGGTGTCGTGCCACTCGCTCTTCTAGGGCCCTGACACCTTGGCGCTCTTCGCCGGGCGGTCGCGGCTCCACAGCATCGGGGCGGTCCCGATGACCGGCTGAACCGATCAAGGACCGCCCCGATTCACGAGCGTCGGATTGCCGTCGTCAGGATTCGACGAGACCCGCCCCAGCAGGATCCTGATACGTGGCGAAGTTTTGGGTTGCGTACCAGGAATTGGTGGCGGAGTTGTAGGCCAGGCCGATTCCCAAGGCATTCAGATCCCGATTCACCATGTTTTCGTAATGGCGCGGCGAGTGTAGCCACTGCTCGAAGATCATGGCGCCGATGTCCACGCCGGGAGCATCACCGCTGCGCATGGCGACGTTCTCCGCAGAGCCACTCGCTCCTGCCGGGTAATGGCTGCCACGATCTGGTCGGTGGGACATGAAGTTCCTCGCTGCCATCTGCTCGGACCAGTCCTGGGCGACCGCATCCAGCTGGACGTAACGGGTCAAGGGTTTCAGCCCATGGCTGGCACGCAGCTCATTGACCTTGGTCAGGATGGTCTGGGCATACGCAGCACTGCTTTGAGTGACTCCCGCAGGGGCTTCAATGACCTGGGCAGGCACATCCGTTCCAATGACAGCGCCCTGGGCAGCCGGGGCCGCGACAAGGGGCACGGCAGCCAGTAGGGCACCTGCGAACAAACGCGTCATTTTCATGAAACAGTCCTCTCGTGGCTAGGGAAAATGGACTGCCTCCACCACAACACAACCACGGAGGCTCACAGAGCCGTGATGAGCCGGGCACCCACCGACCGGACGACGACTAACTATGGTTAAGTGTGACTTGACTAGGGGTTTCGTTAACCTGAATCGCAACCTGAAAAATTCTCAGATTGTGTGGCTTTCCGGGCGTGTCGCGGCCATCGTCGGCCTCTTGCCCACCGAAAAGAGGCTGCGATGAGCCTGGTCACTCGCCATGACTCACGCATCGGGGCGGCCCATTGATCGGCTGAGCCGATCCGGACCGCCCCGATGTCGCAGACGTTGATTCGACCTCGTCAGGAGACGACGAGACCAGAACCGCCCGGGTTCTTGTAGTTGGCAAAGTTCTGGGTGCCGTACCAGGACTTGGTGGACGAGTTGTAGGCCAAGCCGATGCCCAGCGCGTTCGCGTCGGGAGCGACCATGTTGGCGTAGTGGCCCGGCGACTTCCGCCACTGTTCGAAGAGCCGGGCGCCGATGTCACCGCCCCCGGAGCCGCCTCGCATGGCGACGTTCTCCGAGGCCGTGCTCCACCCTTGCGGGTATTTGCTGGAGAACTGTGGCCGATGCGACATCGAGTTCCTCGATGCCATCTGCTGGGACCAGTCCTGGGCGATTGAGTCCAGTTGGACGTAGCGCGTCACGGGCCTCAGTCCGAGGCTGGCGCGCAGCTCATTGACCTTGACCAGGATGGTGCGGGAGTATGCGGCACTGCTTTGCACGACCACCGCGGGGGCACCCTGCGCGGCGGCCTGAGGCGCATCCGATACGGCGGAGGCCTGACTTACCGGAGCCGCGACGAGCGACACGACGGCCAGCAGGGCACCCGCGAACAAACGCGTCATCTTCATGAAGCAGTCCTCTCTTGTTGAGGGAATTTGGACTGCGGAACACTCCAGCACACGATCGCGAGCCTCGTCAGCGCTTTGGCACGACAGGCCCGGAGGTTGACAAACACGCCATCGCGGGTCATTCACCGTTTGACTGGCCCTTTTGCCCGGTCGATGGACGCGTTTGAAAAATCGTCACCCCATTCGGCCCCTCGGGCGTGTCAATAGAGACGACACTCACGCGGAATCTGTCGCAGCTCTAAAGCGATAAAACCATTTATATTTCTGATGTCGCAGGCTCATCACCGGACGACGGAATCACGCGAATCGCCGCTGTTTCCGGCCCTCCGCGCCGTCGCCACTGATCAGCTTCTTGGACGAAAGTGAGCTGACTCTCCGCCAGGGAGGTGCGATTCTGGGGGCTGCGGCATTCTGGTGTCGTCAGGCCTGTGGCGAAGAACTTCGCGTGCGCGAGATGGAGCGCCGTGACGTGGTGTTTCTCGCGTATCGAGAACACCGAGAGGCGTGATCCAAGGAGGTGATCCGATGGCGGAGGAAAGGCGAGAACTGCAAGAGGCGGGATACGCAACTCTGGGGCAGGCCGTGGTGGGGCATGTGATGATCTCTGTGGTCATTGCACCTCTAGTCGTGGGGGTGTTGTGGCTGCTTGGCCTGATCATGCAGCCGGGAGCCGGCGTCGGCGCCATTGTGGTGCTGGGGCTGGTGACGACCGTGGCCAGTGAGGTCCTGATGGCTCTGGGTGAGCGACCTGCGGTGGTGCGTGCCCGGCATTCGGCCCCCGGTGGCTGGGCCTATGCCATGTGGGTTTTCGTGGTGCCGCCGCTGGTGGGGTTCGCCGTCGGGTGGTGGGAGTCGCCCCGCGTCGCGGTGCCGACGGCCCTCGCTGCTCTCATTGTGTTCTGGGCCGTTGGTCTGTGGTCGCAGCCGTGGAAACGGGGCGATAGCCAGGCCGAGGTGCGCGCTAAGTGGGAAGCCGCGAAAGAGATGACCGCGGAAACGTTCAGAGAGGACAAGCTCAGCGACGGCTGGGTGATTCGCAGGGATGGCCAGGGCGACGATGACTTCCTGGAGGACATACCGCTGTGGGCGAGCGTGCTCAGTCGGCTGCTGTCGTCGCTGGTCGGGGTTCCGTTTCTCGTCGGCGCGCTGTATCTCCTCAGTTGGCTGCTGCACCTGGATCTCGGGTTCGGGACCGCGATCCTGATCGGTTTTGCGACGGCAACGACGAGTAGCGTGCTTGTCGCATTGGCGGAGCATCCGGCGGTGGTGCGGGCCCGGAATCCGAGGCCCGGCGGCTGGGCCTATGCCGTCTGGATTTTCGTTTTTCCTCCCATTGTTGGGGTCGGTATCGGCGGGTGGCAGGCACCCGAACTGGCGCTGCCGTCGGGGCTGGCCGCTCTCGTCGTGTTCTGGGCGTCGGCGTGTGCCGTCAAACCATGGCGAAAGACTTTGCGCAAGGCCGATTACCAGGCCAATTGGGAAGCGACCAGGAAATGGTTGCAGGAGACCGAGGAGAACAGCTGATCCATGATCGGTTTCGGCGCCCACGGCCTCTGCCGATGGCTTCTTGGCTCATCAGCGTGACACCCGGTCGGGGCGAAGGTGCGGGCGACGACACGTGACAGTTCCCAGGAGCCTGGGCGTCCGGTATCCGCACACAGCTACGCCGTCATCAGTGATCCTTGATTTTCTTGATATCGGGAGGCAGCGTGTCCCAGTCCCACTCCTTGACCCACGTCCCGTCCTTTTCCACCACGCGGGATGTGCCGATATCACCAGACAGCAACCACAGCACGTCGGCACCCTCCTGCCACACCACCCCCACCGGATGCGCGCTCAGGAGATAGCGCTGATCGTCACTCCACACCACCTCGCCCGCAGAATTCTTGATCACCGGATACACATTGCGCTTCCCGTCGATCTCCTCCGAGAGAAACTCGGAGGTGTACCGCCCCGACGATGATGCCCGCGTCTCCCCGTCACGCAACACAGCCGGCTCCACAGCAAACACCACAGCCCACACCCACCAGAGCACCAGCGCCGCCACCCCGACGGCGCTCACCACCAAGACCCACGTCCTCGCCTTCATCACTGCGGCCAGTCCTTCCTGCTCATCGCGACACCTCGATCATCAACGATCACTGCGCTGTTCTC
>JABCNW020000256.1 GCA_013333945.2 Propionibacterium sp.
CGGCGGCAGATGCACCACGTACTCGGCGCCGACGGCGGCGTGGGTCTCACCGATGGCGCGGAAGGTGCGCTCCGTGTCGGCCCAGGCCTCGGCCTTGTGAAGGACGCCCCAACCAGTGCCGGCGACGACGCGGAAACCTCGCTTGCCCATTTCCTCGGCCAGGCGCGTGGGGTCGGTGGGGAAGTAGCCGAAGGGGCCGGTCTCCATCACGGAGAAACCAGCCTCGGCCATTTCGTCGAGGGCTTTCTCCCACGGAATCTGCGCCGGATCTTCGGGGAACCAGACTCCCCACTGGTCGGGACAGACGCCAATGGTCAGCTTGTTGTATCGAGGCTCGGGGTTGCGGGACTTGTCGGCCATGGAGGTCCTTTCTGGCGCGTCGTTGGGCACAAATCAGCCTAGATTCGGGCATATGTCCTGTCAATTACCCGAGAGCATTGATGTGTGTGATGAAAGTGATTCTCAATGCGGTGTGGCGGGGTCGTGGGTGCGGTGGCTCGAGTCCCATGGGCGGGACCGCACATCCGGTCTGCCCGGAGGCCGCGCCAGCTAGGATGCGGTCCATGGACACTGCCTTGTTCGAGGAGCGAGTCAAGGAGATCCCGAGGCTGAGAAGCTGCCTCTCCGGCGGTCGGGTCGAGCGTTGGCCACGAAAACAGGCGCTGCGCGACATGCTCTTCGACATCGTCATCGACTGCATGCACGAAGGCCCTACGTGGACGGAGCGTGAGATCACCCAGGAGCTGGCCGCGATCACGGAGGACCCCGTGACCTTGCGGCGCGGCCTCATCGACGAGCGGCGGCTGGTGCGCTCACCTGACGGAAGCCAGTACCGGCTGGCATCGAAGGTTGCGTCCGGGTAGTCACTCCCGGAGGAGCCCTGCCCCAACCCAGAGCTGGAGCCGGGTTGCCACGGGGTTTGTGGACAGCAACAAAAACCTGGCATGTGGTGTGGGTTGCCGCATCAGTTGTTTCCATTCCTGGTGGAGTTCATTCGGGGTGCGGTAATCGAGCGCGGGAAGGGGCGCGACCGCGGGAGCGGGACGATGTGGTCGGCGGCTGTCCGTCAGTACTTCACGACGGCCTTTCGGAGTCTTGGGTCGGGTTTGGAGGAATCATGGGAGACAGATGCGGCAGCGCCCACGGGAATCGCTACGACCCGACCGGGCCGGTTTTCATCTCGTATCGACAAAGCGACGGTACTGAGCACGCCAAGTTTGTGGACCGTTTTCTGCGTGCCGGCGGTCTCGTGCCCTGGCGTGACCTCGTTGATCTGCCTCCTGGCGAGACCGCCCGCCGCGTTCACGAGGCCTTCGACGAGGGCATCGCCGCCGCCGTTCTCATCGTCACGCCCGAGATCCAGGACAGCCAGTTCGTCCCTGCCGAGGAGCTTCCGGAACTGCTCAAACTCGAGCAGGAACCCCACGACTTCAGTCTTCTCGTCCTCAACACCATCCCCACACAGGACGAGACGGACTCCAACGATGGCCGGCCGCGGGGAGAAGACGCAGAAACCGAGCATCCTTCAACCGACGATGCTTCTGCCGACCACCCGCACGGCGGGTGCGGGCGAACGGATGAGGCCATCGACGTGTCGGCTCCCGACCGGCTGCTGAAAACCGTCGGCCAGCCGCTGAAGAATCTGAAGCAGTACGGTCTCGGCGAGTGCCGTCAGCTGTACCGGGACCTCCTCCACCGCAGGCTCGGGCATCTCATGAGACCGGCGGAGCGGTACCTGCCGATCGGCCTGCCGACGGGTGTCGTCGCGGTGATCTCCAGCGCCCTCGGGTGGTTGTTCGGCGACCGGGGGATTGGCGACGGCGAGGTCACTATCCAGACACAGACCCGTCCGATCCCTGATGCCCACACGCGTCGTTCCGGAACCACCCGTCTCGGTCGCGAGCACGACCTCGCCATCCGGCTGCGCCAGGACCCGGATACCGGCATCCCCGCCGCCGAGGACTACCGGCCCCGGAAGGAGACGCTGCCGATCATGGTCGATGCCCTCTATGCGCACGGCGTGAGTGGTGTGACGCTGACCGGTGGCGGTCACTTCAGCCTCGGCTGGGCGCTCGGCACCGCCCTGCCGATCACCCGACAGGGCGGCCTGCGCGTCATCGACCTGCAGGGCAATGAGTGGACCGCCGCCAACCGTAGCGACGACCAGGAGACGTTCCATGCGGTCGCGGGGCCGTCCGCCGAGCACACACCCCAGGATCCCTCACTCCAGAAAGCCGACCACTTGCACCGTGTCGCCGTCCTGATCCGCAACAGCAACGAGCAGAATCAGGCGCCCTTCGACGAACTCAAGACCACCTGCGACGAAAGCTTCGAGATTGTCATTCAGAGTAAAGACAAGCAGAGTCAGGGTGGCCACTTCTACCCGTCCAACGAGGGCGCCCGCCTAGCCACAAAGATCGCGAAAGAGCTGCGCAAACGCGGCGCTGGCAGGGAACTGCACATCGCATGGTCGACTGCGACTTCACTCGCGCCCTTGGTCGCGCGTCGCACCAACACCCTCAACTGCGTGCTCTACGAGCTGACCCAGAATCCGCTCGTGCCCAGGCAGCGTTACCAGAAGGTGCTGCGTGTGGCCGCGGGCATGCCACACGGCCCTATCGTCGAGGTCTTCGACAAAGGTCGCTCGACCCAGCAAAACAACACGTGTGGAAGGAGAAACGCGTGACTGATTTCGTCAACCCCTACACGTTCGTGCCGTTACCCCGGAAGGTGGTATGCGGACAGCCACCCGGGCACGACCCCGGCCCCGACGAGGCGCGGGAACGCTATGTCGGGGCGCTGGAGGTCACGTGGCGCATCCAATCGCCGCTCGCCATCCCAACGGAAGAGTGGGGCAGCATCGGTGGCGACGTCCGCATCCCCGGCAGTTCCATCAAGGGTGCGGTTCGCAGCACCCACGAGATGCTGTTCGGCGGCTGTCTGCGTCAGGTCGACCTCGGCTACCGTCCCACCTACCGGCAGCTGCCCACCATGGACGCTCTCAAAGACTGGCGGATGGCCGTCGTCCTCGATGACGACGAGGTCCTGCTGTGCGAGAAGGAGGATCCGAAGCGACGCTCCTCGATCGATTCGAAGGCCCTCTGCGAGCGCGTTGGGGACCGCGCCAGGACCGGCGATGTCGTCGCCGTCAACTCCGACGACGATTGGAAGGACAGGTCGGAGCTGCGGGTGGCGGAGCGGTTCCAAGTACTGCAGCGCCCAGCTGAGGTCAGCGGGTACGAGAAGCTGGCCGGCTGCTATGTCGTGCTGATCACCAAGAAAGGCGCGCGCCGTGATGCGGTACGCGCCACGTGGTACTGGTCGCTGGGAAAACTGACCCGGGAGCGCGCGACCTTTTCCGAAAAGGCCACACGCGACTTCAGCTGGGCGATGATGGAGGCCCGCCCCGATGGTGAGCGGTGGATCGATGTGTTCCGTGGGAAGACGAAGCTTGGGCAGGCGCGCGGCAATGAGCACGCCCTCGAGCCCGGCAGCGTCATCTGGGTGAAGGTGCTTAACGGCATGGTCACTGCCATCAAGCTGAGTCAGTTCTGGCGCGAGCGGTCCAAGGAGTGTCTGGGAGACCGCATCCCGCAGGAGACCAAGCCGTGCGACGGCGAGAATCTGCGACTGTGCCCGTCGTGTTCGGTGTTTGGGTCGGCTGACACCCTCAACGACCAGGCCGATACCGATGAGCGTCGCCGCGAGGGCGACCAGCGCTCCTACGCCGCGCACGTCCGGTTCGGTTCGGCGATCGGTGTCGACCTGCAGGGCGACGAGGTGATCTTGGCTCCGCTCGGGCAGCCGCACCCGGGTGCGGGCCTGACCTACCTCGAACCCACGTCGCCGGAGGCCGCCCCGGCCTCGCGCGATGAGCGCTGGAGCCGCTGGGACAGCGACGGCAAGCAGAAGCGCCAGCTGCGGGGCCGCAAGTTCTACTGGCACTCCGACCCGGAACGCCAGCTCGATCACCTGAAACACACCCAGGGCGTTGGGGAGGTCCCCGGTCGGCGCCTGAAGCGTGAGCACCACAGCGCCGACATGTGCACCAAGGCCCAGCTGGTCACGGGCGGCACGTTCCGGCAGACGATCACATTCGACGGTCTGGACAGGTTCGGCGTCGCCTCGCTGCTCGCGGCGCTCCAGCCCGGACGCCTCCTCGGCGACGGCGAGTTCGCCCTTCACCTCGGGCGCGGCAAGCCGCTCGGCCTGGGGTCGGTGACCGCCGAGATCACCGCCGCGAGGATCACGACGGTTGCCGCCCGTTACGGCGACAAAGCAGAGATCCCGCTGGAGACATTCGTCATCGATCCCGCGGAGGTGAGGCCCCGCTGCGGCGACCTCGACGCCGTCCACGAGGGCGCCCGGAAGGTGCTCCGTCTCGACGGGCTGGGCGAGAACTGGTGGAAGGTCACCTACCCGACCACCCAGCCATGGAGGCAGTTCGGTTCCAAGAAGTTCGACGAGTCCTTCACGTTCTTCAAGGACTTCGGCGGCCCGGCCCAATCCAAGGAGGGGAAGACGAGCTGGAAGCCCGGAGCCTGGAAACCGATGCCGGAGATCACCGACGACGACCAGAGCGATTGGAGCGCGAAGTGAGAACCTACGTCGTGATCGGGGCGAAACGAATCCAGCAATGGATCGCCCGTACCCCGCGCCTGGCCCTGACCAAGGGCGCCTCCCACGCCCTCACCACCCGCACCTCCCGCGACCATCTCAGTGGCAGACTCCCCGAGGAGCTTCGCCTGAGCGACGAGGTGCCCGACATCGCCGGTGTCGTCGTTCTGGAATCCGACGAACCGGTCACCGGTGACGTCGTCGACGCGGCCCTGATGGCGGTCGCCGAGGGTCTGCCCGGGCTGGAGTGGAACGCCTGGGTGCACGAGGCCGACAGTTACGTCGAGGCCTACCAGGCCACGGGTGGCGGGCAGCGCTGTACGCGGGTGCGGCACCGGGGGCCATCGGCGCGCCGGCTGCCGATGCTCACCGAGTGCGAGGGTTGCCACGAGGAATCCGCCGAGGTTCTGGCGGCCGTGCCCGAAGACAAGGACAGCTA
>JABCNW020000257.1 GCA_013333945.2 Propionibacterium sp.
CGTCGTTGCCGACGGCCAGGTGCATCAGTTCCGACGATGAGACCTGCCCGAGTGCGTCCCGCAGCGGCTGATTGATGTCGACGTTGGTGGTGCCGTGGCGGATCTCGCCCCCGTCGAAGGCGGCCGCCAGGAGGTCCAACCGTACCCCGACGGTGTCGCACGCCGAAAACGCCTCGAACCGCAGGCGATCCCCGTTGGCGGTGCAGATCGGATCCCGCATGCCGGTGGGGACCGGCTGGAAGTACCGGGTCCGGGCCACATCGGCCAGCACGAGCAGACCGCGGGCCAGCACGAGCGGCTGGGCGGCGAATCCCGAGAAGAACTCGGGTGCCTCGGTGAGGCCCTTGGGGGTGAGGGCAGGAGCCAGTTCCAGGGTTAGGCCGGTGTCATCGAGAATCGATGCCGAGGGGAACGATCTCATGATGGAACCGTATCGAGGAACACCGGCAAATACTGGGGAAAAGTCAAACAAGTGGAGGGCAGGGATGCTCTTCGTGCCCCGAGAGCGGGTCCTGTGGTGGTGGCGTTCGTGCCACTCGGATGCCGGGGAAGGTTCTGGCTTCCTATGTGTTTAACATCCGTGGTACGCATGTTAAACACATAGCGGCTCTCTGTGGTGAACCATGCGGGCGGTAACCTCGCCGAGGGCGTGGTGTACGCGATGCGGCCCTTCGGATGGTGGCTCGTGGAAATGGAGGAAGTCCGTGAGGCGAAATCTGATTCCTGAGATCGGATTGACGATCTGTTTCGTCGCTGTTCAGTTGGTCGGCGTGCTTGCGCTGGGATGGCCGGCCGGCAACATACTTCTGCTGTTGTGGTTCGAGAACCTGCTGCTGACGCTCATGACCATTCCCCGGATGGTGGTTTTCCGTCGTTTGCCGGAAGGCGGCTGGTGGCAGGTTATCGGAACGACTTTCGGCATGCTGTTTTTCTGCGCGATCCACTTGGTGTTCTCCGCCCTGCTCGCCCTCATGTGGCGGATCGAGATTACATGGGTGGCGCTCGGGGTGCCTGCTTTCCTGCTCGTGTTCCGGTATGTGGTGGAGGCCGTCGGGCGCAGCCGAGGTGAGGAACCACCGGAGGATTTCACGCAGACCTACGCCTTCGTGTGGCCACGAATCATCATGCTCCACCTGATGATCCTCCTGTGTTGGACGGTCGCTTTGGGTGGTTCTGCTTTCTCCTCTGCTCACATGCAGGGGGCGATTGACCAGGCCACCATCCGTGTGGTGAGCGTGGTGGTGTTCCTGGTCTGCAAGGCCGGCATAGAGATCTACATGACCTTGCGCCCCTTGAGAAGAACCCCTGGTTGAGATCCTGGGGCTCTTCGGCAAGGTCGATCCCATCGGCGGATGGTGCTGGGTGGGTGACCTGCGAGCGTCGGCGTGGTTGAAGCCGGGCGGTGGGTTTCCCGGTACATGTGCTGGGGCTTGCTTGTCGGTGGAGGTTACGGGTGTCAAAATGAGCCGTCACGTTTGGGGCTCGGAGAGGAAGACCCATGGATCATGAGACCGCGCGGCGCGGAGTGTTAGACGCAATCCCGCTGCTGGCCTCGAAACGATCCGAGAAGAAGGTAATCACCGCGCTGTGGGAGAAGGGATACGAGCGCGCGGCAGCCGAGCAGCTCACCCTCCTGGTGCCCTCCGCGCTGGCTTGGCCGCTCTGCCGACGGGCCGGGCTTAAGAATTTTCCCGATCATTTCGTCGTCGCCGATGACCGCGGTCGCGAGATCCGGGTTCCTGTCGCTGACCTACACTACTTCACCGCAGCACTGAAGCTGGGGATCGACACCTTCGAGAACGGATGGCTGGAGGAGGTGCCCCGCAGAGTCTATGAACAGGTGGTCAGACGAAGTGCGGAGCTGGACGCGCTGGGCAAGACCCTGGAGCAGGGGGGTGACCTGTCGGGAAGCACGATGCAGGCACTGATGATTTACGTCAAGGACGCCGAGGCCTTCGTCAGGTCCGTTTCAGTCGGCTGAGTCCTGCCCCATCAAGCCGGGAAACCAGCTGCCGTTCTCGAGGGCCCCAGAGCCAGGCTGATTGTTGTGGTGCGCCGAGGGCTGCTCTGTTGGGAGTCGCGACGCGGGGTGACGCCGGGGTCCTCTCAGGTGGCCTTGGCCAGTTCGTCGCGGACCGTCATGAGGGCGAAACCCAGCAGGTTCAGTCCGCGCCATGCGTGCGGATCGGTGATGCGATCGTCGTCGGCGGCCAGGCCAACCCCCCAGATGCGGTCCACGGGGCTCGCCTCCACCAGCACCCGTTTCCCCGTGTCGAGCAGGAACTCCTTCAAGTCGGGGTGCTGGGAGAACTTGGCCCGGTTGCCTTCCACCACGAGATTGAAACGGTGCGCGTCCCAGCGGTCCTGGTCGAAGCCGCGGACCTCGCGTCCCAGCCGTTTCGCACAGTCCGGGTGGGAGGCGGCGACGATGCGATCCGCGGCCCTGTCATCACCGAAGAGCCGCGCCTTCCCTGCCATCATCCAGTGCTCAGCGGTGGCGTAGCGCACCCCGTCGACCTCGAAGGGCGAGGCCCACCACTGGCTGAGGCAGCTGCCCGAGAGGGTGCCGTTCGCGGTGGGTCGGTGTCCCCAGAAGTACAGGTATTTCATCTTCTGCTTCCTGGCCGTGCGGGCCAGCAGCCAGTCCAGGTCGTACATGACCCCTCCAGTGACTGTGTTGTGCGGGATGACAAGCCCAGATCCTAGTGCGCGTGGAGCGATTACCGGGTTTTGTCGGCGGCGTGTGGAAAGCTTGTTCCGTGACGATCCTGGAGCTCCCCTTCCCGCACGTGGACCCCGTGGCGATCGCCATCGGGCCCGTGCGGATCCACTGGTACGCCATCATGTATCTGCTGGCGTTCGCCATGGCCTACGGGTTGATGCGGCTGAGGCTTCGTCATCAGCCCTTCGCATCGATCACGACACCATCCGCATGGGTGTCCACCGACATCGAGGATCTGCTGCTCCACGGCATCGCGGGCGTGATCCTGGGAGGGCGGCTCGGTTACGTAGTGTTCTACCAGCTCGGCCACTACGTGACTCATCCGCTGGACATTTTCAAGGTCTGGGACGGCGGCATGAGCTTCCACGGCGGTGCCATCGGCGTGGTTGTGGGGATGATGCTCTTCGCTCGGCGACGGTCCCGGCCTTTCCTGCAGGTCGCCGATTTCCTGGTGCCCTCCGTTCCCATCGGGCTTGCTGCCGGGCGGATCGGGAACTTCATCAATGGGGAGCTGTGGGGTCGCGCGGCCCCCTCGGACCTGCCCTGGGCGATGCGTTTCCCCACCGGTGGCAACGTGTTGCGCCACCCGTCACAGCTCTACCAGGCCCTCCTCGAGGGGGTGCTGCTGTTCGTGCTGCTGTGGTTCTACGCCCGCAAGCCGCGGTTCCGCGGCCAGGTGGCCGCCGCCTTCCTGGCCGGCTACGGCCTGTTCCGGTTCATCGTCGAGTACTGGCGCGAGCCCGATTCCCAGCTCGGATTCCTGTCGCTCGGGTTGTCGATGGGGCAGTGGCTGTCGGTGCCGATGATCCTCGCAGGTGTCGCGCTATGGCTGTGGGCTCGGCGTCGCGGCATCTCCGACGTGCAGGAGCCTGCCGATGATCCGGGGGAGGAAACCGCCGGCGAGAGCCCCGAGGAGAACGCGGGTGAGGACGCCGGGGAGAAATCCACCGGGGATGTGGAAGAGCCTCGGAAAGCTGTGGACGAGGCGGGGGAAACTTCCGCGGAGAAAAACGGAACCCCAAGTCAAAGCTGAAATCCCCAACCACAGTCGGGTTTTCCACAGAGTTGTGAACACTGTGGAAAGTGCCTGTGAAGGTGGCTGAGTGCAGCTGCGACGAAGGAGCGGTTCGCGTCGGAACCATCCAGCGGCTGAAGGACAGACCCGACCGCAGGCCCTCGGACATGTGCGTGATGGTTCGGTTCAATCGACGTTGATGTCGATCACCAGAGCGCCCGGGCCGGTGACGGCGTGGCCTTCCGGGACCGGGCCGTGTTCGCCCCACGCCGCCAGGACCTTGCCCTCGACGGGGATCTCCACCAGCCGGTCCTGGGCCCGGGTGGTGGCCACGACAGTGGTGCCCCGCCGCATCAGGACCGTGTCCTCGTCCAACACCTCCACCGACACCTCCGCCAGCGATCCCGAGGCCAGCTCCGGGCGGTCGCGACGCAGCCTCAGCAGTTCCTGGTACCAGGCCAGCATCCGGGCGTGGTCGGGTTCGGTGATCTCGTCCCACCGCAGCGTCGCCGACTCACGGGTCGCAGGCGACTGCGGGTCCGGGATGATCTCCGCGTCCCAGCCCATGCGTTCGAACTCGCGGGCGCGACCCTCGGTCACCAGCGGACCCAGGTCCGGGCCGAGGTGGCTGAAGAACGGGAACGGCGTGGAGGCGGCCCACTCCTCGCCCATGAAGATCAACGGGGTGAACGGCGACAGCAGGTACAGCGCCGCCGCGGCTGCCTGGCAGTCGAGCGGGATGGAGTGCGAGATCCGGTCGCCGACGGCCCGGTTGCCCACCTGGTCGTGGTTTTGCAGTGAGGCCACGAACGAGTGTCCGTCGTACAACTCCGAGGTGGGGTCGACGGGCGCGCCCCAGTCCTGGCCGCGGAACGTCGAGAACCCACCCTCGTGGATGAACACCCTCGTGAGGGCCTGTTGCAGCACCTCGGCGGTGCCGAAATCGATGTAGTAGCCGTCGCGTTCCCCCGTGAAGAAGGAGTGCAGCGCGTGGTGGACGTCGTCGGCCCACTGCCCGTCCATGCCCAACGCCCCCGGCACCGAACCTACCGGTGAAACCGTGGTGGGTTGGTTGCGATCCGACTCCGCGAACAGCGTGAACTCGCGTCCCGTTTCCCGCTCCCAGGCGCGTGTCTCGTCGCTCAGCTCAGCCAGGTAGTGGCGCGGGGAATCGTCCTGGAACTCGTGGACGGCGTCCAGGCGCAGCCCATCCACCTGGTATGTCACCAGCCACTGCCGACACGCCCCCAGCAGGAAGTCGCGCACCTCGCTGCTGCCCGGCTGGTCCAGGTTGATCGCATCCCCCCACGGGGTGTGGTGGGCGCTGGTGAAATACGGCCCGAACTGTGCCAGATAGTTGCCCTCCGGGCCCTGGTGGTTGTGCACGACGTCCAGGATCACGCCGAGTCCGCGCGCGTGGCAGGCGTCGATGAAGGCGACGAACCCCTCCGGTCCCCCGTAGGCTGCGTGCACCGCGTACTGGCCGACGCCGTCGTAACCCCAGCCCTGTTCCCCGGGGAAGTCGGCGACGGGCATCACTTCGACGGCCTGAACCCCGAGATTCACCAGGTGATCCAGGCGCGTGATGGCCGCCTCGAAGGTGCCCTCCGGAGTGAAGGTGCCGATGTGCAGTTCGTAGCCGACCGCGCCCCGCAGGTCTGCGCTGAACGTGGCGGGACGCTCGAACAGCGCCGGATCGACGATGCGACTTGGTCCGTGTGGGCCGTCGGGCTGGCTGAGGCTTCGGGGGTCGGGAAGCTGCATCCCGCCGTCGATCTGGAACTGGTACAGCGTGCCGGGCGGCAGCGGTTCCGACCACCACCAGCCGTCGTCGCCGCGCGCCATGATCGTTTCGGCATCGTCGACGACGACCTCCACCATGTCGGCGTCGGGCGCCCACACCTCGGGGCGGGTGATGTCACGCATGAATGCTCCTCGGATCAGGGTTCGGGGTGGCTGCTGGTGCTCATACGCTGGTGTCGCATCAGTCGACCTGATGGACGAGCAGGGCGACGGGCAGGTCCTGGAGGATGTCGGCCAGCGGGGTGGCGCCGCCCGGGTATTCGCGGCCAGTCAGGACGTCGCGGAACCGCAGGTTGGGCAGCACCAGTTCGGCGTCGCCCCAGCCTTCCTCGTCCAGCCCCGACTGCACCCGGGTGGCGACCGTGATGGCCACGGGGGTGTCCGAACCCCGGTATCCGCGTTCGAACACCACTGCATGGCCGGTGTTCAGCGACACCGACCGGTAGTCGGCGTCCGGGCCGCGGAATGCCTCCGGGTGGTCGCGGCGCAGCAGCAAGGCCCGCGACGTCACGAGAAGTTTCTCCGCATCCAGGTCGGCGGGCGGGTTCATGTCCAGCGCCGTCAGCACCCCGGAACGGCGGTAGTAGTCGACGGGGCGGCGGTTGTCCGGATCCACCAGCGACAGGTCCACCACCTCGCAGCCCTGGTACAGGTCCGGGACCCCAGGCATGGTGAGCTGGATCAGTTTCTGCCCCAGGATGTTGGCGCGCACCGAGGGGAAGGTCAGCTCCGTGAACGCTTCCAGTGCGGCCCCCACCTCCGGGGTGGTGAGGCATGCGGTGGCGAATTCGATGACCGCCGACTCGTAGGCCTCATCGGGGGCAGTCCAGCTGGTGTGGAGTTTCGATTCCCGCATGGCTTTGGTCAGGTATCGCGCGAGACGGTCGGCGGAGATCGTCTCGGCGCCCGCCGCCGTGCCGGGCAGCGTCCAGGTGGCTGCGAGGGTCTGCCACAAGAACAGCTCCGTGCCGCCGTCGAGCAGTGCAGGACGCAGCTCGGAGGTGGCGGCCCGCAGTTCGCCGATGCACTGCTCCCATTCGCGTGGGTACTCGGTGAGGACCGCCAGTCGGGCGCGGACGTCCTCGCTACGTTTCGTGTCGTGGGTGGACAGGGTTGTCATGCTGGTGGGCCAGTCGGCGTCCAGGGTGCGACAGAAGCCGTGGAAGTCGTCCTGGTTGATACCGATGATGTTCGGGTCGGAGCCGACCTCGTTGACGCCGATGAACCGGTTCCAGCGGTAGAAGGCCGTGTCCTCCTTCGATTTGGCCATCACCGGTCCGCACGTCTGGGCGAAACGGACCATGAACTCGGCCCGCAGGTCCGATGGATTGTGGGCGCGGCCTGGCAGCTGGTTGAGGATTTTCGACGGCGCGGGCAGCGTCACCGCGCCCCCCATGTCGGCCTCTCCGGTTTCGCCGAGGGCCAGCGCGACGACGAGGTCGAGGGCGTCCAGTTCGTCGATCGTGAGGTACTCTCTGGCCTTCGTTGCGGCTTCGACGATGATCTCCGCTCCGATTCCGGGGGTACCCGGCCCGGTTCGACGTAAGCGCGGTAGCGGCTGAAGTGGTACAGCAGTTCGCGGATGGCGTGGTTGAGCTGGCGACGGGTGTGGTCGCGTAGCCGGATGTCGTCGTCGCAGATGGCCATTGCGATGTTGACCAGGCGGTTCAGTTCCGTGAACAACGACTCCTTGACGACGGTGCGTTTGGCGTTGAGCACGGTGGAGGCGAATCCCTCGCCGAACCCGGACATGCGTTCCCACAGGTCGGTGAGCCTCGGGACGCTACCGGGGACGTGGAACAGGCCCGCGACTCGCAGCAGGGAGTCGTAGCCGGTGGTTCCCGCGCATTCGAAATCGGCGGGGAGGACCTCGTCGTATTCGAGGATCTTCTCCGCCACCACCCAGCAGCCGCCCGTGGCGCGTTGCAGGTCCGCGAGGTATTGGCGGGGATTGGCCAGGCCGTCGATGTGGTCGATGCGGAAACCGTCGATGAGCCCCTCGGCGTGGAGCTTGATCAGTGTGCGGTGGGTGGCCTCGAAGATGGCCGGGTCCTCGACTCGGATGGCGGCCAGGGTGTCGTCGTCGAAGAAGCGGCGGTAGTTCAGCTCCTCGCTGCCGATCCGCCAATAGGCCAGGCGGTACCACTGCCGCTCCAGGAGTTCCTCCAGGGGAAGGTCCTCGGTGCCCGGTCGGATGGGGAAGGCGTGGTCGTGGTAGGTGACC
>JABCNW020000258.1 GCA_013333945.2 Propionibacterium sp.
CGGCGGGCACCTTTCAGCCGAAACGAATCAACCCCGAGGTCATTTGTTCGCCCGAGCTGGGCTAGGGTTGGGATGTCGAGGACTACCAGTCTCGAAACCAGGCAGCCATTTCCCCGCGATGGCTTGTCAGAAGGATTTGGACGGAGAGCGATGAGCACAGAATCAACGAGCGCGGCCGAGATCAGTCTCGCCGCCGACTTCGCCACTTCCAGCCTTGCCGACTGGGAGAAAGAGGTGCTGAAGGTACTCAACCGGAAGCGCCCCGAGGGCAAAGAACTTAACATCGAGCAGGCATACAAGCGCCTGACGAGCCACACTGTCGATGGGCTCGTGATCAAGCCGCTGTACACCATTGACGACGGCGTCGAGGAGCTTGGTTTCCCCGGAGTGGCCCCATTCACGCGCGGCACCATGGTCCGCGCGGGAGAGATGGATGAGGGCTGGTTTAGCGCTCAGCTCGTCGAGGAGCCCGACCCGGCTGAGGCCCGCAAGGCTGTCGACACGGACCTGGAGCGCGGCACCTCCGCGGTCTGGGTACGCGTGGATCCCGATGCGGTCCCCGCCGACAAGCTGGCCGAGGTCCTGAGCGATGTTCTGTTCGACCTCGCCCCCACCCACGTTTCCTCCAACACCGACGAGTTGGCTGCCGCCGAGGCACTGGCCGCAGCTTTCACCGCGTCCGGCAAGGAGAACATCCGTGGTAGCCTTGGCGTTGACCCGATCGGTTTCGCCGCTCTGAACGACACCACCCCCGACCTGTCGGTGATCGCGAAGGCCGTGGAGCTGGCCAAGCCCTTCCCGGGTGTGCGTCCCATCGTCGTGGATGCCTCCCGCTACGACTCCATGGGCGCCGGTGACGTCGCCCAGTTGGCCTACGCGCTGGCCACGGGCGTCGAGTACGTGCGTGCCCTCACCGATCTCGGTCTGAGCGCCAACGAAGCCTTCGACAGCATCCTGTTCAGGGTTTCGGCGAACACCAACCAGTTCATCACCATCTCCCGACTGCGCGCGCTGCGCACCCTGTGGAACCGGGTCGGCGAGGTACTCGGGGTGGCCCCGGAAAAGCGTGGAGCGGTGCAGCACGCCGTCACCTCGCTGCGGGAGATCACCCGCGACGACGCCTACGTCAACGTGCTGCGTGGCACCATCTCGGCCTTCGCGGCGGCCATCGGCCAGGCGGAGACCATCACGGTGCTGCCGCTGGACACCGCGATCGGTCTTCCCGACGTCCTGACCCGACGCATCGCCCGCAACACCCAGGTGGTGCTGGCCGAGGAGTCGAACATCGGTCGCGTCAACGACCCAGCCGGTGGCGCCTGGTTCGTCGAGTCCATGACGAAGCAGCTCTGCGAGAAGGCCTGGGAGCTGTTCGGTCAGCTCGATGAGAAGGGCATGGCGGCAGCCATCGTCGATGGCACCGTCGCGGCCCAGCTCAAGGAGATCAACGAGGCCCGCGCCAAGCTGCTCGCCACCCGCAAGCTGCCGCTGACGGGTGTCTCGATGTTCCCGAACCACCTCGAGAAGGCCCTCGAACGCACCCCGCGACCCGAAGCCCCGAAGCTCGGCGGCATCCCGTTCGTGCGCGACAGCCAGGTCTTCGAGGATCTGCGGGACCGCTCCAAGGCCGCTAAGAAGACCCCGACCGTGCTGCTGGCCTGCCTCGGCACCCGACGCGACTTCGGTGGCCGCGAGGGCTTCACCTCGAACCTGTACCACGTGGGTGGGATCAACACCGTGATCGCGGAGGGCACCGATCCGGAGGTGTTCGTCAAAGCCATGAAAGAGGCGGACACCACCATCGCGATCCTGTGCTCTAGCGCGAAGGTCTACGCCGCCCACGGCTTGGCCGTCGCGAAGGCCCTGAAGGAGGCGGGCGCCCAGGAGGTGCGGGTCGCCGGGCAGCTGAAGGAACTCGGAGGTGACGAGGCCGAGGTGAACGCAGTGATTGACGGCAACGTCTTCGACGGAATGAACGTGGTGGAGCTGCTGACCTCCACCCTGGACAAGCTGGAGGCCTGAGCAATGACCACGATTCCCCGTTTCGGCTCGGTCGACCTGAACGGCGACGGCATCCCCACCGACGCCAAGAAACAGTTCGACGACCACTTCCACCAGGTCGGTCATTCCGCCGGCTGGCAGACCCCGGAGCACATCCTGGTGCCGCCGCTGTTTGGCAGCGACGACCTGGAGGGCCTGGACTTCCTCGCCACCCGCCCCGGCATCGCCCCCTACCTGCGTGGCCCCTACGCGACGATGTACGTGAACCAGCCGTGGACGATCCGCCAGTACGCGGGTTTCTCCACCGCCGAGGAGTCGAACGCCTTCTACCGCCGCAACCTCGCTGCCGGTCAGAAGGGCCTGTCGATCGCCTTCGACCTGGCCACCCACCGCGGCTACGACTCCGACCACCCGCGCGTGGCCGGTGACGTCGGCATGGCCGGTGTGGCCGTCGACTCCATCCTGGACATGCGGCAGCTGTTCGACGGCATCCCGCTGGACCAGATGTCGGTGTCGATGACCATGAACGGCGCGGTGCTTCCGGTGTTGGCGCTCTATGTCGTCGCCGCTGAGGAGCAGGGTGTCAAACCCGAACAGCTGGCCGGAACCATTCAGAACGACATTCTGAAGGAGTTCATGGTCCGCAACACCTACATCTACCCGCCGCAGCCGTCGATGAAGATCATCGCCGACATCTTCGCCTTCACCAGCGCGAACATGCCGCGGTTCAACTCCATCTCCATCTCCGGCTATCACATGCAGGAGGCCGGTGCGACCGCCGACATCGAGATGGCCTACACCCTGGCCGACGGCGTGGAGTACATCCGCGCCGGCGAGTCGGTGGGCCTGACGGTCGACGCCTTCGCTCCGCGGCTGTCGTTCTTCTGGGCGATCGGCATGAACTTCTTCATGGAGGTCGCGAAGATGCGCGCCGCCCGCATGCTGTGGGCACGCCTGGTGCGCGGCTTCAACCCGAAGAACCCGAAGTCGATGAGCCTGCGCACGCACTCGCAGACCTCCGGCTGGTCGCTGACCGCGCAGGACGTCTACAACAACGTGGTGCGCACCTGCATCGAGGCCATGGCCGCGACCCAGGGCCACACGCAGTCGCTGCACACCAACGCTCTCGACGAGGCCATCGCGTTGCCGACGGACTTCTCCGCCCGCATCGCCCGCAACACCCAGCTGTTCATCCAGCAGGAGTCGAAGACCTGCCAGACGGTGGATCCGTGGGCCGGTTCGGCGTATGTGGAGAAGCTCACCGATCAGCTGGCACGCAAAGGCTGGGAGCGCATCCAGGAGGTCGAGCAGGCCGGCGGCATGGCCAAGGCCATCGAGCAGGGCATCCCGAAGATGCGTATCGAGGAGGCCGCGGCCCGCACCCAGGCCCGTATCGACTCGGGCCGCCAGCCCGTGATCGGCGTCAACAAGTTCACCCTCGACCACGAGGACGAGCTGGAGGTGCTGAAGGTCGACAACCGCGCGGTCCGTGAGCAGCAGATCGCGAAGCTGGAGCGGCTGCGCGCCGAACGTGACGAGGCCGTCACCCAGCAGATGCTGGAGCGCGTCACCTGGGCGGCAGCGAACCCGGATCCGACGGATCCGGAGCGCAACCTGCTGAAGGTCGCGATCGACGCGGCCCGCGCGAAGGCTTCCGTCGGCGAGATCTCCGACGCACTGGAGAAGGTCTACGGGCGCTACACCGCGCAGATCCGTACCATTTCTGGTGTGTACAACAAGGAATCCGGTTCGTCCGAAGCGGTTGCGAAGGCCCGCAAGCTCGTCGAGGAGTTCGAGCAGGAGGAGGGACGTCGTCCCCGTATCCTGATCGCGAAGATGGGCCAGGACGGTCACGACCGTGGCCAGAAGGTCATCGCCCCGGCCTACGCCGATCTCGGCATGGACGTTGACGTCGGCCCCCTGTTCCAGACCCCCGAGGAGGCCGCGCGGCAGGCCGTCGAGTCCGACGTGCACGTCGTGGGCGCCTCCTCCCTGGCGGCCGGTCACCTCACCTTGGTGCCCGAGCTGCGCAAGGAGCTGGACAAGCTGGGGCGGCAGGACATCATGGTCGTGGTCGGCGGCGTGATCCCGAGCCAGGACTTCCAGGAGCTGCGCGAGAACGGCGCGGACGCGATCTACCCGCCGGGCACCAACATCCCGGAGGCCGCGATCGACCTCCTCGAGGTCCTCAACAAGCGCCTCCACGGCGACAAGTGATCCCGTAATCAAGTGGCCCGTCCCTTTCCCGGGGCGGGCCGCTTCGCGTGCTCGGATTCGGCCCCCAGAATGTCGGTCACCGGTAATATGATGCTTGCCATGTCATCGCGTACCGGTCTACCCGATGCTGCCAGTGGTGGGGCCCGGCGCTGGCACCTCTACGAAGAGGTCGAGGGAGACCCAACCCTCACGGAAGAGCTACGTGATGTTCTCACGGCGACTCGTGACGGCTCTCCCATTCCTAGACATGAGCTCGAAATGCGGTTGGCCGAGTTCAAAAGCCAGATCAACTGCGCAGAGCATGGACGGCTCCCGACAACGGGCTGGGAGTACGTCAACCGCGACCCGCGCCTCTGGGAGTTCCGGCTGCTGTGGGGAGACCAAGGCATCAAGGTTCGTGCCTACTTTCACGAGCCACGGCAACGCACGGACCAAACGGTGGTACTGCTCTTCCACGTCAAGGACACGTCGCTTCCCACGTCAGAGGCCATTGCCTCGGCGCAGAACTCCTTCATAGAGAGGGCACGATGTCGACTCACAACCGGACAAGGCAATGACTGGGGCTGAACTGGACCCGGCCGTTCCTGGGAAGCGGATGACCCAGCTTGACAGCCTGTTATAAACTATAATCTATGAACACGCTCGAAGAGCTGCTCGGCATCGATCCCGACTCCCCCTCCATGCGGCGCGCAACCCAGCTCGTGGAGAACGCCCGCGCGCTGCTGCGCAGGCTCATTCAGCTCCGGGGCGATCAGGGGCTGACCCAGCAGGACGTCGCGGACCGGATGGGGGTGACCCAGCCCACAGTCGCCAGGTTCGAGGCGTACGACAGCAACCCGACGCTCGCCAGCATCCGCCGCTACGCACACGCCATCGGGGCGCTCATCAAGCACGTCGTCGAGACCGACAGCGAGCAGCGACAGGATGGCGGCTCTTGGATTCCAGTGCGCATGTCCACCAAGTTGGTTTCAACTCCGTCTCAGAACAACCACACTGAGCATGTTCCTTCATCGCGCCTTCGAGTCCGCAGCGGCGTCGCCTGACCTCCGGAGGAGCAGCCATGGACATCCACGAACTCCTCGAACAAGTCGAGCTCAAAGAAGTTCGCCTGATCGAACGAAGCGCTCAGCTGCTGCTGGATCCTTCCCCGGGCCATGGCTTGCAAAGCCTGTCGGATGCAACACCCGAAGGGGATCTGGCTCTCGACATCAACCCGATCTCTTGGAGCGACATCATCGAGATCTGGTTCCGAATGCAACTCACGAACGAGCACATGACGGTTCGGTGTGCCGTGGCTGTGGTCTACCAACGCGAGCCCAAAGACGAGATTGATTCTGATGTACAGAAAGATTTCATTGAACGCGTCGCGGTCATGACCGCGTACCCGTACCTGCGAGCCGAGCTGCAGCATCAAGTGGCCGACCTGCGCCTCGGCACTCTAACTCTGGAAATTCTGAGGCAAGGAGAATTCGAGCTCGTCAAGCGTCCCCTCACAGACGTTTGCCCTCCCTCAACAAGCTGAGACCCTATCTTTCCAGCTCTTCATCGCAGTCGCCGCTGGAAATGCTGGTACCTTCAGACGAGCGCGTGACTCGCCACGCATCGTCCCAACTTTGGAGCTTATTCACAGGCAGCACGCCTGCCAGCAAAATCCCCAGTCAGGGCGCGCATGAGGATGGACGTGCACAAGCTTCCTTGGAGGAACTGGCCAGGGCCTGCGCTCATGTGGCTCATCCCATTTCAAGCATGTCAACGCCTATTTGCTGCCCCCACCGCTTGGCATCCGCAGTTCCCGGACCACCGCTTCCAGAGTCGCATCGTCCCAAGTCACACTTAAAGTGTAACTCTGGGTGTAGAACTTGCACTTTGCAGTTCCACTTTGCCTCACCGATCCCCAGCCGGAAGGCGTCAGCCTGCATCCGCGGGTTCCCCGGTTATGCGGCACTCAACCCGGTTTC
>JABCNW020000259.1 GCA_013333945.2 Propionibacterium sp.
GGTCGCACCACCCCTCCATCACACCGTCCAGCCCCGCGGCGTCGTCGGTCCCCGACAGACAGTATCCGACGACTTCATCCCCGCTGATCGCGATCCATGACCAGTCGCTGCGGAAGGTCTCCTCTTTCAGTGACTCCGCCCATGCATCATCGTCTATCTGGGCGCTGAAGCACGAATTGTGCAGTTGCAGCACCTGGTGGCTGCGTTCTGGACTGAAGTTCTCGAAGACCAGCCCGGGAACATCGTGCGGCCTGGGAAGGTCAAACAATTCTCTGTGCATGTCGAAGAAGTAGCGTTCCGCCGAGAATCCTCGTTCCAGAAGAAGATGTCGCAGGCAGACCTGATCCGCTTCCACGTAGGAGCCGAGCCAGATCGGCTCCTCTGGATGATGCTCGTCCCGCCAGGTGAGCGCCCTCTCCTCCTGCCAGGCCAACAATGCACGCCCGATTCCCTGATATCTGTGGGTTGGGTGAACCCCACCGAGCAGAAAAAGTTTCGCAGGATGGCTTCCCGGTTCCGGGATATTCCACCCGAATGCCGACAGATTTCCGTAGGAGTCCCAACCACCAATGGCATCTCCCGGAGTCACGGTTTGCACGTTTTCTCCGATCACCCGGTCGGTAGCGGGTAACACGAGGTCATCCAGCGCTTCCAGCTGGGCTCTCAACGAGAGAAGATCATCCCAGTCATCTTGGGTGAGAATGCGCCATGCGAGATTGTTCTCGATGTAAGGATCCACAACTCCTCCTCACCCATCACTCTTCCAGATGCGCCGCTGCCGATCGGGACGCGGTGCCGTCTGTTGCCAGAGCCTACGCCAGCGGGGCATAGGCTCGCCGCTGGCCATGGGAGCATGCCTTCGGACCGCCCACCATGAGAGCTCATCGCTGTGAAAAAGCGCACCTATCGCTCCCTGGAGTACGTCGGTTGTTTCCGTGACCGACCTGCCCCGGACATAGATCGGTGACCCGAACCGCACGGAGATCCGGGGCCTTCGCCTCAGAGCCAGCTTCAGCACCTCGTTCAGTTTGAAGGTCCCGACGACCGCCACAGGAATTATCGGCACATTGTGCTCGGTTGCCAGTTCCGCCAGCAGGGTGGTGAATTCCCCCACCCCACCGTCGATGAGTGAGGGTTCAGAGAAGACGACGATGCTTCGGCCCTTCGTCAGCGCACTATTGACACTCCGGGTGGTCGTGCGCAGCCGGGCGGGCAACACAGCTTTCAGAACCTGCCAGTCAAGCACTCCTTGTCCATTGACTGCGAAGACAACCGGCCCCTCCACTCCTGTCAACGAATCAAGACCGGCCACCTGATAGTCCAAGCGCCAGGTCAAAGGGTTGAACGGGTTTGGGGTTTCGGTCAGGTCTGAGCGTGCCAAACGGTTGTGTTTGTGCCCCACAGGGTGTGGTGCGTCTGTCGGACGTCGCTGCACGAGCCCGAATCCCGTCCGGGCGAACCCCAGCATGTCGGAGAACCAGGTAATCACCGAAGCTCTCCGAGGATCCGTCCGGGCCCGTGCAGGTAGGTAGCGGGCTCTCGGTCACCGGTGATCTGCCAGGCCAATTCAAGTGCGTCATCCAACGTGGTCGCTGCCCGCTGGCCAAGGATACGAGTGGTTTCACGATCCGCTCCCACCCAGATGACATCAGCCAGTCGGCTGGTTGCACGGCAAATCTCGTACCAGGTGTGGAAAACGGCCAACGGATGCCATGCATTGTGGTTGCGGTAGAGCTTCACATACCAGTCGTCGTCGAGGACCTGGGGTTCACATCTTTCATGAATCTCGGTCGGTTCCTTCGTGAGAGGAAGCACCTTGGTGAAGAAATCGGCAGCCGGGGCGAGAATCCGGTTCGGGAAGATCCGGCTGAGCGGATGAAACGCGATGAGCACCCCGTCGTTCCGCAGAAAGGAATGCTCCGCATCAGTTCCCGCATCGCACAGGGCTTGGTGCGCAGCATTGACAGGTGATCCCACAGGATCCCCCGGATCGAAACTGCTACCCCACACGGAGGTCAGGAGGATTCCGGTTTGCGGCGCCGCTACGGTATTGGCGGCCCGCCACACCTCTGCGGCGCGGGCAGCCACCTGCGTGGGAGCGCCTCCGATCACATCACAGAGTTCATAATCCGCTCGCGGCGCCGCGTAAAGTTTCTGAGTACCCTGCCGAGGCATCAGAGAGACGAACTGACGAGCTGTTGCATAGGCGACCTGTTCGGGAAGCCGCCACTCCCACTCGCAGTGGTTCATGAAACTCAGCTGACGCCCAAGGTAGGGCTGTCCGAGCACCGCGGCCACCGAGAAAATGGGAATGGCACCGTGAATCGCAGTGGTGATTTCCCTGCGTGCTGAATCACTACCAGCGAATCCGCAGACACGGTTGATGGTGGCCACATCGGTTGCCCCAACCGCCAACGACATCGGTTCTCTCGGACCATGGCAGATGTCCACAGACACCACCAGGTCCGACTCCGCGATTCGCGAATTTACCCTGACAGGTTCCCCAGACAAGGTGACAACAGTAACCAGATCCTCCGCAGTCACGTCATGGCTGATGATTCTTCCCTCGGGAAGAAAAGACGTAGCGACACGATCCCCGAGGGCCTCAACGATCTCCTGACCGCCCCAACGGGGCCCCAGACCACCTGCCACCACGATGGCAACATCGTCTACCTGTGCTCTGGCGGCATGCTCGAGAACGCGCTCAAGGATGGTGCGTCTGATGTCGAAACGCATCCTCGGCTGCACCGGGTCGACATTGCCCACCACGAGGGTCAGCTTCATGCCGGGCCGCAGCAACTTTTCCAAAGATGCGCTGTCGACGGGATTCGCGAGAGCCCCCTCAACCAGAGCGACGGGGTCCGAGGAGGCAACGGGCTGTGGAGGGTAGATCACCTCGGTTCCGATAGGAAAACGCTGCAGACGAACTCTGTCCCCCGCAAGGGTGAGCAGCTGTGGGGTGTGCTCGTCGACCTTCAGCGCAAAGCCGGGACGACTCATGACGGTAGCTTCCATCTGGGTTGCATCGCATGAGAGGGCCACTCGATGATGGACCAACCGGACTCCTTTGCGGCACGCATCAAGCCGATATCGGGGCTGACCGCAACGGGATTGCCGACAGAACGCAACATCGGCAGGTCAACGTGGCTGTCCGCGTATGCGAAGGATGCTGACAGATCAACGCCGTGGAGGCCAGCGTAATGGGTGAGCCAGGCTGCCCGGGAATCCCCCACCATGGGAGGTCCGGTCAGGAAACCGGTGCACACCCCATCCTCATCCGTCGCCAGATCGGCGGCGACGATGTGGTCGAAAAGCCCCTCGAACGGTCTGGTCAAGGGGCGGATGACACCAGTAAGCAGGATCGTGGTGTGTCCCGCCTCCCGATGCTCCCGGATACGCCGAACCGCTTCGGGCGAGGTTCGGTCCAATACGAAAGACGTCAAACGTTCATCGACGAAGTGCTCCAGCTCATCCAACTGTGCACCCTCATAGCGGCGATAGACCTGCCGCAGGAAGACGCCACGATCTTTGCGTTCGGCGCCCAGGTAGTTGGGAAGCTGAGCGACAACCCTCATCAATTCCCCCGCACGCTGCGTCAGGGAAAGCTCAGGCAGCTTCAACCACAGGTAGGTTTCGATGACATTGGTGGTCATCACGGTGCCATCTAGATCGAAGGCTGCCAGCACCGTTCCAGGTTTGGCGGGTTTAAGGTCCCGGTAGGTAGCGGAGCGGGCTTTGCGACGACGCCGGGCAGCCTCGAGACGGCGTACGGGATCGGTGATGGCCGGGGCATGAACGTCTTCCAGGTAGTGAGTCCAGTCGAGATTTCCCGAGTCGAACCCAAAGACCTCGCGGTCCTTCTCATGAAGGCTGTTGTGGAGCGCAAGGGTGCAGTCATCGACGAAGTGCAGCTCGGATTGGAGATACTCACCGTAAAGGCCCAGGTACCTGTTGAGAAAGTCCAGCTGCTTCGCAGTCTTGTCGAGAGCCCGGGCAGCCGCGCGGGTCCTCTTCCCGCGTGGAGCGAATCCCAGCAGACAATTGCCTATCGCGACCCCTTTTTCTGCAAACCAAAGCTTGCGTTCCACCGGTTCCGGTCCCGGAAAGTTCCACGTCGCCAATTGGTGGGAGCCCTGTCCATCGCGGTATGGGTGACGCGAGAAGTAGGAGCGGATGTGTTCGTAGATACCACGGAAGGTCAGGGGGTTTCTGGCCCCCGAGGAACAGTGGTAGAACTCCGGTTGCCCCACCTTCGGTTGGGTAGCGCAGACCGCAACGATGGTGTTGACCACGTAGTCACAGGGAATGATGTCGATCACGGCATCCGGGGAGGCCGGGAACTCCGGCAACTGTCCTCGCCCATAGGCCAGGATGATCGGATCGGCCATCTTGAAGCCCTCGATCCATCCCGGGTAGGGGTATTTCAGCGACGACTCCACGATGGCAGGGCGGACAATGGAGACCTGCATGTCATGGCACAGGTCCGCAACGACGACCTCGCCCATCGCTTTGGCGAAGGTGTAGACATCGGTCCACCCCAGCGAACGGGCCCGTTCCGTGCCCGCGGCTACCAATTCCTTCTTCACCCACTCGAGGCGTCGCCTTTCGGTGTCCTCGCTGGTGGTGAGATACCCGGCGCGGCGGTGCAGTTTCTCGGCTTCCTTGCGCAGCGCCGTCAATTGCTCGGAGGTACGGGACCGGGCCTCGACGAGGTCCGTCATCGCCAAAGCGGCCCGGGTCTCGGCCTCGTAGTCCACTTCGTGGGGGTGGGCGGCCTCCGGGATAGGTCCCCTGCGACGCCCCGCGGTGTAGGCCGTCGAGATGTGGACGTAGTGCGGGACGCGCACCAAGTTGCCGTTCTCGTCGGAACAGGATTCACGAAATCGTTTCAGCAATGCCTTGACGCCGAGCACATTGGTCTTGAACGCAGCATCGATGGGCGGGTCGAAGGAGACGTCTCCTGCGCAGTGAACCATTACGTCGATGTCGCGTGGTAGCTTCGGTGCGTCCGGGAGATCCCCTTCGATCACATCGATGCGATCAGCCATCAACTCCTCCACGGAACCTGCTTCGGCGACAAGATCCTTGAAGATCTTCTTTTTCAGCAGCGA
>JABCNW020000260.1 GCA_013333945.2 Propionibacterium sp.
CCCCAATCAGAAGGCGAGTAAATACAGTGAGCCGTCCCGACCCGAACTTCATCTGGAGCATCGCTGACATGCTTCGTGGCCCATACCGGCACAAGGAGTTCGGCACGGTCATCCTGCCGTTCACGATACTGGCCAGGTTCGACGCGGTACTGGCAGACACGAAACAGGCGGTGCTGGGAGCGTTTGAGAAATACGAGACTGCACCGGGACTCGTACGCCACGAAATGCTGAAGCGGGCCTCGGGCCAGTCGTTCTACAACACCTCTCCCTTCACCTTGAAGACGCTGGGCGACCCGGCAAACCTGGCCGCAAACCTCCAGAACTACGTGGTGGGCTTCAACGACGAGGTGCAGGTCGTCTTCGAACGGTTCAACATGGCTTCGGTCATCGACACCCTAGACGAGCGCGAACGGCTGACGGGGATAGTCCAAAAGTTTGCCGCCCTCGACGTCCACCCTGACAGGGTGAGCAACGCCGAGATGGGGGATATCTTCGAGGAACTGATCCGACGGTTCATGGAGTCGAGCAAAGACCTCGCGGGTGACTACTTCACCCCGCGCGAGGTCATCCGGCTCATGGTCTCACTGCTGTTCGCACCCGACACCGAGGACCTTTCTGATCCCCACCTGATCCGCCAGGTCTACGCCCCCACTTGCGGGACAGGCGGCATGCTCTCAGAAGCCCACTCGTGGCTACGCCAGCACAACGGACAAGCCACCCTGAACCTGTTCGGCCAGGAGTTCAACCCCCTGTCCTTCGCCATGGCCAAGGCAGACCTCATCATCAAGAACCAGGACTCCTCGAACATCTACTTCGGGGACACGCTCTTGAAGGACGGCCACGAGGGCAAGACGTTCTCTTACTGCCTCGCGAACCCACCGTTCGGGCAGGAATGGAAGGTCCAACAGCAGGCAGTCAAGGACGAGCGAGAGCGCGACGGTGAAGACGGACGTTTCGCCGCTGGCCTGCCGAGCGTCAACGACGGGGCGTTGCTGTTCCTGCAGCATCTGGTCTCGAAGCTGCGGCCCGCTGCGCAGGGCGGTGGGCGTGGGGCCATCGTCCTCAACGGATCACCCCTGTTCACGGGCGGAGCCGGAGAAGGGCCGTCGGAAGTGCGTCGTCATCTTCTGGAAAACGATCTCGTGGACGCCATCATCGGCCTGCCCAACGACCTCTTCTACAACACGGGCATCGCGACCTACATCTGGGTGCTCGACAACGCCAAATCCGCCGAACGCAAGGGCAAGGTCCAGTTGATCGACGCAACGGCCCAGTGGGAGAAGATGCGCAAGTCCATCGGATCCAAGCGCCGCTACCTGTCCGAGGCCAACATGCAAACCATCACTCACCTGTACGGACAGTTTGAAGACGCTGACCCCGGCCTATCCAAGGTGCTGCGTACCGAGGAGTTCGGCTATCGGACGATCACCGTCGAACAGCCGCTGCGCCAGGTCTTCTCGGTGGATCAGGACCGGATTGAGCAGGCTTTGTCGCTGACGCCGATCAAGAAGATGGACAAGGTACTGCGGGAACGGCTCAGGGCCGCCTTGGAGAGCATGGACCACGAGACCGTTTGGACATCTCGACGTGACTTCGACAAGGAGCTGGGAGCCGCCCTGGTCGCCCAGGAGATGGGCCTCAAACTGGCTCAACGCACCGCAGTCATGAGAGCCTTCGCGAAGTCCTCCCCCGAAGGAGAGTTGGTCACCAATCTCAAGGGCGAGCCCGAGCCAGACCCCTCGCTGCGGGATACCGAGAACGTACCCCTCACCGAAGACATCGACACCTACGTTGCGCGGGAGGTTCTGCCATGGGCCCCGGAAGCCTGGGTGAACCGCACTCGGACCAAAGTCGGCTACGAGATCCCCTTCACCCGCGTCTTCTACAAGTACGTGCCTCCGCGCCCACTGGCAGAGATCGACGCCGACGTCCAAGCAGCCATCGCCCGCGTGCAAGCGCTCTTTGCGGAGGTGAAGGCATGAGAACCGTTCCCCTTCGCCGTTTGGCCCATATCGTGAACGGCGGCACCCCCAAGGGGGACGCATCAAACTGGGACGGCGACGTACCTTGGGCAACACCCGTCGATTTGGGGACGGCCCACGGCGGCGAACTGTCAGATACCCTCCGAACCCTGACAGATGAGGGACTGGAAACAGGCTCATCTGCCGTGCCAGCGGGGAGCGTCCTCCTTTCAACACGCGCTCCTGTGGGGTATGTCGCTATCGCCACCCAAAGAACGGCTTTCAACCAAGGCTGCAAGGCACTCGTACCCGATAAAAGGCTAAACTCCCGCTACCTGGCCTATGCGCTCCAGGCGTCGACTGCCAACCTTCAGGTACGATCCAACGGCACAACATTCCTTGAACTGTCGACAGAGGCATTGAAGAGCACGAGAATCCCATATCTGACCGTGCCTAAGCAGGTCCAAATTGCTGATTTCCTCGACCGTGAGACTGCGCAGATCGACGCCATGATCGAAGCGCAGGAGCATCTGCTAACTCTGACGCATGAGCGCAGGCGAGCAGCCATAGCCTATCACCTTGACGCGGAAAGATGTTGCCTTCTTGGTCCACGAATGAAACACGTCGTAACAGGAGTACGCCAAGGCGTCAGTCCACAGTGTCTTCCTCACCCAGCAGATGGAGTAAGCGAGTGGGGTGTTCTCAAAGTTGGATGCGTGAACAGCGGCATTTTCAATGCCCTGGAGAACAAGAAACTCCCTGACGAGATTTCACCTGATCCATCTTGCGTACCCGGCATCGGAGATATTGTCATTTCTCGCGCAAACACTCGGACATTGTTGGGGAGCGCTGCGGTTGTAACAAAAGCCATGCCTCGACTGATGTTAAGCGATAAATTGTACGCATTCAATGTTGGCCACAACAACCCTCACTTCATTGCTTTGATACTCGGAACTCGCCCCTATCGCGACCTTATTGAGATCGAAGCAACTGGAACAAGCGATTCAATGCAGAATATTAGTCTTCATAGCATTCTTGACTTGCCCATGAACGTGCCCACCCTAGATGAGCAGAACGAACGAGTGGCTCGTTTGCAAACCACCTTACGGACCATGGACACTCTCATCATCGGTGTCCATGAGATGTTGAGTCTGCTACAGGAGCGACGCGAGGCCCTCATTACTGCCGCCGTCAGCGGCAGGATTGACCCCACCACCGGCATCGAGCGTATCGAGGAGGCGTCGTGACGCAGGCGTACAAGGAGCTTGCGATGGAAGTCGAGATTGTCGCTCGCCTCCAGAGCCAGGGCTGGGTGTACGAGGAGGGATCGGCTGCGCGCTACGACAAGCAGCGCGCTTTGTTCCCAGAGGATGTCTTCGCGTGGTTGGAGGCCACTCAGCCGGACGAACTCGCCAAGATCGTCAAACCAGGCGTGGGCCCTGCAGCCCAGACGAAGGCGAAGGATGGCATCCTCAATGCCTTGGCTGAGACGCTCAGCAATGTCGCGGGGGGCGGGGGCACCTTGACGGTGCTCCGGAAGGGTTTCAGGCGTGTCTCGGCCCGGTTCCAGATGGTGCAGGCTAAACCGACCGAGACGATGAACCCCAAGACGGTGCAGGACTATCAGCGCAACGTCCTGCGGGTGGTCCGGCAGGTGCACTATTCGATCACGAACCCAAACAAGTCCATCGACCTCGTGCTGTTCTGCAACGGCATCCCAGTGGCAACCATTGAGTTGAAGACCGAGTTCACCCAGTCGGTGGTGCGCGGACAGGTGCAGTACATGAACGATCGCAACCCGGGCGCTGACGGCAAGGACGTCCTGCTGGCTTGGGGCAAACGCGCCTTGGTGCATTTCGTCGTCACCGACAACGAGGTCTCGATGACGACGGACCTGAAGGGCGCCAAGACCACCTTCTTGCCGTTCAACCAGGGCGACGGCACCGGCAAGGGCAATCCGCTGAACCCGGACGGCGCTCGCACCGAATACTTCTGGCGTGACGTGCTGGACAAGGATGCCTTCCTGACCATCCTGACCAAGTTCATCGTCGTGCGCACCGACGAGAAACCGAACCCGGTTACAGGTCAGACGGAGAAGTCCACGTCATTGCGTTTCCCACGTTTCCACCAGTGGGATGCAGTGGAGAAGATCGTGGCACGAGTGAGCGAGGTGGGCGTCGGCGAGCGCTACCTGATCGAGCACTCGGCTGGTTCGGGCAAGACCGACACCATCGTCTGGACGGCCTTCCGCCTCGCGGCTCTGCACCGAGACAACAAAAAGGTTTTCGATTCGGTGATCGTGGTCACCGACCGTAACGTGCTCGACAAGCAGATGTCGACGGCCATGCGGCAGTTGGATCCCCAACATGCGCAGATGGTGCGGATTGACGGGGCCGGTGGGCCGAAGTCGGGGGAACTGACCGATGCCCTCCGGTTGAAGACGCCGATCATCGTGGTCACGATCCAGACCGCGCCGTTCACGCTGAAGTACCTACGCGAGCAGGCCGATTCCTCGGGCGGTCAGTATGCGGTGATCGCGGACGAAGCGCACTCGTCACAGACGGGCACGGCAGCAGCAAAGTTGAAGACGGTGCTGAGCCCGAACGAGCAGGCCGACGTGGAGGACGGCGGTGAGATCGATACGCAGGCCATGCTTGCCGCAGAACTGCCGCAGCGAGCCGAGACCCCCAATCTGACGTACCTGGCGTTCACGGCAACCCCGAAGGAGAAAACCCTCGAACTGTTCGGGACGCCGGACTACGACGACCTGGATGACAACGGTGAACTGCTGCCCAAACCGTTCCACCGCTACACGATGCGCCAAGCCATCGAGGAAGGCTTCATCCTCGACGTCCTCCAGAACTACACCGAGTACAAGGTGGCCTACGAGCTCGGGTTGAAGGCTGCCGACGACGACATCAAGTCGGTCGACAAGGAGGCTGCACG
>JABCNW020000261.1 GCA_013333945.2 Propionibacterium sp.
AAAAGAACCGAGGGGCGCGCCACGTCGCCCCAGAGGAGGAGAGCTGATGCGCAGAGGGATTGTCTGGTTCCAGGGAATGCTGATCTTTCTCGCGATTGTTCTCGTGGTGGTGTTCTTCGCCAGCGGGATGCTGTCCCCGGGAAAGCAGCAGGAGAGGGAGAAACCGACGGGTGAGTCGTCAACCCAGCCGGCTCCTGCTGTCGGTGATCAGAAACCCGGGGTGCCCGCGATTCCTGTCTCCGATCACGAGACATGGCCGCAGGAGCCGGTCGAGAACCCCGATCGTCAGCTCGATGTCAAGGCAACCAATCCGACGGTGCAACTTCCCGCTGCCCTCGGTGATGACCTGACCCCCTACTGGCAGCAGTCCTTGAGCTGGCAGCCCTGCGGCAAGGCCATATGCGCCACCATGAAGGTGCCCCTGGACTGGGACAACCCCGGCAAGGCTGCGCTGGACATCAAGATCACGAAGGTGGCCTCCGAGAACCCGACGAAGGGTCCGTTGTTCGTCAATCCCGGTGGTCCCGGCGTGGAGGCGGGATCGTTCGCCACGACCCTGGGACGTGACAGGTGGAAGGGATACGACATCGTCGCGTGGGATCCGCGCGGTTCCGGGGAATCCACCCACGTGCAGTGCGGAACCACGGAACAAACCGATGCGGCCTACAGTGCGGACAGCACCCCGGACGACGAGGCGGAGAAAACCGCCCTCAACGACTCCTGGGCAGCCTTCGCCCGGGAATGCCGGGAAGCTTCCGGTGAGCTTCTGGATCACCTCACCACCATCGAGAACGTCCGCGACCTCGACCTGCTGCGTTTCCTCATGGGTGCGGAGAAACTCAACTACGTGGGGGTCAGCTACGGCACCTTCATCGGTTCGATGTACGCGGAACTGTTTCCGGAACACACGGGGCGCCTGGTGCTGGATTCAGCCGTCGACATCACTAACGAGGGGGAGGTGTTCCAGGCCGAGGGTTTCGAGACGGCCCTCGGACTTTATGCGGACTGGTGCGCGGGCGAGGAATCCTGCTCCCTCGGGAACTCGCGCGACGAGGTGACATCCCGCATCAACTCCTTCCTGCACGGGCTCGACGCCAACCCGCTCACGGTCGAGGACCGGCAGGTGACGCAGGGCCAGGGAGCGATCGGCATCGCTTTGTATCTCTATTCGGGGGAGGAGGCCTACCCGCTGCTCACCCGCACCATTGAGGCAGCGATGAACGGCAAAGGCAAGACCCTCCTCAAAGCGAACGACGACCTGACGGGCCGCCGGGCAAACGGATGGGAAACCTCGGCCTACGCCTTCCCGGCCATCCGCTGCGTAGACCATCCGGACGCGGGGGTGGCCGCCACCGATGACATACGGAAGAAGATGGCCGAGAAGGCCCCGGTGTTTGGCAGCAACATGGGTACGGAACTGGTCTGCGAACGCTGGACCGCCAATTCCGCACCCAACCTGAAACTGACCGGCAAGGGCGCGGCGCCGATCCTGGTGGTCGGGTCGACGGGTGATTCCGCGACCCCCTACCAGCAGGCCGTCAGCATGGCGAAGCAGCTCGAATCCGGGCATCTGCTCACCTACGACGGTCCCGGCCATGGTGCCGTGAGCGCGGGCAACACGTGTGTCGACGAGACGATCACCGCTTATCTTCAGGAGGGCACCCTCCCCGAGGACGGCAAGACCTGCAGCTGAGGATGCACATTGCCGGCGGGCACGGACGAGTTCCGTGTCTGCGGGTCTACCCTTGGGGCATGTCTGCGACAAGCCGGTTCATCGATCGCATCTGGCCTCCTGCCTGGCTCTACTCCACGTACGAGGCCCAAGTGATCAAACGACTGGATCGCTCCGCCATGCCACGGCACGTCGCGGTACTGGCGGACGGCAACCGTCGGTGGGCACGGCTCAACGCCCCCGGGCAGCCCCTTGTCGCGGGGTATCGCGCAGGGGCCGCGAAGCTGCAGCAGTTCGTCGAATGGTGCGATGACATCGGAATACCTGTCATCACGTTGTGGGTGTTGAGCACCGACAACCTCGACCGATCCGCCGCGGACGAGCTGGAACCGCTGCTGGAGGTCATCGACGAACTGGTGGTGGCGCTGGCCGACACGGGGCGGTGGCGGGTGCAGGCGGTCGGTGATCTCGACCTGCTGCCCACGGAGCGGGCCACCAGCCTCAGGGCGTCGGCGGCCAGAACCGAAGCAGTGGAGGGCATGCACATCAACGTCGCGGTCAGCTACGGTGGCCGACACGAGCTGCGCGACGCCTTCAGGTCACTGCTGGCGGAACGGGCCGCCCAGGGGCGCACCCTGGAGGAGGTTGCGGCCACCGTCGAGATCGATGAGATCTCGGAGCACCTGTACACGAAGGGCCAACCGGATCCGGACCTGATCATTCGCACCTCGGGGGAGCAGCGGCTCTCCGGTTTCCTGCTGTGGCAGTCGGCGCACAGTGAGTTCTACTTCTGTGAGGCCCTGTGGCCGGACTTCCGCAAGGTCGATTTCGTGCGTGCCCTGCGCAACTACACCCAGCGAGAACGCCGTTTCGGTCGGTAGCCGCTGAGGTCAGTGACGCAGCGCCTCGACAAGCTGCTCGATGGTCTCCTGTTTCGGGGTACGACCGTCGGCCAGGGTGATGTGACGAGAAAAGTAGTTGGCGTGTGAGATCGGTCCCATGTTGACGGTGTGAATACGACCATCCCTGAGGGCGCGACCGTAGGGGGACAGGGGTGCTGTGAACCAGCGCCCGGGGAAGGCGAGGGTACCCAGCGACTGGGTGCGGTCGCGGCTGCCTTTGAGGTGCGTCAGCGAACCGATGTGATCCAGCCCCGGATCGTCGGCATAGACCCCGCCGATGGAGACGACGTCAACCTGCACGTCGTGGGCGGCCAGGAAACGGGCCACCCCGCAGGCGATCTGCGCGCCACCGGAGTAGCCGATCAACGTCACCGGCGCCGGGTTGTCGGGATCGTAGCCTGCGTTCAGGAGGGAACGCCACACCACGCACGCGACCCCGAAGTTGTAGGTGCCGCCGTAGCGCGGATCGGCGGAGACCAGCACCTGCATGACGTTGCGCAGATTGATCAGGAACGGCAACGGCGACCAGGGAAACCGGTGTCGCACCCAGTCCAGGCGACGCCACAACCAGGCGGTGGCGCGCTGCGGCAGGCCGCGATTCTCCATGGCGTAGGGGAACACGTCCTCGGTGATGATCACGTCAGGAAGCTGGTTGCGTACCTCCTCCAGCACCGCGTGTTCGCGGCGCGATATCGATCTTCCGTCGAGCACCGCGATGCCCGACAGATACACCGCGAACCGCCGGATGTCGGTGGCGGGTGTGGGTTTCGGGGCCGGAAGGGAGGGCGTCGGGTAGCGTCGCGCCCACCATTCGAGGGATTCGAGGGGAGCCAGCAGCGCCAGGACGATGATCACCAGCAGTGTCACCTCGAGCAGGACGAGAATCATTGGCCGGATCACGGGATCGCCTTCGCCTCGACGGGGATAAACGGCGCTCCGGCCAGCATGTCCCGAGGCCCCAGGATCGCAGGCCGACCCGTCACCAAGGTCCAGACGCGACCGGTGAGGTACGCGATGGGATGCCCGAGCAACCGCGAGGCGAGCTGCATGATGCCCCAGGCCAGGCTGGTGGCGATCAGGGCCTGCCACCAGCTGGTCTTCATGGCCGCCGTCACCAGCAGCCACAGGCAGATCGCGCTCCAGCCCTGCAGGATGCGCCCGATCAGCACACCGAGATAGGGGAAGAACACCAGGAATCCGTAGGCCAGGGGAGCGGTGGAGGACAACGTCACCGCCAGCAGGTCGGTGAGGTGTATGCCGTGCTGAGTGATGGGACCCGCCACTACCCACAGAATCAGCGCCTGGATGGTGTACAGCAGGGTGAGGAAGATCCCGCCGACCAGCAGCATCGCCAGGAACCGGACTCCCCTGACGCGGTTGATGAACAGCACGGCGCAGTGCCCGAGCAGGGTGGAGACCCCCGCCACCAGCGCGATGAGCCCGGCGGTGGGCAGGCTGGGTAACCCCAGGGAGGGGTCCTCAATCACCCGGAGTGAGGCCACATCCCAGATGGTTGTCAACCATCCGAAGAAATCCACGCCCCCATTGTTGCGGAACGCTCCGGGAATCGACGCAGGCTCTACACCGGATCCGCAAGTCAGCTGGGTCGGTTTCAGGGGAGGGTCGTGTGCCTCACTGCTCAGCGGTGTGCTTCTCGACGGCTGCCCTCGCCTCGTCCAGGTGGGCCTGGCAGATGGCTGCCAGTTCCTCGCCGCGTTTCCACAGCGCCATGGACTCCGCCAGCGTCGTACCACCCGACTCCAGCATGGCGACGGTCTTGACCAGCTCGTCGCGGGCCTCCTCGTAGGACAACGTCGTGGGTGTGGTCATCGGGACTCCTTCGGGTGACTGGCCTGCGTGGTGAGGGTGAGTTCGCCATCGGCCAGATGGGCTGTCAACGTTCCCCCGACGGGGGCATCGGCGACGCCGGAGACGACGTGCTGTGCCTCGTCGACAAGCAAGGCGTAGCCGCGTTGCAGGGTGGCTGCGGGGGACAGGGCCCGCACCGCCGACAGGTGAGAAGCCAGGTCGGTTCGTCTGCTGGTGAGCTGCTGGTCGACGGCGGTGCGGAGCCGGTGACGCAGCAGGGCGAGGCGATCGCGGTGCCCCTCCAGAGCGGCGGCGGGACTAGCGAGGACGGGGCGGCGTCGCAGCTCCGCGAGTTCCTGGTCAGCCTGTCCGATCCGCGCCTCGATGGCCTGCCGAAGCCGGGCGCGGGCCAGGACGACGAGGTCCTGTTCGGCTGCGAACTCCGGGACGATGCGGGAGGCCGCGTCGGTGGGTGTGGAGGCCCGCAGGGCGGCGACGAAATCCAGCAGTGGGGTGTCGGATTCGTGTCCGATGGCGGAGACCACCGGCGTGCGGCAGGCCGCGACAGCCCGCACCAGGCCCTCGTCAGAGAACGGCAGCAGATCCTCCAGGGCCCCGCCGCCACGGGCGATGACGATGACATCGACCTCCGGGTCCTCGTCGAGGTCCTGGAGGGCCTGCATCACCGACGCGGCAGCACCCGGCCCCTGGACCGGCGAATGTGCGACGGTGAAACGTGCCGGCCAGCGACGGGCCACGTTGCGCAGCACGTCGCGTTCGGCGTCGGAATCTTTGCCGGTGATCAGCCCGATGCGGCGGGGCAGCAGCGGTAGCGGGCGTTTGCGGTGGGGATCGAACAGGCCCTCGGCCTGGAGTTTGCGGCGCCGCGCGTCCAGTTCGGCCAGCAACCTGCCGACCCCGGCCACCCGCAGCTCCAGGCATTCGAAACTGGGCGATGCATTGGGTTCCCACACCCGCGGCTTCAGGCGCACCGCCACCTGCGAGCCCTCCGGCAGCGGGCCCGCCGCATCCAGCACGAAAGCCGTGGTCGTCACCGAACAGGAGACGTCGGCGAACCGATCCCGCAGGGTGAGGAACTGGGTGGGCGCGGCGCGGCGTTTGATCTCGATGACCTGCGCCTCCACCCAGATCTCGCCGAGCCTGCCCACCCAGTCCGCGACCGCGCCGACGACTCGCGCCAACGGCTGCGGATGCTCGGGAGAACTGGTCAGGGCCATGTCAGGGAGCCTACCCATGCAACCTGACATTTATTCGGACTAGTCTAGGAACATGAGTCAGCAGCCCCTCGACAGATCCGAATTTGGAGCCGCGCTCTCGGCCCGGAAAGACCTCGGTCCGGAGATGGAACCTGCGCTCGTTGAGTCGTTCGCTGAGAAAGTGGGCGCCGAGATCAGGCGCCAGCAGGCGACGCCCCCGAGGCCGGTATTCCCGGCCCCGACCCTCACCCCTGCGCAGATGGCCTACATGCAGCGTCGTAATCGTCCCTACAACCCGATGGTGCTGGCGGTGGTGTCGATGGTCCTCGCCGTCCCGTTGACCGCGATTTCACTCTCGCTCGGCGGAATCTTTATGGGACTGGTGGTGTGGGCGGGGATCATCGGTATCAATTTCGCCGCCGCCTTGGGAAATTTCAAGTTCAACGATCCCTCGTCGCACTGACGTTCGGCCACCGGCAGTTCCCCGGCCACATCGCGACTCCCGCCCCCGGAAAACACCGCCTGTGTGGCCCGCTTAATATTCGGTGCTGTGAGCAGCAGGAAGGGAACCCGGAAACCCGGGGGACATTCGCAGGGCTGGGTGCCGAACCATCACGGGGCCTGGGCGATGCTGATCATGCCCTACGTCATGGGGTTGATCTGGGCCATCGGGGCCGGCCGGTTCTCGTGGCCGCTGGCGTTGCTGGCCCCGGTGTGGGTGATCGGCTACTTCGCCTTCTTCGCCACGGCGACGTGGCTGAAATCGAACTTCAAACCCAGGTATCGCCGCGCCGTGATCACCTACGGCGCGATCACCGTCGTCCTCGGCATCCTGCTGTTGGCGCTGAAGCCCGCGTGGTGGGCGTGGGCGCTGGTGTTCGGGCCGCTCACCGGGATCGGGTTGTGGCTGGCGTGGAAACGCCGTGAGAGGTCGTTGCTGGCGGGTTTCGTGACGGTGCTGGCTGCCGCTGCGCTGCCCCTGGTGCTCGGCTCAGAGGGGCCGCTCCACCTCGCTGGTCTGCCGGTGCTGGCGGGGCTGTCGCTGGCCTGTTTCGGGTATTTCTTCGGCACCGTGTTCTATGTCAAGACCAACGTGCGGGAACGCGGTCGGGTGAGCTACATCGCCTACTCCGTCACCTGGCACGCGGCCTGCGCGGTGCTGTTCGCGCTCGTCGACTTCCACCTGCCCCGCTGGTGGCTGGTGGCGTTCTTCATCACCTGCACGCTGCGGGCGTGGCTGGTGCCCTCGCTGGGGGTGATGAAGGGCCGCAAGGTGACCACCAAACAGCTCGGCTACACGGAGATGATCGCCACTGCGGCGCTGCTGGCGATCCTGATTCCCGGGGCGTTGACCACCTGACCGACGCTCGGTTGGAAACACTGGGAGACGGTGTGCGCCCCGTACACTGGCCCGCATGAGCACCAGCAAGCGGGTCATCGTCGCTGCGCCACGCGGATACTGCGCGGGCGTGGACCGCGCCGTCACCACCGTGGAGAAGGCCCTTGAGACGTACGGCCCGCCCATCTACGTGCGCAAACAGATCGTGCACAACAAGCACGTCGTCTCGACCCTCGAGGATCGGGGGGTAATCTTCGTCGACGAACTGGACGCGGTGCCCGCCGATGCCTTGGTGGTGTTCTCCGCGCACGGCGTCTCCCCGGCGGTGCGCGAGGAAGCTGCTCGCCGCGAGCTGCGCACCATCGACGCCACCTGCCCGCTCGTGACGAAGGTGCACCGCGAGGCGAAACGGTTCGCCGCCAAGGACACCGACATCCTCCTGATCGGACACGCCGGGCACGAGGAGGTGGAGGGCACCATGGGGGAGGCCCCGGACCGCACCACCCTCCTGGAAGGCCCCGACGACGTCGACCGCCTTGACATGCCCGCCGACAAACCCCTCGTCTGGTTGTCGCAGACCACCCTCAGTGTCGACGAGACCATGGAGACCGTCACCCGCCTGCAGCAGAAGTTTCCGCTGCTGATGAGCCCACCCACCGACGACATCTGTTACGCCACCCAGAACCGGCAGCAGGCGGTCAAACAGATCGCACCCCACTGCGACCTGATGATCGTGGTCGGGTCAAGGAACTCGTCGAACTCGATGCGCCTGGTGGAGGTCGCGCTCGAGGCCGGCGCGAAACGTTCCGAACGCATCGACTACCCCCACGAGATCCAGGACGCCTGGCTCGATGGCGTCTCCACCATTGGCCTGACCTCGGGGGCCTCCGTGCCCGACGAACTGGTCCAGGGGGTGCTGGAGCTGTTGAGGGAGCGGGGTTTCCCGAAGGCCGAGGAGGAAAGCCTCATGGAGGAGAACCTGACCTTCGCCCTACCGCCCGAGCTGCGCCGCGCCATCAAGGAACACGACCCCGTCTGAGACCGGCACCTGACCGCCGGCGGTTTCAGTCGTCCGGTGGCCTCCAGATCACTCGGAGGCGATGTGCATGCCGATATTGATGACCCGCCCATCCGAGGCGCGGTAGAAGAACCGCCTCACCCCCCAGGGTTCATCCGTCAATGGGTGAACCACGTCCAGACCCGCCTGCTTCACGCGGGTGAGTGCCTCATGGACGTCATCGACGAAAATCGACACGTCCGGGTTGACCGGTGCGGAGGCGTCGTGGGTCATCACGCTGAGCTGATGGCCAGCGTCATCTCCGAGGGTGATGATCCAGCCGTGATCCATGAGGACGCGAAACCCCAGAACGCTCGAGTGCTCCTGCACCGCAGCGGACAGATCGGACACCGTCAGGTTTGGGACCACTCGCTCAACATGCACACGCGTATTTTCGCATGCAATGTTCGTGACGTGCGCCGTCGGTGACGAGTTGCGACCCGGGGTCGGCTCATGAAGTGACCGCGCCGGGACATTCGTGCTGGGTGACGTGTTCTCCTCGCCTGGTCGGGCCAGTCAGACGAGGAAACGGAAGTAGGGGCTGGGGGAATCGACCTCGTTGACCTCCATGCCGCATTCGGTGATGCGGGCCAGGAGGAAACGGTAGTCCTCGGGGTTGCTGAGTTCGACGCCGACCAGGGCCGGGCCGACCTCACGGCTGGAGCGTTTCACGTACTCGAAGTAGGTGATGTCGTCGTCGGGGCCGAGCACTTCGTCGAGGAAACGCCGCAACGCGCCCGGTTGCTGCGGGAAGTTGACCAGGAAGTAGTGCTTGCGACCCTCGTGCAGCAGCGACCGCTCCACGACGTCGGCGTAGCGGGCGACGTCATTGTTGCCACCCGAGACGATGCTCAGCACTCGTGACCCACCGGGAATGTGGATGCGTGTGCCCACCCCGCCGGTGGGCAGGGCAGCGGCTGCGAGAGCCCCGGCGGGTTCGGCGATGATACCGTCGGTCTGGTACATCGCGAGCATCTCGGAGCACACCTGCCCCTCGGGGATGCGGGTCAATTCGATCTTCGCCTCGTTGATGACGCCGAAGGTGTAGTCACCGACGAGACTGACCGCGGCGCCGTCGACGAAGGTGTCGATGTTGTTGAGCGGGAACGGGCGACCCGCGGAGATCGCAGCCGCCACGCACGGCGCCCCGTCCGGTTCCACCCCGACGATCCGCACCTGCGGGTGGTGGGTGCGCAACCAGGCCGCGGCCCCCGACATCAAACCGCCACCACCGATGGGCAGGACCACGACGTCCGGCACGAACCCGAGCTGTTCGACGGCCTCCGCGACGGCGGTTCCCTGTCCGGCGGCGGTGCGTGGGTCGTTGAAAGCGGGAACGAGGATGCGTCCGTTGTGCTCCGCGAACTGTGCCGCGGCCCGGGAGGCCTGGTCGTAGGTGGAGCCCTCCATGACGAGCTCGACGTGACCGCGTCCCAACGCCTGGATGCGGTCGCGGTTCTGCCGGGGCGTGGTGGTGGGAACGTACACCACCGCGCCGATGCCCAGCGTCGCCGCTGCGAATGCGACTCCCTGTCCGTGATTGCCGGCGGACGCGCACACCACACCGGCTTCCCGTGCCTCGGGTGGGAGCTGCGAGATCAGGTTGTAGGCGCCTCGCAGCTTGTAGGAACGCACGGGCTGGAGATCCTCACGTTTCAACCACACCTCGGAGCTGGTGGCCTCTGTGAGCCGCTGGTTCAGTTCTACGGGGGTGATGCGGGCCACCCCTTTCAGTCGGTCGCGGGCGTCGGGAATGAGGGCAGCCAGATCGGAAAGCACAGTCACGGCCCCAATTGTGCTCGTCGGAGACGAGATCCGCACTCTTCACGGGGACACGGCGCCGCGTTCTTCTGCCGCTCCCGTGGTTGCTCCGGGTCCGGGATGACCCGTGATGATGCAGGGGCGGGGGTGCTCAGTCCTCCACGATGACCGCGTAGCCCGCGGATCGGGGGCGCCGGGAGATGAACTGCTCCTGGGCGTACTGGATGATGGAACGCGTCGACCAGCCATCCACCACTGCACCCACTCCGCCGCCGACCAGGGGGATCTTTTTGGCCAAGAAAACACCAAGCCGTTTGCCCCCGACGTGGTTCATCGACTGCTCCAGGAGAGCCCGGGACACGCGGGCATCAAGTCGCGGGTCGAAGGCGGGGGCGGTGGCGACGGCGGCTGCGGAACTGGGCAGGTCACCTGCTGCGATGAGAGCCGCGGATCCGCGCGGGCCGAGCATGACCACGAGGATCGCGGTGCGGACCCGGGGGTCGTCCAGTTCGTAGCCACGCAGGTGCGCGATGCCGGCGACAGCACGCGCCTGGATGAAGGCGGCTGCAGCCATGTTCGCGGGAATGGTCACCAACGACAGCAGGAAACCACCCCAGTTCGTCGCGAATCCTTGGCCGCCGGCCAGCGCGATGTGCTGATTCGACAGCCCGCGGATGGCGTTCTCGTGGTTCTGCTGGTGGCGCAGCTGGTTGTTCGCGATGGCACGGGCTCCCAGGAGTTTTCCGCGACCCGTGATGGCGAGATCCAGGAGGCGGTGGAAGGCGTCCGAGGTCAGGCCTTCGGTCGTCGCAACCATCTTGTTGTTGGCGTCTTTGGCGTCGCTCATCCTCTCACCGTCCTTCTACCCCAACCCGCATTATGTCATTGTGAAAGATTTTGCTGCGTGTACCAACCAAAATCTTCACCGTGGTCGATGAAATCATCAATCGGCCCCCAGGCCAGCGGGAGACCCCGTGATCCTGTAAGACTGGGAACCGTGCTCGACAACGTCTTCGGCTCACCCGATGCCTGGCCGGACTCCGACCTGATCGGGTACAGCGACGAATTCGACCCCGCCCTGGCGCTGGTTGCCTACCGCTGCGGGGTGTTCCCCATGCCGGTGGAACAGTGGATGGGGTGGTGGTCGCCCCTACGACGTGCCGTGCTGCCCCCGGGTGGGTTGCGCATCACCCGGTCGCTGCGCAAGACCGCCGCCCGCTACACCACCACCGTCGACCGCGCCTTTCCCGACGTGCTGGCCGCCTGCGCCGACCCGAAACGTCCCGACGGGTGGATCGATGACCGCATCGCCTTCGCCTACACCGCCCTCCATCAGGCCGGATACGCACACAGCATCGAGACCTGGGATGCCGACGGTCGGCTGGTCGGGGGGCTCTACGGGGTGCATCAGGGAGGGCTGTTCGCGGGGGAATCCATGTTCCACCATTCCGAACTGGGCCGCGACGCATCCAAAGTGGCGTTGCTGAGGCTGGTGGCAGAACTCGCCCGGGCCCGCGTCGATCTGCTCGACGTGCAGTGGCTGACGCCACATTTGGCGAGTCTCGGAGTGATCGAACTGTCCCGCGCCGACTACCTGGCCCAGCTGGATATTGCTCTGGAAGGAGAGCATCGCAACACGTGGGCGAAAGCTCAACAGTGGGATTCCCAACAGCTGCTGGCGGCCCACGCCTGCGCCGCTGGCCCCTGCGCCGGGCACACTGTCTCGCATGGTGGTTGATGCGAGGCCCCGGGGATCGCTGCAGGGCCCGTTGTGGGTTCTGTCGTTGTTCACGTTTCCGCTCGTCGGGTTCGGATTCTGGCTGCAGATCAGTGGACACGCCTCCCGCTGGTATGACACCGGGAAGTCGGTTCTCGGGGCGATCGGATTGGTGGTGCTGTGGTGGCTGTTGCGGCGCGAGGGCACGACCCTTCGGGGCTGCGTGGGACGATTCAGGGCCAGGCACCTGGGGTGGGCGTTGGTGGTGGGGCTCGGGACGTCCACCATCTCCCTCGGGACCTGGCTGATCGCGGCTGATTGGCTCAGGAGAAAAACACCGGCCCCGGACAGTGAGTTCTATCTCTTTTCCACTGAGTTCATGATCAGGGCCCTGGTGGAACCGGTCTGGATCACGTTCACGGTCAATCTGCTGTTTCTCGGTTATGCCCTGCCCCGGCTGCGCGCACGGTTCGGCCCGGTGTGGGCGACGGTGATCGTCGCCTTCTGCTCCGGGCTGGTGCAGCTGGGATACAACCTCCAGGGCCCGGTGACGATGATGATCTCGATGCTTCTCGGATTCCTGCTGGCGATTCCCCCGGCCCTGGTCACGCTGGCGACGGGGAGCACCTGGCCAGGTTTCCTCGGGTACCTGTTCATGGTTCAACTGAGGCAACTCGAGGAAGTGTTCCTCGCCCTTCTGCTCCTGGCCTACATACCGGTGTTCTGGGTTCCGCTGGTCCTGGTGGCCCTGGTGGTCTTTTGCTGGTATGGGGTGAAGGCCCAAGGGTGAGGTGTCGGCCCCGGCCCGGTGTGCCCGGGAGCGTGCCCTAGCTGGCGGCCGGGGTAGTGGGGAACCAGACCCCCGAACCGTGGGCACGGGTCATGGCCTCCGGGAGACCCGCCACGATGTCCTGCTGGCGGCGGTTCGACTCGTCCCACGAGGTCTGCGCCGTGGTCCAGGCGCGCCGGGCGGCGTCATCCCACTGCGCCATGGAATCAGCCAACTCGCCCTGCAGCCCCGCCAGGAGGGCGCTCAGCTCGGCGTTGGCCTCGACCAGCCCCGCGATGCCCTCGGGGAGTACTGCCGTGGTGCGACCACGCCGGGGGCTCGCGGGGCTTCTCCGGCGGTCCCGGGTGGGTGTGCGACGTGCGGGAGGGATGGGCACCTCTGTTTGTCCCGTCAGGCTGGCGTGCACCATGTCGAGGCCCTGTTTCACGCGTTCGCACTCGGAGTCGAACCGGCTGTAGTCGTGCTGGAACACGGTGAACTCGTCTGCGTCCCAGTGTGCGGCGAGCACGGGGAGTTGTTTCTGCAGTCGGATCTGGAGGTCGTGGATCTGCTGGTGTTTCGTCTCGACCTGTCCAGCGGCCTGTGCCATCACGGGGTTGTCCGCGTGCTCGGTGACCATGGTGTTCTCTTCCGGTCGGGTTTTGTTAAAAACGACCATATTCCCGGGAGGGGTCATCGAAGGGATGTCGCAGCTACGGCGGGTCACACGGCGATACCCTGTGCGGGTGCTCGGATATTTCGGACCCGCAGGGACGTTCACTCATCAAGCCTTGCTCGGCATTGATGAGTCCGATGGGGTTCCCTTCGCCAGCGTCGGCGAGGCCCTGGATGCCGTCAGGCAGGGACAGGTCGATGGTGTCGTGGTGCCGATCGAGAACTCCGTGGAGGGCGGGGTCTCGGCCACCCTCGACAAGCTCGTCGACGGCGATCCCCTCCTGATCACTGGTGAGGTGGTGATCCCCGTCGAATTCGGGATTTACGTGCGCCCCGGCACCACCCTCGACGACGTCACCTCGGTGCTCACCCACGGACACGCGGCAGCGCAGTGCCGCGATTGGCTGGCCACGATGCTCCCCGGCGCGCAGGTGACGGAGGCCGGTTCCACGGCGGGCGCGGCCAAGGAGGTCGCGGACCCGGCATCCCGCTACGACGCTGCGATTTGTGCGCGGGTCGCGGGCCGGCTCTATGGGCTCGAGGAACTGGCCCATTCCATCGAGGACAATCCGGGAGCGGTGACCCGTTTCGTCGTGGTTTCCCGCCCGGGCCGGGTGCCGGAACGTACCGGTGCGGACAAGACCACCCTGGTAGCCTACATGCACCAGGACCACCCGGGAGCCCTGCTGGAGATCCTGCAACAGTTCGCGGTGCGCGGGGTGAACCTGTGTCGCATCGAGTCGCGCCCCACCAAGACCATCCTCGGCAGCTACTGCTTTGCCATCGACGCGGAGGGTCACCTGGGTGATCGCCGCCTCGCCGAGGCCCTCCTCGGGTTGCGGCGGATCTGTCGTGACGTGCTCTTTCTCGGCTCCTACCCGCGCGCCGACGCCCAACCAGCTGACGTGCGACGAGGCTTCGACGCCGAGGCGTTCGAGGAGGCCTCCGAGTGGTTGCGGTCGCTCGATGCCACCTGAAGGGCCCCGCTGACGCGAGCCGGATGAGCCGGTGTGGGGAAGATGGGGTCGGAAATCGTGGTCCTGCGGCCGGGTTTCGCATGGCACCCGCGTAGAGTTCATCCCATGATCGATCCCAAGCTGCTGCGCACCGACCCCGACCTCGTCCGACGTTCGCAGGAGGTCCGCGGGGACTCCGTCGAACTCGTCGACGAACTGGTCTCGGCCGATGAGGCGCGCCGCTCGGGGATCGCGACCTTCGATCGGCTGCGTGCCGAGCAGAAGGAACTCGGCAGGCTCATCCCCAAGGCTCAGGGCGACGAGAAGGCTGGACTGCTGGCCCGCACCAAGCAGCTCGCAGCCGAGGTGAAGGCCGCGCAGGAGCAGTCGGAGGCCGCCGGGGAACGGTTCAACGAGCTGATCATGCAGCTTGGCAACATCGTCATCGACGGTGTGCCGCGCGGCGGTGAGGACGACGGCGTTGTGATCGAGACCGTCGGCGTCCCCCGCGACTTTGCCGCCGAGGGTTTCGAACCCAAGGACCATCTGGAGCTCGGCGAGGCGCTGGGCGCCATCGACATGGAACGCGGCACGAAAATCTCCGGGTCGCGGTTCTACGTGCTCACCGGCCTCGGCGCGCGCCTGGAGTTTGCGCTGCTGAACCTCGCCATGACCAAGGCCGTCGAGTGGGGATTCACCGCCATGATCCCCCCGGCGCTCGTCAAACCCGAGGCGATGGCCGGCACCGGTTTCCTCGGTCAGGCCGCCAAGGACGTCTACCACCTTCCCGCCGATGATCTGTACCTCGTCGGCACCTCCGAGGTCGCCCTGGCGGCCTTCCACAGCGACGAGATCCTCGACGCCGATTCCCTGCCGCGCCAGTACGCCGCGTTCAGCCCCTGCTTCCGTCGCGAGGCCGGCTCCTACGGCAAGGACACCCGCGGCATCTTCCGGGTGCACTGGTTCGACAAGGTCGAGATGTTCATCCACTGCCTGCCCGAGGACGCCGAAGAGTGGCACCAGCGACTCCTCGGTTTCGAGAAGGAGTTCCTCGAGGCGCTGGAGATTCCCTTCCAGGTGCTTGATGTCGCCTCCGGGGACCTCGGCCTCAGCGCCGCCCGCAAGTACGATTGCTACGCGTGGCTGCCAACCCAGCAGCGCTACCGCGAGGTGACCTCTACCTCCAACTGCACCCAGTTCCAGGCCCGCCGCCTCGGGATCCGGTACCGCACGGAGAAGGGAACCGAGCACGTCGCCACCCTCAACGGCACGCTATGCGCCATGACCCGGATCATCATCATGCTGCTCGAGAACCACCAGCAGGCCGACGGGTCGGTGCGCGTCCCCGAGGCGCTGCGCCCCCATCTCGGTGGCCTGGAGGTGCTCACGGCGGGCTGATCCTCCAGCCCGCGAGCCATTTCCGAGGGTGCCTTGCGCTGGTCCGGTCGGCGAGCCCACGAATCCAGGAGAAACGATGACCTTCACACCCGCCCTGGTTGCCCTCGACATCGACGGCACCATCGTCAGCGTCAACGGCGACCTGCCCGGTGACGTGCGCGATGCGGTGCGGCGCGTCGTCGCCGCCGGGGTGCCGGTGGTGCTCACGACGGGACGGGCCTGGGCCGGAACGCAGAAGATCTTCGATGCCCTCGGTCTGCCGCCCGGGCCATCGGTGTGCGCGAACGGCGCGATGATCGTGAACTATCCGCCCGTCGACGTGCTCCACGAGGTTCGTTTCGATCCCGCCGATTCCATCTCCCGGGTCGCCAGGCTGGCCCCGAACGCGGCCATCGCGGTCACCGATGGCATGCTGTGGCGGGTGTCGAAACCCTTTCCCGAGGGGGAATTGAACGGCGACTTCGTCGTGGAGAGCGTTGAGGAGCTGGCCTCGCGCCCGGTTTCCCGCATCGTGGTGCACGACCCAGAAACCGACGACGACGTCTTCACCGAGATGGTCGAGGCGCTGGGGCTGCGGGAGGTGTCGTACTACATGGGCTGGTCGTCGTGGGTGGACATCGTCCCCAAGGACGTCGACAAGGCCCGGGGCCTGGAACAGGTGTGCGGGGAACTCGGTGTCGTCGCCGCCGACGTGCTGGCTCTCGGCGATGGCTACAACGACATCGAGATGATCCAGTGGGCCGGTCGTGGGGGCGCGATGGGCGACGCCCCTCATGGCGTGAGGGCCGCAGCCGATCACGTCACCAGCGACTTCGAATCCGGTGGGACTATCCAGGAGTTGGAACGCTGGTTCTAGAACGCCGCCGAACCGGGACGAACAGGACGGTG
>JABCNW020000262.1 GCA_013333945.2 Propionibacterium sp.
CCGACATTGAGCACGCCGCGAAGTGCATCGTCGACGGCGCCAGCTTCGACAACAACCTGCCCTGCACCGCGGAGAAGGAGATCATCGCGGTCGATTCGATCGCCGACATGCTGAAGTTCTGCATGATCAAGCACGGCGCCTACGAGGCGACGGCCTCCGAGGTCGCGGAGCTGGAGAAGCTGCTGGTCAACGGCGACAAGCCGCGCACCGAGTGGGTGGGCAAACCGGCAGCGAAGATCCTGGAGGCCATCGGCGTCACCCCGCCGCCCGGGGTGCGGCTGATCGTGTGCGAGGCCAGCGCCACCCATCCGTTCGTGGTGCACGAGCTGATGATGCCGGTGCTCGGGCTGGTGCGGGTGCCGGACGTGGACGCCGCCATCGACCTGGCCGTCGAACTGGAGCACGGCAACCGCCACACCGCGGTGATGCACAGCCTCAACGTCAGCAAGCTGACGAAGATGGGCAAGCTGATCCAGACCACGATCTTCGTGAAGAATGGCCCGTCGTACAACGGCATCGGAATCGGCGGCGAGGGCTACCCGACGTTCACCATCGCCGGACCCACCGGCGAGGGCCTCACGTCGGCTCGTAGCTTCACCCGGAAACGTCGCTGCGTGCTCGTCGGCGACCTGAACGTCCGCTGAGCCGCCATGACCAGACGAATCGCGATAACGGGAGCAGCCGGGCAGATCGGCTACGCGCTGGTCTACCGGCTGGCCTCGGGCGATCTGCTGGGCGACGAACCCGTCGAATTGCGACTGCTGGAGGTGCCGGCGGCTGTGAAGGCCCTCGACGGGGTGGCGATGGAACTGCTCGACTGCGCCTTCCCGCAGCTGAAGGGCATCGAGGTCACCGACGATCCCGCGGTGGCCTTCGACGGGGCGAACGTCGCGATGCTGGTGGGGGCGTCGCCGCGCAGCGCGGGCATGGAACGCGCCGACCTGCTGGAGGCCAACGCCGCCATCTTTGCCGCGCAGGGCCGGGCCCTGGCGGCCTCGGCGGCCTCGGACGTGCGGGTGGTGGTCACGGGAAATCCGGCAAACACGAACGCGCTGATCGCATCCCGGCACGCCGACGGGATTCCCGCGTCGAGGTTCACCGCCCTGACGCGGCTCGACCACAATCGGGCCCGCGCGCAGCTGGCGGCGAAGGCCCGCAGGCCGGTGGCTGACGTGACGAACGTGACGATCTGGGGCAACCACTCGGCCACGCAGTACGCGGACGCCTTCAACGCCCGCATCTGCGGGAAACCGGCGGACCAGTGGATCGCCGACGACGCCTGGATCGCCTTCGACTTCCTCCCCACCGTCGCCAAGCGCGGGGCAGCGGTGATCGCGGCCCGGGGACGTTCAAGCGCGGCATCGGCGGCCAACGCCACCCTCGATCACGTCCGCGACTGGCTGCTCGGCACCCCCAGGGGTGACTGGACGTCGATGGCGGTGGTCAGCGACGGTTCTTACGGGGTCCCGGCGGGCCTGGTGTCGTCGTTCCCGGTACGCTGTCACAGTGGAGAGTGGGAGATCGTCCAGGGTCTGCCGCTCAACGCTTTCGCGAGAAGTCGCGTCAATGTCTCTGTCGACGAACTGAAAGCTGAGGCGGAGGAGGTCAGATCGATGGGCCTCCTGCCCGTGTGAGACCGAACCCGGCAGGGCCGCTCCTGCGCAGCCCACCCACCTCTTCTCAACCACCGAAGAGCCGCAGGGGCCCTGCCGGGTTCTTTATTTTTTTCCGAAACCGGAAGGATGCCCGGGAACCGGTCGTGAAGGAGGTCGCCGTGCCAGTTCCTCGTGCCGTAGCAGCCGGGCAACGACACACGGTGGGGTGTCTGCCCGACGGCACCGTGGTCGCGACCGGCAGCAACAGCCACGGCCAACTCGAGGTCGACTCCTGGTGTCTCGGTTGACATCCGGCTCCACCGACGCCTCGGAACCGAACCGGCTCGCGTCCAGGATCTCCGGTGCACATCTTGCCCGCCGTGGAGGAGAACACCGATGACATCGAATTGATCGCGGTTATCGCAGGATGTCGTCCTTTTGGATGACTTGACGTGGTGCGAGGACATGGATCAGCGGGGCGTCGTCGCTTGTCGGGGACGTTTGGACTGAATCGGCGAGACGCAGCTTGTATTTGATGCTTCAAAGGTGGTTGTGGGGTGGCGACGTGGTGGGCAAGGGTATGGGGACCTCAATTTTTCGTGCGTGAGGAATTGTTCTTCCGGAAGGGGTGCTTCGCGGTGAAGTTCACAACGAGGGGCGACGCCCCGCTGGCACTGGAGCTGTCCTCATCCACGGAATCAGAGGATGTGGAGTGTTGGCGAGGTGGGTACGCGAGGCTGCTGAGCCATTACATGAATTCCATGAAACCGGTCGACGGGCTCGAAGGGATCGAACAGTGGATCATTTCCAGCTAAACAAGAAAGTGGTGTGTGATGGGTGAGCAGCCGCAGTCGGGTGATGGGTTAGTGAACCCGGAGGCGTTTCCGTGCAAGAGTAAGGATATTAATGCGGAGAATGTGAGGGCCGCGTCCGGGAAACTGAAGTCCATGGGACAAACGATTGATGCCCGGATGGATGCGATTGTTGGGTTATGGAATGGTTTACCGGCTGTGTATGTGGCTCCGGAAGCGGAGCAGGCGTATGGGTTGATGGCTCCGGCGGCGA
>JABCNW020000263.1 GCA_013333945.2 Propionibacterium sp.
CTCGTCACCGGCGCGTGGAACACGCTGACCACCACCTTCGACCACCACTACAACTACCGGCAGGGGGTGAGTCCCTGGTTCCGCAGCATCTTCACCTTCCAGCCGAACATCGAGCTGATGGTGAACTCGCCGTTCTCCTTCCAGGCGCACGCCTTCCTGGCGTTCCTGATCCTGTTGATCTGGCCGTTCACCCGGCTGGTGCACGCCTTCAGCATTCCGGTGGGATACGTGACTCGGCCCTACGTGGTCTACCGCTCCGCCGGGAGGAAACCGGCCCGGCACACCAATGTGCCCGCCGGGCTGTGGGACAAACCGAAACTGAAGGAGCAGGTGTGAGCGGCCGGGAACCCATTGCCGAGACCGCCTGGGCCGCCTGGGTGGAGCATGTGGCCGCGGCCCTGGAGGTCGACGCATCCGGGGTCTCGCCGCGCGCCGTTCACGACCTGACGGGCCAGGTCGCGGCACGCTACCAGCGCCCCATGGCCCCGGTTTCCGCCTACCTGTGGGGGCTGGCCATCGCCACCCACCCTGACCGCGATCCCGGGGAGCGGGCCCGGGTCATACTCGACGCGCTCCCGGAGGGCTGATGCAGCCGGTCATCGCCGTTCCCGAGCCCCTCACCGAAACCGAACGCGAACGCTACCAGCGAACCATGGCCATCGACGGTTTCGGGGAAGAGGCCCAGGGCAGGCTCAAGGCCGCAACGGTGTGCTGCATCGGTGCGGGAGGCCTCGGTGGACCCGTGCTGCAATACCTGGCCGCCGCCGGGGTGGGGCGGCTGATTGTCGTCGACGATGACGTCGTGGAGGAACGCAACCTGCAACGCCAGACCCTCTACGGCACCACCACCCTGGGGACCTCTAAGGCCGATGCCGCCGCCGCACGACTGGCGGACCTTAACCCCATGGTCGAGGTGATTCCCGTGCACCTGCGGGTCACGCAGGAGACGGTGGAGGAGATTCTCGGGGACTGCGACGTGGTGGTTGACGCGGTGGACAACCTGCCCACCCGCCTGGTCGTGGCCAGGGCCTGCCAGCGCCTCGACCTGCCCTTGGTCTTCGGTGCCGTCCAGGCCGTCAACGGGCAGGTCACGGTGCTGTGGGAACGCCACGGAATGGCCCTGTCGGATCTGTTTCCCGACCCCCCGCGAAGCTGCCCGACGGCCTCCGAGGTCGGGGTGCTGGGTCCCATGACCGGCTGGGTAGGCTCAGTGATGGCCACCGAGGTGGTCAAGCTGCTCACCGGGGTGGGGGAGCCGCTGCTGGGGCGCGTGATGTACATCGACACCCTCCGGGCGAGGGTGGTGGAACTGCCACTTGCCGGGAGGAGTTGACGTGCGCGACAGATTGAGTATCGAGGAGTACCGGGCCGAGCTGTTCCGGCTCGTGGCGCGGATCACGGATGTCGAGACCGTATCCCTGGACCGGGCAGACGGGCGGACGCTGGCGACGCCAGTGACCGCAGCCACGGCTGTGCCGGTGTTCGCGAACTCCGCCATGGACGGTTTCGCGGTCCACGAGACCGACCGGCACTGGGGCGCCGAACTGAGTGTGGTCGGGACGGTCGCCGCGGGGTCACCGCTGGATCCGGCGATGGCTCCCGGCGAGTGCGTGCGGATCATGACGGGTGCGCCTCTGCCGTCACAGGCCGATGCGGTGGTGCCCGTCGAACTAACTGAGGAATCCGGAGGGATCGTCCGGATTGTTGAGGAACCGGGCGCCAAGAACCACGTCAGGGCGGCGGGGGAGGATTTTCCCGCCGGCGCCGAGGTGCTGCCCGCCGGGCTGCGGCTGGGGCCGCGGGCCCTCGGGGTAGCGGCCGCCTGCGGGCAGGGGGAGGTGACGGTGGTGCGGCGACCCCGGGTGGCCGTCATCGCGACGGGCGATGAGCTGCGTCCCGCGGGGGCGATGCTGACCCGGGGTCAGATCTACGAGTCGAACGGCACCTTCATGGCCGGGCAGCTGAGCAGGATGGGCGCTGAGGTGGTCGCGTCCCCGGTTCTGCCCGATGACCCGGAGAGTTTCGCCGCCGGGCTGGATGCCGCGGCGTCAGGGGCGGATCTGGTGGTGTTGAGCGGCGGGGTTTCTGTCGGCGACCACGATGTGGTGCGGCAGGTGCTGGGCGGGGAACTTGGCTCCTCCGCCGCGGTGCGGTCCCGTTTCGTCCACGTCGTCATGCAACCCGGGAAACCGCAGGGCTGGGCGCTGTGGCGGGCGGGGGAGCGGGAGGTGCCGCTGGTGGCGTTGCCCGGCAACCCGCTGTCCACGATGGTCAGCTGCGAACTGTTCGTGGAGCCGCTGATCGACGCGATGCTGGGTCGCGAACCACGACCCTGGCTGCGGGCCCTCGTCGGATCTCCCTGGCCCGCCCCGAGGGGTCGTCGTCAGGTGGTGCCGGTCGTCGTTTCATCCGACGAGTCGGGGCGCCTGGTCGTGGCGCCCGCCCATGAGGGAGTCTCGGCCTCTCACCTGGTCTCAGCTGCCGCTCGGGCGGATGGCCTGGCTTTGCTCGACGAACCGACGGACAACGTCCGGCCCGGCGACCTCGTCTCCTTCCGGAGGTACCTGTGAAATTCACCCACCTCGATTCCGCCGGCCAGGCCCGCATGGTCGACGTCACCGACAAACAACCGACGAAACGCGCCGCCACCGCCTCCGCGACGGTGGTCTGCGACCCGGAGATCCTGCGGCGCATCGCATCCGGGGAAATGCCGAAGGGCGACGTGCTCGCGGTGGCGCGGATCGCCGGGATCGCTGCGGCGAAACGAACCCCGGAGCTGCTGCCGCTGGCCCACGTGATCGGGGTGCACGGCGCCACGGTTGACCTGACCCTCGGTCCGGAGAGCATCGAGGTGGTCGCCACGGTGCGCACCGCCGACCGCACCGGCGTCGAGATGGAGGCCCTCACCGCCGCATCCGTCGCCGCGCTGGCGCTGATCGACATGGTCAAGGGCCTCGACAGGAACGCCTA
>JABCNW020000264.1 GCA_013333945.2 Propionibacterium sp.
AAAAATACTGAGAACTACTCCTGCGAACTGTTGGAGCATAGCAACCAGAGCTGCACCTATCATGGAAGGCAACAACCAGCTGTGGTAGCGGATTCGTTTCCTCGGAAGAGTACAGAAGAGGAAGGCGAGCAGCAGCCAACTCACTAAAAGGGTGAGGAGCAGATGAACTAGCCAACCGATTACCCCTGCTGAGCCAACCCAGGCCATCCCGATGACGGCAATCCCTGAAGGAAGCAGTAGACATGCAAACAAACCCAGAAGAACCAGCAGGTTTCTTCCCACTTCCTTAAGGAAGCCCCGCACCCCTTTTTCTTTTTCGATTTTTTGCTCATCAGTTTGCAGCATCCGGCAAAATCCAATTCGCAGGTTCCCGCCCCAGTTCGACCCTGAGTAAGCGGCGGCAACCAAAGCGGTACCGGCCAGACCGTACCAGTTTTCTATTGCATTTTGCAGTACGTCAACCGTCTTCTTGGCAAGGTCTGTACTGCCAAGAATATTCACGATCCCGTCAGACAGAAGATGGAACCAATCAGGACGCAACACTGCCAAGGTGAATCCGGTTGCAGCTCCTGCCAGCATCAGAACCGGAACCAAAGTCAGAACTGAAAAGTAGGTGATTGAGGCAGCATGCTGCGGACCATGCTGCTGGTTATAGCGCTCATGGATGGTGGTGAATTGTTCGACTACAGGGTTTTTGAGAAACTTTCTCACCCGGTCTTAGCCCTCCTGCGAGATTCGAGCTCATTCTCGGTACACATGCTCTGCTGCGCAATTCGTTCGCTTGGGAGGTCGCCGAGTGTTCCTTCGATCTCCTGCCAGACGCTAGAGACCGAGATCAGGAACATGCCCTGCCCTCCCTTAGTGAGATCGAATAGTTCACTCGCGGTTGTGCATTCGTAGACGCTGAACCCGTCGCTGACCAGCGTCAGCTCCGTCAGGTCCTCGACCCCGCGGGCCCGGAGATGTTCGATTGCGATGCGGATTTGCTGCAGTGAGATCCCAACATCGAGAAACCGTTTTACGACGCGAAGAAGCAGGATATCCCGGAAAGAATACAGACGTTGTGTTCCCGATCCCGATGCTCCTCGAATCTCCGGCACCACAAGACCGGTTCGGGCCCAATAGTCGAGTTGCCTGTAGGTGATACCCGCCACTCGATGAGCAACAGGACCACGGAAACCCAGGTCCTTGGAGACAGAGGCGAAATCACCGTCGAACAGTGTGTCCTGCAACGGTGTCTCGTCGCTATGTCTGATGCCATCAGCCACTGGTTCAGCCCCTACTTTTCTCACCGACCACCGGTTCTACGTCACAACTGACGCTAACCGCCAGGTGCCTTGGCAGCATACGACACGCCCACCGGCACTGCTGTAGATTCTAAACCCTCCAGCAAAGCTCAAGGTTGACGCAGTCCTTCTCCTGAGGTCCAGGATCCGTACTCAGAAATCCTCCGGCTGGACCTGTTCTAGGAACTCTCGGAACCTCTCGACCTCGTCCACATGGACGATTTCATCAGAGATGCCGACCTTGTCCAACAGCTCGGCCGTGCAGTGCACGGGCCAGCCCCGCCTGATCGCAACGGCCACGACATCGCTGGGTCGCGCATCGAAGGTCAGGTCCCCAGCAACTATCTCCGCGTGGAACACACCGTCCTGCATGGAATTGATCGTCAGCTGTGGTTGGGAACCACCCGCAAGTTGCGCAAGAACCTCTGCAAGTAGGTCTTGGGTGAGCGGCCTGGCGAACTGTTCTTCCTCTAGAGCGACGGCAATGGCGGCAGCATCGACAGCGGAGATCCAGATCGGTAGCAGGCGTTCTCCTTCATTCTCACGTAGCAGGAGGACAGGGCCGTCATCGCCTGCTTGGATCCCAACCACACACAACTCGACCATGTGCACAGCTTACGAGACTGGTCAACCGAACAGTTGCGAGAACATCATGCCGCTGTGCGCATTCACCACGAGTCGGTAGACCTCACGGAGAACCTCCTTTGGCACTCCTTGACGGCCTTGGTATTGGCTGATGGCCTGCTCCACCAAGGCGGCTTCCAGTGATGCGGATTGCTGAAGCACCCTCAGCTGTCGGGGCTCGACTCCGTAGTCACCGAGACGCTTCGCGGCCACAGCTAAGGCCAGCATCTCCCTCCCATATCGTTGAGTGCCTTTCCGGTGCGAAATCACCTTCAATCGCTCCAACTCGATCAGAGCGGCCTCTCCCAGCCCTGATTCTGAAAGGAGTTCCCTGCGTGTGAAGAGCTGTCGTTGAGCACCTGCCTGCCGGATCTGTCTGCGAGGCGATTCCGAGGTATGAGGTGCTGTCGCGACAGCCGAATCCGTGGTGTCAGGAAGCGCTTCTCCTCTGTCCATGGCGGCGAGTTCCTCACGAATCACCTTGAGAGGAAGATATCTGTCACGTTGTGCACGCAGCACAAAGAGTAGCCGCTCGACATCAGCCGGGTAGAAGCGCCGGTATCCGGAGGGATGGTCCCGCTCCGGTGAGATCAACCCTTCGTTCTCCAGATATCTGACCTTTGAGACCGAGATGTCGGGGAACTCTCCCCGGATCGATTCCAGAACTTGACCGATCGTGCGCGGCGCGGCCGGCATCAGCTCCGCCCGGCCTCGCTCAACAGGATCGTTGCCCGGTACTTACCGATCTGAATCTCGTCGCCGTGCCGCAGTTGGGCACGACCGTCGATCAGAACCCTGTTGACGTATGTGCCATTGAGACTTCCCAGATCCTCCAACATCAACTGACCAGCCGTTCGCACCAGCTTTGCATGGTGCCTGGAAACCGTGACGTCGTCCAAGAAGATGTCGGATTCAGGGTGCCGACCCAGAGTGGTCACATCGGAGTCGATCAGAAACTGCGACTCCTTCACACCGCCTCGGGTGACTATCATCAACGCGTTGCCGGGAGCCAAATCCGCCGCGTTCGCCGATAGACTCCCTCCGATGGCGGACAGATGTTCGTCCGTGAGAGCCGCGAGAACGCTGGTGGTGTCGTTCTTCGAATCCATGAGATCCCCCTGGCGGTGGTTCCTGACCCCCGTCATCGGCGGCCCCCTTTCCGCACTGATCGCCATCCAAGCTGTCCCCAGCCTATCGAGGGACAACGGTTTGACAAGCCTGCCATGCTAATTCGGCTTGGCGAATTCCGGCACGCGTGGGGAGGCGACGGAATCAACAGAAATCTCTGTCATCTGCTTGATCTCTACCTGCCCCTGCACCCTGCTGCCCTCCACCTCGCTGACCAGGCCTCCCCTGAACCGTGCCCCAGCTTCAAGCGTTGCAGGGTCGCCTATGGCCTCGATGACGATTGGCGTGGTCAGCGGAGTCCCATCCACAACAATACGCCCCTCCGGGTCACGATCGATCCAGGTGCTCGCCACCACGCGCATCGCATCATTGAACTCGATCACCTCAGAACCTGCATCACGCAGTTCCTCCAACGCGTCCAGCAGCAGCTCCGGAGACATGGCTCCTTGAGGATCGTGAATCGTTATCCGGACCCCCGGTCCGGTCGCCGGAACCGTTCCTGCCACGATCTGCATCTGCTCAATCCGGTGCCTGGTTTCGTCATCGGCCGCCTTGACCCCGGCCGCTCCTGAGACGAGTCCTTCGCGAGTTGTCGTCAGCTCGCGCACCTCGGACTCCAGACGACGCGTTTCGGCTGAGAGGTTGTCCAACAGCTGAATCAAGTCCGTGCGACGCAGATTGGAGTAATCAGGCTGTGATGCCTGGGAACGCAGTGTCCACACGATGAGAAGGGCGGCCAAGCAGAGCACTGCGCCTACGACCAGCTGACCGCGACCCGGTTTCAAAAAGGCGCGCCACAACGTGTCAGGTTCTGCCGTTTCGAGCTGTCCGGCCGCACGCCGCGGAGTCTTCTCAGGCATGAAGCACCGCCCTACGGATGGCAGCTGCATTGTTGAAGATACGTATCCCGAGCACCACCACGACCCCGGTTGACAGTTGAGATCCGACTCCGATCTGATCGCCCACGATAACGATCAGCCCGGCGATGAGAACGTTGGACAGAAAGGAGACCGCGAACACCCGGTCCGAGAAAGTTCTCTCCAGCCAGGCTCTGGTTCCTCCGAGGATGGCATCCAGCGCCGCCACGATGGCGATGGGTAGATACGGCTGGAGGAACACCGGTAGGACAGGTTCGGCCAGCAGCCCGATGATGATTCCAGCTGCAAGTCCGAGCAAAGCCAACATTCCTTCCTCCTTCAGCTCTTGGTGTAACGAAGTGTCATCGCAGGGTCGGCCTGTAGATTCAGGTCACTGTTTACCGTTTGAAGTTCGTACGTAATTCCATAGTTGTCATGCAGATACTGCCACCACGTCGCGGCAGAGGTGCGCGCGAAACGCGCCTGCAGCGTAGCAGGGTCCCCTATTGCCTCCAACACGTAGGGCGGGCTCAACGAGACATAATCCACAGTTATGGCAGACCCAGCAGAGCGGATGGGAGTGAGAGTTGTGATGCGATGGCCGTTTATGGCAACTGCCTCAGCCCCTGCCTGCCACATCCCGTTCACCAAGCGCGTTAGATCAGAATCATAAATCACTCGGCTGCCATCTGGAGTTTTTTCTGCATCATTCACCCGAGCTCGAATACCAGGTCCTGAGACAGCAATTGCTCCAGCTGCCAGCTCAGCTTCCTGTAAATCGGCTCGAACTTTCGGATCTGCCACGGCTTCCTGGCGTAGTTGTCTGTTTTCTGTATCCAGTTCACCCGCTTTGGCAGTGAGGTCGTCACGGCGCTGTTGTTCCGTAGCGATTCTCGACAGGAGGTCCTCTTTTTCATCTGCCATTTCGCTACGAGAGCGGGTGGTGGATACAGCCGCGAGAGCAAGCAGAGCGGCCACCATGAGGAGTGCAAAGGACATCACCAAGCGGCTGCGCCGTGGAGATCTCGTGGTCAAGTACTCCGGCTCCATGGCTTCCGAAGCGAGATCACTCAGGAGACTCATACTGGCATCAGGGCGCATCTCTCTCACCTCTCTCACGCACAAGTTTCATGGTTTCCCGCAGATAGAGGACTCCGGCAGCCCAGTAGGCGACTGCTCCGGAGAGCGCCAGCATCCATCCCACCCATCCCGCTGCAACAAGACCGAGTGCGGCGGAGGAGCCGATAAGCATGAGTGGGAAAGCTAGCAACAGAAGCATCGTTCCTGCTTTACCGACACGATTCACAGGAAGTGCCATTCGTCCACTTCGCCGCAGTGAGGGGAGCAAGCACAACAGCAGCAGGTCACGGGCAGCGAGAACAGCTAGCAGCCACCAGGGCACGATTCCCCTGATGGTCATCACCACGACTGCTGTGAGGATGTAGAGCCGATCGGCAACCGGATCGAGGCGTGCCCCCAGCAGCGAGGTCTGGTGAAGCGTGCGCGCCAAGAAACCGTCAAGCCAGTCTGTTGCTCCTGAAACTGCCAGCAGGATCACCGCTGCTACGTCATGCCCTGCCAAGATAAGCCAACCAAATACCGGCACTGCCAGCAACCGCAGGAATGAAAGAGCATTCGGTATCGTCAACAGTCGATCGGTGTCCCAGGTCGGGGTTGGTTCGACTGCGCTCACAGCAACCAGCCTAGGCCATGTCCATCCACGCCCTGGCGAGTCGTTCGCGGGCGTCACCGAGTAGCTGGGGAAGGGCACGGGTATGTCCGATGATCGGCATGAAGTTCGTGTCCCCCTCCCAGCGAGGAACGACATGCTGATGCAGGTGGGCGGCTATCCCCGCGCCGGCGGTAGTTCCCTGGTTCATGCCGATGTTGAATCCAGCGGGCTGCGAGACCTTTGTCAGGACAGCGATGGCCCGCTGGGTGAGTTCTGCCATCTCACGGGTCTCCTCTGGCGCGGCGTCGACATATCCGCTGACATGACGGTAGGGGCACACCAGTAGGTGCCCTGGCGAGTAGGGGAAAAGGTTCATCACTACGAAGGCCTGTTCGCCGCGGGCGACGATCAGCCCATCTTCGTCATGTTTCGTGGGAGAAAGGCAGAACGGGCAGCCAGCCTCATCTTTCGGCTTTTCTCCCTCGATGTAGACCATCCTGTGGGGGGTCCACAATCTCTGGAAGGAGTCGGGGACCCCGCACAGCTCGGAGGATGGCTCTGTCATTACGCACCTGGATCCGTGTTGCTACGGGATGCAATGTGGGAACGGATCCTCTCCACTGCTTGCTCGACGGGTACCCCGTTCAGCTGGGTGCCGTCTCGGAAACGGAAGCTCACAGCCCCCGCATCGCGGTCCTCTCCACCAGCTATGAGGATGAATGGCGCTTTCGACCTGGATGCGTTTCGGATCTTCTTGCCGAAACGATCGTCCGAGAAGTCAAGTTCGACCCGAATTCCGTAGGACCTCAACCGGGCTGCGATATCCGCGAGATGATCGTTGAACTCGTCGGCCACGGGGACGCCGAGCACCTGCACCGGAGCGAGCCAGGCTGGGAAGGCCCCGGCGTAGTGTTCGGTCAGCACCCCGAAGAACCGTTCGATTGAGCCGAACAGGGCGCGGTGAATCATCACCGGACGCTGACGTGTTCCGTCAGCCGCTTGGTATTCCAATCCGAAACGTTCTGGCAGGTTGAAGTCGAGTTGGATCGTGGACATCTGCCAGGTGCGTCCGATGGCATCTTTGGCCTGCACCGAGATCTTCGGTCCGTAGAAGGCTGCGCCCCCCGGATCAGGAACGAGTTCCAGGCCGGAGGCCGTCGCCACTTCGGCTAGGACCTCGGTGGCCTCCTTCCAGGTTTCGTCGTCACCCACAAATTTCTCGGGATTCTTGGTGGACAGCTCCAGATAGAAGTCATCCAAGCCATAGTCCTTGAGAAGATTGAGCACAAAGGTCAGGAGGCGAGCCAGCTCATCGCGCATCTGTTCGCGGGTGCAGTAGATGTGGGCGTCATCCTGAGTGAATCCCCTGGCTCTGGTCAGGCCGTGCACCACACCAGATTTCTCATTGCGATAGACGGTTCCGAACTCGAACAGCCGCAGCGGTAGCTCCCGGTAGGAGCGCCCCCGCGAACGGAAGATCAGGTTGTGCATGGGGCAGTTCATGGGTTTCAGGTAGTAGTCCTGCCCCTGTCTGCGGATGTTGCCCTGCGCATCGTGTTCCTCGTCCATATGCATGGGCGGATACATACCATCGGCGTACCAGTCGAGATGCCCGGAAGTCTGGAACAGGGAGGCCTTCGTCAGGTGTGGAGTGTAGGCGAACTGGTAGCCCTCCTCGACGTGACGGCGTCGGGAATAGTCCTCCATCTCCATGCGCACCACGGCCCCGTTCGGATGGAACACGGCCAGTCCCGACCCGATTTCGTCGGGGAAGGAGAACAGGTCCAATTCGGTACCGAGTTTGCGGTGATCACGTCTGGCGGCTTCCGCCATGCGAGTCTGGTAGTCCTTCAGGTCCTCCCGGGTGGCCCACGCGGTGCCGTAGACGCGTTGCAATCCGGCGTTGCGTTGGTCGCCCCGCCAGTAAGCGGCGCTCGATTTGGTCAGTGCGAACGCCTGGAGGTAGCCGGTGTGGGGTACGTGGGGGCCGCGACACAGGTCGCGCCATGCGACGGAGCCATCACGACGAACGTTGTCGTAGATGGTGAGCTGCCCCTCCCCCACCTCGACGGATGAGCCGTCGGTGGCGGAGGCACCACCCTTGTCCGCTATCAGCTCCAGCTTGAAGGGTTCTGCGGCCAGCTCCTCGCGGGCTTCCTCGTCGCTGACTTCTCGCCGTACGAAACGCTGTTTCTCGCGGACTATCTGACCCATCCGTTTCTCAATCGCTTTCAGATCATCCGGGGTCAGCGGTGAAATGGCGAAGTCGTAGTAGAATCCATCGGTGATGGGAGGACCGATGCCGAGCTTCGCATCGACGAACAGATGCTGCAGGGCCTGGGCGGTCACGTGTGCCGTGGAGTGACGGATGATGGCGAGGCCCTCGTCGCTGTTGGCTAGGACTGGTTCCACCTCATCGCCATCGGCCAGTTCACGCTGGAGGTCCTGAAGATGCCCGTTCACCTTCATCGCAACGATCCCGCGGTCGTTGCCGAACAGGTCCAGCCCCGTGGCGGTCGTCGTCAGCTCTACGCTCTCACGCGATTCAGGTTGGATGACGACGATTGTAGACACAGGTCTTCCTTTCGGTAGGGACTGGCCCATTCTGCCATCACCCCGCGAGGAAAGCCCGCTCCTCCACCCCCACTGCCTCAGCAGGGCGGGCGAAGCATCGTCGCTCCGGGAAGAACCGCCACCCGTTGCCGGAGGAGAGCTCTGGCCACTCGTGCCGGACCCCACCGTCGAGATCGAAGGCAATACTGCTCTTCGTTGCATCCGTGGCGACCACCAGCCTGAAGGACCTGTCGAAGGACAGGTCCCCCTTAACTTCGCCGTACTGTGGGTCGCGAGACAGAAAATCCGGGCTGAGGAAACGCTCGACGACGAGATAGCTGTCCTCATCCGGTTCCTTCAGGTTCAGCAGCGCGAAAGGATGGCAGGGATCGACGTTGTCGGCACAGTAGGCCTGATCCTCCTGTGACAGAGGAGATTCCATCGGGAAGGACCCGGCTGAGCCGGGTGCTCTCGGCAATCAGCCAGACGGGTCCTGATGTATCGAGGTCACGGCACGACTCGGCCCTCGAAGTCCGTACGGCCTGTAATTCGACCAGCCACGAAGGGACAGCTTGGACGCACCTGGTTCCCGGTCGGCAGGATGTCGGCCAAGGCGAAGTCCACGACTTTCCCGGCCAGCCCCTGTCCTTGGAACTCAGGGATCGTTTCGGTGTGGTTGAGGTCGATGACATCACCCTCGATGGCGTAGTCCACGAAGGCCGCCACTTGGCCGCCCTGCCTGAGCTCGTAGCGGGACGCGGTGTCGTTCTTGATCAGTTCGATGTCACTCATGGGTGCCATTTAACCGAATAAGGCCAGGCCTCCCGGCCCGGCGATTCCGGTGTGTTGGTGGGCGATGCCAGGTTTGAACTGGCGACCTCTTCCGTGTCAAGGAAGCGCGCTACCACTGCGCCAACCGCCCGAGGTGGAGACGGGATTCGAACC
>JABCNW020000265.1 GCA_013333945.2 Propionibacterium sp.
CCCCGCCGACGTGATCGTCATCCATGACGAACTCGATCTTGAACCGACTCGCCTGCGCCTCAAACTCGGCGGTGGCGACAACGGTCACAACGGACTCAAATCCATCCGTGCCCACCTCGGCACCGGCGACTTCCATCGCGTGCGGGTGGGCATCGGTCGCCCCCCGGGACGCCAACCCGCCGCCGACTACGTGCTCTCCAGGATGCGCCTCGCGGACCTGGACGCCATGCGGCTCGACGCCGCGGTAGCTGCCGACGCGGTCGAGACCTTGGTGACGGAGGGTCTCGTGGTGGCACAGAACCGCTTCAACAACTGAAGGCGCAGAGGACGCGGAACCTCCGGGCGCCATCATGCTCTGAGAGGATTCACCCACGCCACCTCAGGAAACCGGGCGAAGTCGCTGTCAAAAGAGACAACCGCAACTCCGTGTTCGATCGCCAGCGCTGCCAGCTGTGCGTCGGGAACCAGATTTCCTGTGATGTGGTGGCGCTCTGCAAGTCGGTTGTAGATCCGGACCGAGTGCACGGTTGTGGGAGGAATCCAAACAACGTCGCTCGCGAACCACGCGTCGATGTTCTCCTCGACCTCCGTGGGACTCAGCGGACGGTGAAACACTCTTGGGTGTGTCGAAATTCTGGCGAACGCGCCGATGCTCTGCCACGGGATACCGATCCTCTGCTCCCCCGAGAGCGCCTCCGTCAACCAGCGGCGTGCTGTCGAGTGAGGGGGCGCTTCCTCATTGGTGGCGTAGAGCAGCACATTGGCATCGACGATCACGACCCGGGCTCCTGCGAATCGAGAATCTCCAGAACTTCGCCGATGTTGGTGAGGTCGAAGCGGGCCCCCATCGCGACCGGGGCCGGAAGGGTGACGGGAGACGCGGAAGAGCGCATCATGCCTCTGCGGGCCAAGGTGTTCAGCGCCTCGCTCGGACCGATGCCTTGCTCGGCGCGCATCCTCTCCATCTCGGCGCGGACGTCATCGGCAATGGTAACGGTCGTCCTCATGCATTGAGAATAGCATCATGATGCGGTGGTGCATCGCGTCAATGGGAGACCGGGATTTTGGGGGCATTCGTGACAAGATGACCCGGTGAGATTTCCCGGACTTCTTCCCGCCCTCGAGGCAGACCCGGCTGTCCGGGCCACCCTGCGCGACTCCCAGGTGGTGGGCGCTGAGGCGCGCGATATCACCTGCGCCACTTCTTTCTTCGCTACCGCGACGGCGATGCTCGCCTCCGAGTCCGGGCGCACGATATTGCTGGTCACCTCCACCTTCCGGGAGGCCGAGGCCACCGCGGCCGAGATCTCGGGTTTGGTGGGGGAGGATGCCGTCGCCTACTACCCGGCTTGGGAAACCCTGCCCCACGAACGACTCTCGCCCCGCGCCGACACCGTTGGCAGGCGCCTGGCCGTGCTGCGGCGGCTCGTTTCCGATGCGCCGCCGCGAGTGGTGGTGGCTCCTGTGCGGGCCCTGCTCCAGCCGCAGGTCAAGGACCTGGCATCGATGCGGCCCGTCACCGTCGAGACCGGCCAGGAACGCGACCTCACCGACCTGCTGACATCACTGGTGGACGCCGCCTACAACCGTGTCGACCTGGTGGAGCGACGCGGCGAGTTCGCGGTGCGTGGCGGCATTGTCGACGTCTTCCCGCCCACCGCCGAACAACCCGTGCGTATCGACTTCTTCGGCGACGAGGTGACCGAGATTCGCCCCTTCTCGGTGGCTGACCAGCGCTCCACCGGCGAGCAGCTGCAGCGGGTCACGGCCGAACCCTGCCGAGAGTTGCTGCTCACCGATGCCGTCCGGCGCCGCGCCGCAGCCCTCCAGCTCGAGCACCCGCAGCTGTCCGATATGCTCTCCCGTCTGGCCGAGGGCCACGCCGTCGAGGGCATGGAGGCCCTCATCCCCGTCCTGGTGGACGGTCTTGAACTGCTGACCGACGTGCTGCCGCCGCATTCCCTGGTGCTGGTAGCCGCCCCCGAACTGGTGCGTGCTCGGGCCGTTGAGCTGGTCGCCACCAGCGAGGAGTTCCTGAACGCAAGCTGGGCGGCTGCGGCCAGCGGTGGCACCTCACCCATCGACCTGGGCGCGTCCTCCTATCGGGCCCTCGGTGAGGTCCGGGAACACACCATGGCCCTGGGGCACAAGTGGTGGAGCCTCAGTCCCTTCAGCGCGGAGGAGGCGCCTGATGCCAATCTTGACGCCGGCTCCGTGCACTCCCGTCGGCTCGGGATCATCCCCACCGATGATTTCCGAGGCGACGTGGGTGCCGCCGTCGCCCACGTCCAGGGCCGGCTTCGCGACGGCTGGCGGCTCCTAATCGGTGTCGAGGGCAAAGGCCTGGCCAATCGCATGACCGAACTGCTGGCCGAACACGACATCACAGCGCGGGTTTCCGAACTCGACACCGAACCCGAGGCCGGGACCGCACATGTGATCGTTGGGCCCTTCCGGCGCGGCTGGCGAGCAGAAACCGTGAAACTCGAGTTGTTGACCTCCGCCGAACTGTCGGGCCAGCAGAGCACGGAACGCGGCCAGCGGAAACTGCCGAGTCGCCGCCGCAACACCATTCAGCCCCTCGAGCTCAAGGCAGGTGACCCGATCGTCCACGAGGTCCACGGGGTCGGGCGGTTCGTGGAGCTGGTGCAGCGTACCGTCCAGGGTGCGGTCCGCGACTACCTTGTCATCGAGTACGCAGCCAGCAAACGCGGCCAGCCCGGCGACCGGCTGTTCGTGCCGATGGATCAGCTCGACCAGCTGACCCGCTACGTCGGCTCCGAGGCCCCCGCCTTGGACAAGATGGGCGGCGCCGACTGGGCGAAACGCAAATCCAGGGCGCGCAAGGCCGTCAAGGAAATCTCCTCCGAGCTCATCAAGCTCTATGCCGCCCGACAGGCCACCAAGGGCCACGCTTTCGGCCCCGACACACCCTGGCAGCGGGAACTGGAGGACGCCTTCAGTTTCGTCGAGACCCCCGACCAGCTCGCGGCGATTCAGGAGGTCAAGGCCGACATGGAGAAGGTGGTCCCCATGGACCGCCTGATCTGCGGTGACGTCGGGTTCGGCAAGACCGAGATCGCGGTCAGGGCCGCATTCAAGGCCATCCAGGACGGCAAACAGGTAGCTGTGCTGGTGCCCACCACCCTGCTCGTCAGCCAGCACCACCAGACCTTCGCCTCCCGATTCGCGGGTTTCCCCGTCCACATGGCGCAGCTGAGCCGGTTCCAGACCGATGCCGAATCGAAGAAGGTTCTCGAAGGTCTCGCCAGCGGTCGCATCGACCTCGTGATCGGCACCCATCGGCTGCTAGCCAAGGAAGTCGCGTTCAAGGACCTCGGTCTGGTGATCATCGACGAGGAGCAGCGTTTCGGCGTCGAGCATAAGGAACGCCTCAAGGAGCTGCGGGTCAACGTCGACGTGTTGTCGATGTCGGCCACCCCCATCCCGCGCACCCTGGAGATCGCGATTACAGGGATCCGGGAGATGAGCGTGATCGCCACCCCGCCGGAGGAACGCCACCCGGTGCTGACCCTCGTCGGCCCCTACGACAAGGGGCAGGTGCGGGCCGCGATCCGCCGCGAGCTGGCGCGGGAGGGCCAGGTGTTCTTCGTCCACAACCGCGTCGACTCCATCGACAAGGTGGCCGCCGAGCTGCGGGAGCTGGTGCCGGAGGCCCGGGTCGCCACCGCCCACGGGCAGATGGGGGAGTCGAGGCTGGAGCAGGTCATGCTCGACTTCTGGGAGCGG
>JABCNW020000266.1 GCA_013333945.2 Propionibacterium sp.
AACACCTTCGAAACCACAATACAAGCCGTCACGGGGCTCATCTTCGCCTACACCCTATGAATAAGCCTCTGTGTCAACAAAGATGGTTTTCATATCTTCAACACTCATCTCCTTACTCTCGGCGCGCGCTTGCATCCACCCGACTCCGAATTTCTTTGCGCTTTTTTCGGTCCGCACTTCTCTTTCCAGCCGGAGGCCGGGCCCCGTCGGGAGGATCACGTCTTTGACGGACATGTCGGAGATGTTCATGCTCGCTTTGGTGTCAACATTGATCAGTTCCCGGGACTGGTTCGCGCGGGGTTCTTGGATTGCGACCGCCGGGTCCCTGAAACGCTCCACCCAACCGCCGGGATGAACGTCGAGGATGCCCGTCAGGGTTCCCAGGTCTTCGCCCGATGTGCTCATTCGGGTCACCGTGTAGGGAAAATCCTCGTAGCGATACCACACGCCCTCCCGGTTCAAACGTTTTCCTGAAGCCAGCATCACGGAGTCGGCGGTGGCTCCGATGAGCCATTGATCGGCACGCACCGTCGCCGGATCGGCCCGGACGTCTTTCAGGGAATAGACGTGGAGCGTTCCGGTGCCTGCCGGAAAATAGTTTTCCGCGGTCTGCACCACCAGGGAATCGTTGGTCAGGGCCTGCCCCAGGACCAGGCCGGAGACCTGAACGGTGAGGATCTCCTGCCCGGTCTCGGCATCCAGCACGACGGTGTTCATGCGCTGATCGGCAATATCCTTGGCTTTCCCGTTGACCATGTACGGTTCGAGCTGAATCGCCACGTACTTTCCATCCGGGCTGGCGACAACAGTTTCGGGAGCCGCAAAATCTTCATTTTCTTCCTCCAAGCTTTCTTGATGCACAGCTCGAAGACCGCTTTCCATCGGCTGCTCGATGGTCGCGGCCCATCGGACCGATCCATCCGTGGGATTCAAGGAGACGCCCTGATTGACGGACGACCTATCCATCTTTCCCCAGAGGTCACGACTTCCAGAGACAATGACCGGCCCGCTAACGGTGGGAATCACGGTGCTATTCCTCAGGTCGCTCACAACGGCGGACCAGCCAGCCTCGGTGGACTCGGGAGCCTGCACGATACCCGACGCGTCGTCGAGGTTGCTGATCTGGACACGAAGGGCGCCCTGGCCCAGCGAGCACGCCCCGAGCAGCAGCGCCACGAAGAGTCCCGCGACGACGAAAGACCGGATCGACTTCCCAGGTCTCACGACATGTCTCCCGTCAGGCCATACAGGCGGCGGTAATTCGATCTTGTTCCGTCTTCTGGGTCAAAAACAACCACGGTGACACCCGGCGCATTCTTGAATACGGCGTCTAAGCCATGGCATCTTACTGCGAGTTGGACAGGAGCATGAGGGCGGCATTCACCGCCTCTTCCGGGTTTGACTCCACCATGCCCACCATACGATTCGAGAGGCAGGTAGGTGGATCCGGGCGCGATGGGAATCGTGGCCCCGTCGGAGCCGTCCCCGGGCTGCACGACAACCGCCCCGGAGAGGGTCTCTCCTTCCCGCACGATCGTCACACCACCCTTGGCGGCTGCCACACCCGCGTATTGGGAGGCGGGAGTCGTGGTACGGGAGGCGGGATCGAACACAGCATCCACCCAGGCCTTGTCCGATCCCCCCGAGGAGATCATGCTGCAATTTCCCTTTTTCTCGTCCACAGAGTACTCGGGATAGAGGGCGAGCGGCCCTGATGCAGTGGATGCGCGGTAGTTGACTCCGGCTGTCCTGCCCAGCGGGATTGGCGCGCTCGTTTCCAGTCCCGCCAGAGAATCGAGTGTGACCGCCTGCATGGCGGCGCTCTCTACAAGCTTCTCGCCATCCGCTTCCTTCTCCCCTGGCGGGGCCTCCGCATACTGTGCGACCCATCCATTCACCACGACAACCCCCTCGGAATGTCCACACGCATCCCCGGTAGGAATACCCTGCACTTCGACGGCAGCTGACGGGTCTGTGTCGGGGGCAACGAGCAGGAGGGCAGGCTTGGACCGATCGCTGTTTTCCCGTCGGCGTTCGAGGATCAAGGAGGCATGCCCTGCGGACTTGGTGTGGCTGTTGGCGACCTCAAAATCATCCGGCAATGTCCAACGTTGGCTGCCATCGGCCAGTTCGTAGGCGATGTCACCGGCCAGAACAACAGAATCCGTGAGCTGAATGCCCTTTCCTCTGGCGGGGTGTTCGCTGGTCACCTGCCCCGTGAGGGAATCCAGCACCAGGATCACATTGTCGGAGTCGGACTCGCCTCGGGGAACCGACATCCTCAGCACAACATGCCGACCATCAGGACTGATCAGCGGATCTTCGTACTCGGCTTGTCTGTGATAGGTCCACAGGGTGGTTCCATCGGGTCGCAGCGCCGTCAACCCGTCCCTGGTGAGGATGATCGGGCCTGCCGCGCCTGCGACAACAGCGAGCAGATTGGGAACATCCTTCGTCCAGGCAACCGTGGACCCCACCGTGGCCGGCAACTCGGGCAATGCACCCGCCGGCATGGCCGCCGTGGTGTGAGAAAAAGGAGTCGACTGGGCCGGAGGATCCGTCAGAGCACGCAACGAAACGGTCGAGCTGGTCAGAACAAGAACGGGAATCAGCGCAACAACCACCCAGCGGACTTTTCTGGCAATCCTCGAACCGGCGTTGTCGTCATCATGACGGGAGAACACGATCCCGGCGGGATCGCCCTTGCCGCCCTCCGGAAACCCTCGCTGATCGCGTATCCCGCGCAGCAACAGATCAAAGACGGCGACGATTCCCAGGCCGAACGCACCCAGAGCCCATACCAAAAACCGGGCAGCACCAACCGAGGTTTTATCAATGAGCATCCACCACGATCGCATCTGATGGACGGCGACCGCGGCCCACCCCAGCCCGACGATTACCGCAGGAACGACCCTCCGTTTCCCATTCCCGGCAGCGAGAAACCAGACGAAAGACAAGATCGCACCGACAATCCACAATGGCGCGGAATCATGGGATTCAATGAGGATTATTCACAGACAGCATGGTGGCCAGTAAAACCCCTAGTCAAGGCACACTTGAGGAAGGCTGTGAATAAGCCTCAATGCGTTCTCCACGCATCCCCCATGCAAAGGTCAGTACCACTGCCGCCAGAACGGTGAGAACTCCCCCAACCCGAAGCGCCCTGAAAACCGGGACGCACCGAGGCAGGACTTCCTCATTCCCGACCTTCGTTTTCCCGGTCTGATTTTCCTTCCCAAGACCATCCGTTTCATTCTCGGAGATCTTGTTTATCGAACTGGCCTCGATGTCGTCCTTGTCGTTCCGGGGCATGTCACCATCGTCCCACGGGGCCGGTCCACGACTTCTCACCCGCCGACCCGCCGGGCCATGCCCTCGATGATGAACTGGATCTTGCGGTCCAGGAAACCCCGGCCCGTCCAGTCGTCATTGGGCACGAGCTGCTCCGGGAAATCCTCGGCGAACTTCTCCCGGTTGAAGTTCTCGACGGCGGCCTCCAGCCCCGTCACAACCGTACCGTCCTCCCTCGGGAGGATCGCACGGTTCGCCTCGATCACCAGATGGGTGCACAGCACGGTGTCGCCGATGAAATCCACGGCGAAGACGGCGTCGTCCGGGCTAAGCCCCCGCTCAACCAGCGCATCGATGCAGGTTTTCATGCCCCGGGCGAAGTAGTGGTGCGTCCACGTGACCACCAGGAACGTCTCCGCGAGCCCGGGGTAGCGGTCCACCAGACCCCACAACCACTCGGCCTGGTGCCGCAGCAGTTCCCGCCACCCGCCTTCGGGGACGGTGAACTTGTTCTCCTCGGCCAGGCGTTTCAGACAGCCACGCAGCAGGTCGTCCCGCGACGCAATGGTGCGGTACAGCGCCGGGGTGCCGACCCCCAGGCGTTTGGCCACCCCGGCGAGGGTGAAGTCCCGGATCCCGATCTCCAACGCGGCCGTGACGACGTCGTCGTGGGTGAAGCCCGGTTTCGGACCGGTACGCCTCCCGTGTGATCTCATGCGGTTAACGTACTCGTTGCCCACGTCACAGCGTGGCGTCAAGGTGAACCTCATTGAACACTGAAGACCATTTTCCAATCTTTCGAGGTGCACTTCATGACGACGCAGGAACGTGAGCGCGTCGAACCGGACCAGCGGGCCGATCCGAGGGCTGAGAACAAGCAGAAAGCGCAGGAGGGGCAGGCAGCAATCAAGCGCCTGGCCGCCCCGGTGCGCGGACTGCAACGGCTGGGGCAGGCGTTCGTGATCGCCTCGGCCATTCTCACGACCGCCCCCTACCTCGCCCTCGTCCAGCTCGGTGACCTCCTGCTGGCCGCCCACAGCGCCGGCACCGTCGTCGACGCCGACCGGGCATGGTCGGCGATCAACCTGCTGATCGGCTCCTTCTCCGGCCAGCTACTGCTGTACTTCGTCGGCCTGCTCATCACCCACGTCGCCGACCTGAGGCTGCGCGACCAGTTGCAGCGCGGCATCGCGCAGCGCCTGGCCCGGGCCCCGCTGTCGTGGTTCACCGAGTCGACCTCGGGCCTGATCCGCAAGGGAGTCCAGGACGACACCCGCACCGTTCACACCGTGATCGCCCACGGCCCCGTCGAGATCCTCAACGCGGTCGTGACCCCGCTGGCACTGCTCTGCCTCGCGTTCTGGCTGGACTGGCGACTGGGACTGCTCAGCATCGCCACAATCCCGCTGCACATGGCCACCTACGCCGTCTCCATGAAGGGCATGCCAGAGAAGACCGCCGAGATGGACGCGAAACTGGCGAAAGTCTCCTCCACCATGGCCGAGTTCGTCGCCGGGATCTCAGTGGTCAAGGCCTTCGGGCGGGTCGGTAGGGCGCACTCCGCCTACGTGGATTCCGCCGACGAGTTCTCCCGGTTCTTCCGCGCCTGGGCGCTGCCCCTGGTCTCGATCAGCTGCGTCTCCATGGCGTGGATCTCCATTCCACTGCTGCTCGTGGTGAACCTGGGGGGCGGGGCTCTGCTGATCCAGGCCGGGGTGGTCACGCTGCCCAAGGTGCTCGCAGCCACGCTGATCGCGTTGGTGCTCCCCGGTGCCGTGCAGGTCGTCTCCTCGATCTCCTGGTCCTACCAGATGGCCGGGGCCGCGGCGATCCGGCTGTGCACCATCCTCGACACCCCAGTCCTGCCCTATCCCGAGACCTCGCAGACCCCCCAAGGGTGCACCGTCGAACTCGACCACGTCACCTTCTCCTACGGCCAGACCCTCGCCGTCGACGACGTCAGTCTCACCCTGGAGGAAGGAACCGTGACGGCCCTGCTCGGCCCCTCAGGTTCCGGCAAGTCGACCCTGGCCACGCTGATCGCCCGTTTCGCCGATCCGGATTCCGGGAGCATCCGGCTCGGGGGCGTCGATCTGCGGCAGCTGACCGAGGAGACCCTCTACTCGCACGTCTCGTTCGTGCTCCAGGACGCCCAGCTGCTGCGGGCCACCGTCCGCGACAACATCGCCCTGGGTCGTCCGGGAGCGGGACTCG
>JABCNW020000267.1 GCA_013333945.2 Propionibacterium sp.
GGACGCCGAGGCCGGACTCCCCAACGGCTCGACCTCGTATTACGCACGCTCCCGTCGCGATCTGATCCGTCTGGTGATGGAGCAGCTCTCCGCGGAATCGCAGGCCGACCTGACCGACATCGAGGTACCTGAGAAACTGACGGTCCAGCAGGCCACCGAACTGGTGGGGAGACTGACGAAACGTCTCATCCTGAACGGCGACGCACAGGCGGCGCGGTTCGCCTTGATGTTCGAGGTCCGCGACGACGACGAGCTGCGCCGCGAGCTCACCGTCGACGCCCCGGTGCGCAGCAGCTTCGACGAGAAGGCCGTCAAGCTGCTGCGCGCCCTCGGCGCGACCGATCCGGAGGGGACAGCCTCAGAGTTCGTCGCTCTGGTCGATGCGGTCTTGATGTACCGGGCCGTGGAGGCCGCTCCCATCGATCCGGTCGGCGTGGTCGAGACCTATTTGACCGGTCTTCTGGTCAGGCAAAAACCGACGGCAACCCGATGACGTAGCTGTTGATCTCTCCCCCGCCGAAGTTGGTGGTGAAGATGATGCGGCTGAGGTCGTGGGAAGCGCTGGCCTGGGGTTCGAGGAAGTAGGGATCGCCGGCGACTTTGTCCCAGTCAGCCCGGATGTGCGCGACGTTGAGTGCCCGTCCACCGGGGGTGAGTTCCAGCAGCCAGACCTTCCGGTATTCGGCTCGAAGGGTGGGGGCCGGCGTCTGGGAATTGTGGCCCGCACTGTCGCCATAGGTGGAGATGACCGCCCATCCCGGGACGCCGAAAGACTGTCCGCTGATGTGCACCGCATAGGCCTCACCATCGAACGGGTAGAGGGTGTGCAGATCATTGCGCTCGCCGGTCGCAACGTCGATGGACACGATCTGGCCCTTCCCGTAGTCGGCGACCACCAGGAGGTCCCTGCGGTCCGGGCCAAGAGCGAGATCGGAGTGTTCCGAACCATCGAGAAGTTGGCGCGACTGCGTGAAGTCTGTGCTGTAGGCGACGGTTCCCCCCTCCCCGGCCAACCAGGACGGCACCACGTATGTGCCGCTCGGTGCCGTTGAGATGTGGTCAGGGAAGGCTCCCGGCACAGGGAAGGCGGAGGCGTCCAGGGTGCCGATCACGGTTTTGTTCTCGAGGTTGAGGGCGAGGAGCCCGTGACAGGTGTTGCGCTGGGCGGTCGCGTCGTAGGAGGTGGCCATGAGTCCCAGGACCTTGCCGTCAGCGCTGAAGGTGCCTTCCCCCTTAGTCCAGAAGGACGTGGCCCCGGACCAGGGGGTCTGGCCCGTGAAGTCGAAGGCCTGCTCCTTGGTTCCGGTCTCCACATCGAGCAGCCACCAGACCATACCTCCGTTGCGTTCAGTGAAGTAGAGGCGGGCGGGTTCACTTGGATGCCAGAGGGGTTCGCAGTCACCGGCCAGGTCCGGGAGCTTGCGCAGATACCCGAAGGTGGTGGCGTCGTAGAGGTGCCAGAAACCCTTGCCGTCTTGCGCGAGGTAGCGGGTGTTGTCGGCATTGAAGGCCTGCCGCCTGGAGTACTCGTGCCGCATACGGTCGCCCTCCCCCTCGGCGACGGCGGTCGCGCGGTACAGGCGGGTTCCGTAGGCGGGGTCGATCAGGACATCGGACAGCCCGGTGGAACGTTCCGGCCGGGCAATGGCTTTGATCGGATCATCCGACAGTGGGGTGAGTCGGAAGCTTGGCTCGTACAGCTCATCGAAGGGATTGCTCGGACCCACACCGGGCGGAGATGCCACCGCCGAAGTCGATGGGGAGGAATGGGAGCCGGCGACGCAGCACGCCACCAGACCAAAGCCTCCGGCCCCGAGAAGGGCACGACGGGAAAACCGGACACAGTTCATCTGTTCCTCCTAGAACACGATTTCTCAGTCCTCCCCTTGTCGCCAACTCCTGGCGCCACGATCGTGATGCTACACGTTCCTGCAACATTCAAAAAGATTTTCCAGAAATCCAACCGCTTCTTCCCGCTGAAACCGGTTGACCCGGACCCCGCAGAACGAACGGTCCAACTCGAAGCCGCCCTTGACGCCCGATGGCCAGAACCCGGCCACGAGCCAGCTCACCACATGCATCTAGGGTGGTGAGACGATGCCGCGAGAGGAAGGTGCGTGATGCAGACGATCACCCTCAACAATGGTGTGGAGATGCCCATGGTGGGCATGGGTGTGTTCCGGATGACCGGGGATGAGGTGCGCGCTGCACTGCCGGTGGCCCTTGACGCCGGGTATCGGCTGATCGATACAGCCGCTCTGTACGGCAACGAAGAAGCGGTTGGCGAGGTGGTCGCGGCCTCCGGGCTGCCTCGCGATGAGCTGTTCGTCACCACCAAGGTCTGGTACCGCGACTTCGGTCGCGACGCCACATTGCGGGCCTTCGAGAAGTCGCTGAGCAGGTTGGGGATGGACTACGCGGACCTGTATCTGCTGCACCAACCCTTCAACGACTGCTACGGGGCGTGGCGGGCCCTCGAAGAGCTGTATGGGCAGGGGGTCATCCGTGCGATCGGGGTGTCGAACTTCATGCCGGATCGCTATTTCGACCTCGTCGTCCACAGCGACGTCACACCCGCGGTCAACCAGTGCGAGGTACATCCCCTCCATCAACGAGGGGACCTGCACGAGATCACCCGGCGACACGGCACCGTCCTCCAGGCGTGGGCGCCGCTGGCCCAGGGGAGATCGGAGATCCACGGTTCCCCGGTGCTGCAGAGGATCGCGGAGCGGCACGGGAAGTCGGTGGCTCAGGTGATGCTGCGATGGCTGGTGCAGCGCGGGATCTCCTTGGTGGCCAAGAGCACCCACGAGGCCCGGCTGCGGGAAAACCTGGACGTCTTCGACTTCGAACTGACCGAGGCCGAGATGTCGGACATCGCCACCTTGGAGAAGCACAAACCGAACGCGGGCATGACCCATCACGACCCGCGGCTGCTGGAATACCTGCACGACAAGTACTGCTGACCCCCACCCTCTCCAGAACTGGTCGTGCCGAAACCACCGCTGCAGAGTGGTCAGCCTCCGGGGGTTTCGCGATACATGGTCACGGGATAGTCGGATTCGGTCATGTGCAGCCAGTCTTTGACCGTGAAGCCGAAGCGCTCGTAGAGTCGCTGGCTTCCCAGAGTGGTGGCCTCCAAGTATGCGGGCAGGCCGGCCTCGTCGACCACCTCGAGGCGGTGGTTCAGCAGCCGCGACCCGATACCGAGACCACGCGCCTCCTCACCGACGACGATGTCGACGAGGTACCAGTGGGCGTGATCGGGACGACTCTTGGCAAAGACATCGAGAGTCCTCAGGGTCTGCGGCAGGTGACGCAACCCCACCGCCGAGACCACCCGAGGCAGCTCTCGTACCTTCGCCCAGCTGGAGGTCTTGCGGTCGGGCGATTCCCATGCCGCGGCACCGACCAGGCGACCGTCGTCCTCTCTGCGGGCCAGATCGATGGCCCCTCCTGCCATCGCCCCGGTCCGCAACTCGGACAGGAACACCTTCGTCAGGCGCTGCAGCCGGTTCCGCTCCCCCGGGATCATCACCGCGATCACCGGGTCGTCGTGGAAAGCCGCAGCGAACAGACCAGCCACCTCAGGCAGGTCCGCTTCCTCCCCCTGGACGATGGCAATGGTCATTCGGTATCCCTTCGGCGGTCGTGGTTCTGATAAGCGATGGCGCTCCTCAAGAGGAAGCAAGTTCAACTCGCTAGACTACCAGCAGCGTAGACAGAGCATGTTTCACATTTTCCGCACGCACCAAAGATAAACCCTGAGGCTTATTCACAGGCAACACCTCGGCCAGCGAAACCCCTAGTCAGACAACACTTGAGGAGGGCCACGAATAAGCCTCCCTAGGAGGGAGACTCAAGCCATTCAGCCGCTTTCATCCTATGGAACTCAAAGACAGGACACACTGAGGCTTATTCACAAGCAGCGCGTTGACTGAAAAAGTCCCTAGCCAACATATTTAAGAAGACTGTGAGGCTTATTCACAGACGGCGCGTCGGGCAAGAAAACTCCTAGTCAGCGCAAACGTGAGGAGGGCCATGAATAAGCCTCTGTAATTAAACCTCCTTGACCACCCTAAACAGTGAGGCTTATTCATAGGGGTGTTTTGCTTTTCCTCAGCTAGCGCTTTGCCCTGAGGGGATGTGAGGGCGGCTTGCCCGATCTGGGATAATTCAAGGTGTAGAAAGAAAACCCTCAGATGAAAGACAAGCCGCTGCCATGAACACTACCACAAGCCTTGACCGCAACCAGATCCTCAACCTGTGCGAACTGATCCACACATCCCGTTCCGGAAACCTATCCAGCAGCAGGATCCCGTGCCCTAGGGTATCCAAGTCACTGTGTTAACACTCAGGCACAATCTCACCCAGGAATTGCTGGCCGACATCCACACAGTCTCCCAAGCCACCATCTCACGAGTGGTCACGGTCTACACTCCCCTGATCGCTGAAGCCCTCCAAGCCTGGGTGCCC
>JABCNW020000268.1 GCA_013333945.2 Propionibacterium sp.
GGTGAGGTCGCCACGGTCAGGCGGTCGTCGCAGTAGAGGATCGGAAGTCCCGCTGCCACAGCCTCGGAGAGCACTAGAGCCTGGGAATCGAACCGATGACTCGTCAACACGAAAACATCCGAGTTCACCAGTTCGTAAGCAATCGCATCGAGGGAGCGCAAATGCCCCCGGAAATCAATGTTTCCGGCGCCCGCAGCCAACATCCTGAGTAGCGGACGCTGATCACCGTCCCCAACGATCACCAGTTCTGATTCCGGTATGCCAGCACGCCGGAAGGCCCGGACCAGAACGTCCAGGCGTTTCTCCTTCGCCAGCCGCCCAACGGTCGTGAACCGCACCATCTCATCAGAGCGTTCCCTGCGGGCGTGAGAGATGGCTTCCAACATGCCACGGCCAACGCCGGTGGGGACCACGTATCCGGGAATCTGGTGGGTGGCGGCGGTCTCGACCAGGTCTTTCATGAAGGGGCTGGGGACGGTCCAAGCGTCAACCTTGCCTGCGATATCAGCAAAGGATGCCCAATCCATTCGGGCGGCCAGCCCACCTGGTTCCTGGGCTCGGGACACCAGTCGGGAGCGGCTGGAGGCCCGTCCTGCTGCCCTGGTCAACAACGGGTTGATGAGGAACTGGTAGAGCCAGGTACCAAAGATCGCTGCCTTAACGGTCTGGTGAGTGCCTGCGACGTTGGCATGGAAGGTGTGGAGATGTGGGATGCTCTGGAGCCTCGCGATCCTGGCTCCCAGGATCAGAGCCCCCCGCTCGGTTTGCGTGTGCACCACGTCAAAGCGTGCGCACTTCGTAATCAGCCTGGCGCGACGTTCCGAGTTGTGCAGGATGCTCAGGTGCGCGGGAAGCCCCTCGACATAGATGGTCGGGCACTCGATAACTCGACAGTTCCGAGGTTTCTCCAGGTGTCGGTCAGGGGCTATGAGGCTCACCCGGTGCCCCAGGTCCGTGAGTTCCTGGATCTGAGTCTCGACAGAACGACCGATCCCGCCGGAAGAGGGAAAAAAATCGTCTATCAGCAGCGCTATGTGCATCATTTCGGTCCGAATGCGAAAAGCGGTACATACATCTCGGCGGCAGTGAGGGAACCATGCTGACCCCGGAGCCCGAACTCCTTTGGAAGGTTCCGGGTATGAATGGCCCAGTCATCATGCATGACGACCAGCACATCACCGATTCGAGAACGAACCCGATCGGTTACATTACCGAACCAGCCCGCATCGATCGCGTCGTCGCGCAGCCACACTTCGGCGCGCTCTCCCAGCTCCGAGGCCCAGATACTGGCAAGCCGCTCGGGTTGCTGGTTGTAGAGCTGTCGGAGCCTAGGTTCACCTCCCACCCGCCAGACCCCCATCAAATCTGGGTGATCCTCGATCGTGATCCGGTGTTGCTCAGGAACGTCAACCATGCCGTGGTCACCCGTGACCAGCAGGCACGTGTCATCCGGGAGTTTTTCCAGCAGGCCCGTGACGAGCTCCTCCGCCCGGGCCAAGGAATCCAGCCACTGCCAGCTTCCCACTCCGTGTGCGTGCCCACTGTGGTCGAGGCCGCGTTCGTAGGCGTAGACCACCTCGTGGTCGCGCAGGGCCCCTATGACCAGCCCGATAAATACCCGATGGTCGCCTTCCACATCCACCCCGATGTGTTCAGTTCCACCGAAAGCCAACCTCTGGAGTCCGCTGTCCTTGAACCGGGCGAGACTGACGCAGCCACTGGTGAGCCCCCAAGAACGCATCTGTTGGTAGAGAGTTGGCGTGCAGACAAAACTCTCGATGTCGACAGGGCCGCCCGCCCACGTCAGGGCGTTCACCACACAGCTGCGATTGGGATCGAGAAAGGAGTAGCCGACCACCCCATGGCTGCCGGGAACAGAACCGCACCCGAGACTGGTCAGGGATGTTGCGGTGGTCGAGGGCACCGTGCATGTCAGGCGTGTGGCTTCTCCCAATCTCGGGGCGAACAAGCCACTGTCGTGGCTGTGCTCGGCTATGGGGTACCAACCGAGGCCGTCGACCAGGAGAATGACGTATCGCGCTGCCCTCGGCACGTCGAGCAGCGGGGTCTCCCCTAGTAACCGGGACGCGACGCTGGGCAGCAGATTACTCAGGCAGGCCCCCCCGTAGTCGGGCAGCACGAACTCGTTCATCCGACGTGCTCCTGCAGCAGGGAGCCAAATGCCATGAGCTTGTCGACGCTCTGCCATCCGTCACCCGCAGGGCTCATTCGGACGGTCAGATCGTTCGGAACCGACATTCCGGTCCATCCATGGTCGGCCTCACACTGCGGGTCTTCACATGTTGCGGGACCGATGTCAAGGCGAGAAGCAGCTCCCCACGCCAGGGTGAGCCAGGCTTCGACGAGCTGCGATCCGTTGGAAGGGTATTTCTCCGGGTGATGCACGGAACGGGTCACCACGACGGAGTGGATGGCTCTGAGAGCCACCGCCTCAGCGCTGGTTATGGCGCTATCCGGATAGCCGGCATCCTGTTCATCGGTGTGGCTGATAATCAGCCGCTTGTCCGTGAGCACAAGCGCCGTGAGGTGCCGCTGTAAGTCACCCGTCGCGAAGCTGGCCTCGTGGTGAACGAGATAACCGAGCATGCTCTGCTGTCCCAATGCCCCGGAGATGCTCGCCCAGACAAGTTCGGGGAAGAACCGGCAGTCCTCCACCTCTTTCTTGAGTGCAGCGGCCATAGAGGCCTCGGGGGACAGCTGAATCACCCGGCCATTCTTCCACTAAATTGAGACACCATGAAGTCTCGGCCCTTCTTCGCTGCCCGCATCGAGGATCACCTGAACCGAGTGCTGAATAGTTTCCTGCTACGCCGCGGCTGGCAGGAATGCATCACCTCGTACACCGGTTTCGGCACCACCAAGCAGGTTCGTGTCCTCGCACGGGTCGTGCTGCGTCCTCCGAAGGATGCAGGGATCGTGCAGGCAGCGACAGACCTGCTGCACCGTCGCGGATGGCGTAATTTCATCGCCGCCGCGAAGGTGACTTCCAGGGCCGAGATCATCATCGGGGATCTCAGAGTCCCAGTTCAGGCCGACCGGGGTGGCTATATCGACGTCCGGATCCGCGACCACGGTCTACCCGTCGGATGGCATCAGGTACTCATCGAGGGTGCCGGTGGGGCTTCCAACTGGGCCCCAGTCCATGTGATCGACGAGGACCAGACCTTTGGGATCGTCTCGGACATCGACGACACTATCTTGTCCACGTGGCTTCCCCGCCCCATGGTCGCGGCCTGGAATTCCCTGGTGCTGACCGAGCAAGCCAGACAGGCTGTCCCGGGCATGTCGCGTCTGTTCCAACAGCTGATCGCCGCCCACCCGGGGGCGCCGCTCATCTTCGTTTCGACAGGGGCCTGGAACACCTATCCCATGGTCACACGTTTCCTCAAACGCCACGGTTTCCCACGTGGCGCGCTGCTACTGACCGACTGGGGACCGACCAACACCGGGTGGTTCCGCAGCGGGGCTCATCACAAACGCACCTGTCTGCGGGAACTGGCCCGGGACCTCCCCAACATCCGCTGGCTTCTGGTCGGCGACGACGGTCAGCACGACCCAGACCTGTACGCCGAGTTCGCAAGTCTCCAACCGGACCACGTCGCGGCCCGCGCGATCCGTCAGCTCACCCCCGGAGAACACGCCTTGGCCCACGGAACCCTGACTGAGACCCCCGACATTTGGGAGTGGACCCCGGATCTAGCCCCAGAGGTCCGTGCCTCTGACGGGGATGGTCTTGCCGATAAGCTACGCCCGTTGATCCGGCTCGAGGAGATCTGAAGCAGCCCATGACCGATACCACAGAGGAGTTCGAGGAACACATCCTGGACGTCGACGTCACCGAGGAGATGGAGTCCAGCTTCCTCGAGTACGCTTATTCCGTCATCTACGCCCGTGCCCTGCCGGATGCGCGAGACGGCCTGAAACCCGTTCAGCGGCGCATCCTATTTTCGATGGACGACATGGGTGTCAGACCCGATAAGGGGCACGTGAAGTGCGCCCGCGTGGTCGGTCAGGTGATGGGCGTGCTGCATCCGCACGGCGACAGCGCCATCTATGACGCTCTGGTGCGCATGGCACAGCCGTGGGCAATGCGACTTCCTCTGGTCGATGGTCACGGAAACTTCGGCTCACTCGATGCAGGACCGGCCGCGATGCGCTACACCGAATGCCGGATGGCCTATCCCGCGGTGGCGATGACTGCGGGCTTGGACGAGGACGTCGTCGATTTCAGGCCGAACTACGACGGCAAGGACACCGAGCCCGAGGTGCTGCCTGCCGCTCTGCCGAACCTTCTGGTCAACGGCGCTTCGGGGATCGCGGTGGGAATGGCCACCAACATCGCCCCACACAACCTCCGGGAAGTGGTCTCCGCGCTGAAGGCGTTGCTGGGGAACCGGGATATCTCCCTGGAGGAGTTGATGCGGCACCTGCCCGGCCCCGACTTTCCCAGCGGGGGAAGGATAATCGGTCTCGACGGCATCCGTGATGCCTATGCCACCGGGCGTGGCTCCTTCAAGGTTCGCGCCAGGGCCAGCATCGAGCGGGTTTCGGCGCGCCGACGAGGCATCGTCATCACCGAACTTCCCTACCTGGTTGGTCCGGAAAGGATCATCGAGCAGATCAAGAAAGGCATCGATTCGCGAAAACTAGTCGGCATCGCCGGGGTGAAGGACCTGACTGATCTGGCCAACGGCACCAGGCTGGTGGTGGAGGTCAAGAACGGCATCAACCCCGAGGCCCTGCTGGAGCAGCTCTACCGGGTAACGAAACTGGAGGACACCTTCGCGATCAACGCAGTGGCGCTCGTGGAGGGCCAGCCGCGGACCCTCACCTTGATGCAGCTGCTGGAGGTCTATCTGGATCACCGGCTCCAGGTGACGCTCCGCCGCACCCAGCACCGCCTCGGCAAGGCCCGGGAACGGCTGCACCTGGTCAAGGGACTGCTGTTGGCCATCGTCGACATTGACGAGGTCATAGCAATCGTTCGCTCCAGTGAGAACGCTACCGAAGCCCGCACCCGGTTGATGGGTGCATTCGACCTGGACGAGGTGCAGGCAAACCACATCCTGGACATGCAGCTGCGCCGTCTGACGAAGTACTCCACGCTGGAGTTGAAAGCTGAGGCCGACGAACTGGCCGCTCGCATCGAGGAGTTGCAGCGCATCCTCGACGACGACACAGTCTTGAACACCTTGGTGGCATCGGAGCTGGACGAGATGGCTGAGCGGTTCGGAACCCCCCGCAGGACGGTGTTGCTGGCTTCCGACGGCGTGGTCAGGTCGGCGGCTCCCCTGGAGGTTCCCGACGAACCATGCTGGGTGCTGTTGTCGACGACGGGACGCGCGGCCCGCACCGATTCCGCCGCTCCACTGCCGGTGACGGGCCCCAGGGCTGCCCACGACGCGATCGCTGCCGCGATCAAGGTCACCTCTCGCGCCGAGTTCGGGGTGCTTACCAGCACGGGACGCCTGCTGCGAGCCAAGGCCATCGAGCTTCCTACCGTGCCGCTGACCGCCACTGCCCCGAACCTGCAAGGCGGCTCCGCTTCGCGGGAGTTGTGGCCCCTAGAGCAGGGGGAACGGGTGGTCGGTCTGACCTCCCTCGACCCCGGGGGGCCTGGACTGGCTCTGGGGACGCTCCGAGGCGTGGTCAAACGGGTCAATCCTGAAGTGATCGGGAAGGATTCATGGGATGTGATCCGCCTCGAGGAGGGCGACGAGGTCGTGGGCGCGGTGGAACTGGCCTCCCCGAACTTGGCGTTCATCACCTCAGATGCGCAGCTGCTGCACTTCTCCGCTGACTTGGTGCGTCCGCAGGGGCGTCTGGGCGGAGGTGTCGCCGGAGTGAAACTCTCAGCGGACGCGAAGGTGCTGTTCTTCGGTGGGGTCGATCCCACAACGGATCTCGTGGTCACAATCGCGGGGTCGCCGGATTCGTTGTTCGGAAACACCACGGGTGGCGCCAAGGTCACCCCGCTGGCCGAGTACCCGACAAAGGGCCGGGCCACCGGTGGAGTCAGGTGCCAACGTTTCCTGAAGGGGGAAACAGCCCTCATCGCCGCTGCCATCGGCGGGTTTGTGACCGCTGCTACCGCAGATGGAGCGCCGGTTGCCCTACCGGATCCCACACCGAAACGTGACGGCTCTGGTGTTCCCTTGAAGGGGGTTGTCGAGATGCTCGGGGCCCGGTGCCTCCCAGAAGTGGTTGAGTTGATTCCATGAGTTTCGACGACCTGCTCTCCGCCAACCGCAGCTACGCAGAGAATTTCTCCCGGCAGGGAGCCGACGGCATCGCCCACGCGGGAGTTGCAATCGTCACCTGCATGGATTCACGCATCGATCCGTTGCCCATGGTCGGTCTCGGCCCTGGTGACGCCAAGATCCTCCGTTCCCCCGGCGGCTGGGTGGCGCCCTGGACCATGACGGGTCTGGTGCTGGCGGTCCAGCTGCTCCACGTCGAGCGGGTCATGATCATCCCCCATACCCGCTGCGCGATGTCCGGAACCGATGAGGCGTTGCATCAGTCGATCGCAGAACGCAACGGATTGGATGCCACCTGGTTGAGTTTTGGCGCCAGTCCGGACCAGATGAACCGTTTGAAACAGGATGTCTCCGCGGTGCTGGCTCATCCTCTGATCAAGAACCGGGCCGTGGTGGGAGGATTCATGTACGACGTGGACACTGGCCTGCTGGAACAGATCCTCTGAAAGCCTCACCGCCCGTTGCGTTGTGACAACCCGAGAAGAGATGCGGGGACCATGTCGAGACCGACGTCCACAAATGAACTGATTCGCCTCGCTGCCACACGATTCGAAAAACTGTGCACTCTATGCGATTCGATGAGCACACACGAGCGCGCCATTTCGTTCGATTTCAGCAACGAGGCCAACAGGAAAGAGGCTCATTGGCAGCGTGACAAGAACGTTCGAGACGTCCTAGCGCACCTGTACGAATGGCACCAGCTCCTGTTGACCTGGGTGAAAGACAACAGGAGCGGACTATCACGGCCATTCCTGCCCTCACCTCACACCTGGAGGACGTACGGCAAGTTGAACGATCAGTTCTGGCGTCAGCACCAGTCAACTGCTCCAGGGGAGGCTGAACGACTCGTGCGTTCCTCCCACGAACAGGTGATGGCCTTGATCAAATCCTTCAGTGA
>JABCNW020000269.1 GCA_013333945.2 Propionibacterium sp.
ACTCAGCCTCATGCTGCGTTCCCGGGAACAGCTGTTCAAGACCCGTGGCATCGATTCGATGTCGCAGCTGCGCGCCATGCACGCCGCTGGCCGGTTGCCGCAGCTTGCCAGCGCCGACATCGTGTTGCTGGTGGATGGTTACGGCCTGCTTCGCAGCGATTTTGAGCCGCTCGACGATTCCTTCACCCGGCTCGTGCTCCAGGCCGCCAGTTACGGCCTTCACCTGGTGATTTCGATGGGCCGGTGGGGGGAGCTTCGGATGGCGCACCAGACCTTGTTCGGTACCCGTGTCGAGCTGCGCCTCAACGACCCCTCCGACTCGATCATCGATCGCAAACTGGCCCCGACCATTCCGGCAGGGTCCCCGGGCAGGGCGCTGACCGACAACAAGACCCTGGCGCAGGTGGCGCTTCCGAGCCTGGAGATCGCGGGTTCCGAGGATGTCGGGGAAGCCCTCGAACGTCTCGCCCAGCAGGTCTCGGAGTCGTGGTCCGGTCCGGCCGCCGCACCGATCCGGTTGCTGCCCGAGCATCTACCTCCCGAGTCGTTGCCCGATGCCGCCGAGGAGTCCTCCGTGCCGCTGGGAATCCGACAAGACACCATGGAATCCGCCTTGTGGGACCTCGACGACGGAGATCAACATCTGCTCGTGCTGGGAGATGCGAAGTGTGGCAAATCCACCACGCTGCGCACCATCGCTCGCGGACTCATCGCACGCTACAGCCCAGATGAGCTGGCGATCGCCGTCGTCGATCCGCGCGGGCACGTTCCCGGTGTCATCCCTGATGCCTACCTCGCGGCCCACGCGAGTTCTCTCCAGCAGGCGACGGGACTTGCGGGTTCGATAGCCAGCGAATTGGAGGCACGCCCCACCCGCAGCCCCGAGGAGAGGCTACGTTCCCCGCAGATCGTGCTTCTCATCGACGATCACGACATCATCTCCGCCGGCGGTTCCGAACCCCTCGCACCACTGATCCCCCACCTGCCCGCGGCGCGGGACCTGGGGTTGCACGTGGTGGTCACCCGGCCCGTCGCAGGCGCCACGAGAGCGCTTTACAGCTCGTTCCTGCAGAGCGTCCGTGACACCGGCGGGGCGGTGCTGTTGATGTCCGGCGACCGCTCGGAGGGTCAGATCTTGCCCCGAATCACCCCGGAACATATGCCGCCCGGTCGGGGACGTTACATCCGCCGCGGGGAGCAGCCCTACATCGTTCAGGTGGCCGACACACCACGACATTCACCTCAACCCTGAACAGAAAGCGATAATGACCGTCACGCTGGTTCGCGAGGACTTGCAGGACTCCGAAAGGATGAGACATGCAACTGCTGGGATCGACTTTCTTCTGCGAGGTGCCTGACGGCTGGGCCGAGGCACGGGAGCCGGGCTGTGTGATAGCGACGGCGCCGGTTTCCGTGCTGGGTTTCACGCCCAACGCGGTTCTCAGGGAATCCCGGGTCGAGGGGCACCCCGACACGTTGGCAGCCATCAGCCAGGCGAATCTTCGTGCGTTCGGGAAGGAGGCGCCGGGCACGCTGGTGGTGCGGGTCGAGGCGGTGCGATGCCGTGGGGTGGAGCATCGCCGGATATGGACGCTCTCCCCAGTCACGAACGAGGAGATTCACGGCAACATTCTCTGTCTTCTGAGCATTCAGGAACTCGCCGTCGTCGACGGCGTGGTCGCTGAGCTGACTGTGACGTTGCCTCTTGTCGGATGGTCGCCGGGCGATCAGCACGAGACGATCGCGGAATCGCTGGCGGCCATGCCGGTCGCGGAGCGCACCGCGCCGCCCACGGAATCGAACGTGCCCCCGGTCATGTTGGACGAGTGGGCGACGGCATATGACGGGGCACCCCGGGAGGATCTCAGCGTGATCAAGCCTCCCGTTCTCGTGTTGCAGGCCGAGCCGATCGTGCTCAGCGATGAGGCGAGCACGATCTTCCTGAACAGTGCCAGGACGCGGGTGTTTCCTCCTGTCACGGGCGAGGTGAGGAAGGAGCTGGCTGCCGCGGAGCTGGTGGACGACGACGGGAATCTTTCAGCGCCGGTTTCTGGTATGTCGACCATGTTCTGAGCGGCGAGGCCTGGAAGATTCGGGTGGCAGCTCCCAAGGTCACCGAGTTCAGGTTCTGGGTAACGGATTCCACGACGATGTTCGTGGTCCCACACCCCGAGTTCGAGGGTCGGAAATTCTTGGGATACTGCCCCTCGAACGACCTGTTCCGTCTCCTCCTGGCTTGGGTGGAGGCGTTCCCGTCGTGGCCGTTCGACATGCACCTGGAGCTGAGCCGCGCGGAGCTACGGGACAAACTCGAGCAGAACGTGACGCCCGGTCTCCATGTGGGCGGTGCGGGCGAGTTCGTGGAGCAGCGGTGGACCTACATCTCCTTGAGCGACGGCTTTGATGAGCCGGTCCTCAACTGGGTTCACACGCACACGCGAGGAGACGCGGTGAGCTGGGTCAATCCTTCCCTGCGCAACATTCGGCGTCTCATTTCCATTCAGCAGGATCACGACGATCCGTTCTGGCTGCGTCTGGTCGGGACCATCGCGGGTCTCGACCCGGCAACGGGAAACAGGAGGAATACATGACCTACTACAAAGTGAACGCCCCGGCCTGCAACAGCATCTTCTCGAAGGTCGAGGGGGAGTGTTCGAATGCGTCGACGGCTCACACATCGGTGTCGGGTGACATCGACACGCTCGGTTCCCTGTGCACGGGGAAGAGTGCGAAGCTGGCGGCACGTTTGAATGCCGTCTACAACCGGGTTTTGACGGCAGGGATGACCGGGGCCGAGCAGCAGATCACCGATGCCGTGGCTGGGGGACGCTCAGCCGTTGCGGCCATTCAGGCGGGGGACCATGAGATGGCGGATCAGACCGAGCGAGCTGCCAACATCGTGGATGAGGTCCGCATCACGGATGGGAAGAAAGTATGAGCATCATTGACACGAGCGGCCTTGAGGACTGGCCGGATCCGGCCTCGTTGTTCAGTGCGGCTTCCAGCCTCATGGAGCACGGCGCCAGCTTCGCGGAGCACGTGGAGGGAGCACACAGCACGTGGAAGGGCCTCGGCGCCTGCTACGAGACTCCCCACCAGGATCTCTTGTACTCGGCGCTGGACCCGGCCCTGCAGTCCGGCCAGCACGCCTCGGACGGGTGCGTCAGCGTCAAAGCGGCCATGACGCTGTTCGCCGATGAGGTCTCCGCCCTCAAACCGGAGCGCGATGAGTTGGTCAAAGAAGCCGCCAGCTTCGATGCCAAACCCGCCCCGGAAGACGACGATGGCCTCAGAAGCTACGCGAAAGAAGGCATGGCGCTCCAGGGAAAGGTCGATGACCTCGTCCGAAAATATGAAACCGCGATCAACACCTGCTTCGAACAGCTGGCGGCGATCGGGGACGATGGCCTGCCAACACCGAATGTCCCTGCATGGTCCGGAGTGCCGAGGGACACCATGATAGCTGCTCTGGGCGCTATGGGTGAGAGCAGGAAGGTGGACGTCGAGCGCGTCATCAGACGTTTCGTCGTCCGCGTTTTCGGGCACGATTTCAAAATGCCCTACTGGATGAGCCATGCCAAATCCCGGTATTGGGACTGGAAGTCGTGGTTTTTCCGGCCCAATCAGCCGGGAAGCATCCTGAGCCGCTTTCGCAGTGCACTGACCGAAACATTTTTAGGTCCTCCACCGGGACGATACGGCCCGGCAACCGTGATCCGTCCTCCCAACATCACGGGGTCGTGGGGGCTCGGAAGGGAACACAGTTTGCAGACCCGCACCGGCACGTCCGCTCTCGGGCGCGTGGCAGGACGCGGCCTCTTTGTTCTCGGGGTCGGCTTGACCTACAGCAGTGAACTCGAGAAAGCCGACAAACGATACCGTGAACAAAACCCGGAACTTTCCGCAACCGAGCGGCAATCACGAGTGCAGGAAACCGCCGCGGTCCGGACAGGCTCGCAGGTGGCGGCAGCCGCAGGAGCAGGAGCTCTGGTTGGCTCAATCCTCCCTGTAGGAGGAACCGCCGTCGGCCTAGCAGTGGGCGCCGGGGTTGGGTTCGTAATGAGCATCGAAACCGGCGAAGGCAAGACTGTCGGGGACCACATCGCGGATTTCGGCGAGGGAGTTTGGAATTTCCTCAAAAACCCGTTTGGCGGATGAGAGGTGGAATAATGTCGCTAGAAATCATTGCCCCCGGAGCAATATTCACTGCGATCGGGCTCATTATTTTGGGCCTCCTCTCACTCTGGAGAGGATGGGTAATTTACAGTGAACCCACACCTCGATTTGTCATGGGCTACAGAGGGTGGTCATCAACACCTCTCGCACTCCCTTACGGAGGCGGATTCATGCTATGCTTGGGAATAGCCGGCCTGAAGCCAATTCTTCCCCGAGCTATAATGTTCGTAGTCAGCGTGACATGTTTCATCTGTTTCATCATCTTCATGCTGGGATTTTTGATCTGGTTTCCCCGATTCCTTCTTCCCCGCTGGTACCGCCGAGCCGTAAAGGCCGGCGTCCCACGCAACGACCCCAACGCCATGGGCGCCTTCAAAGCCCTCCCCCTAGAACAACAACGCGAAGCAACCCGACAAGGAAACCAACGGTGAGACGCTGAACCAGACACGGGCCGCCCAGCGTCCACATGGCAAACGCCCGTAGGCTAAGGATCGTGTACGACGTCTCGATGGTGTTGTTCGAGGGTTTCGAACTGCTCGACGTGTTCGGGCCGGTCGAGCTCCTCGCCCGGCTGCCCGAGGAGTACCGGATCATCTACGTGGCACCCGACACAGGGCCGGTTCGCAGCAGTCAGGGAGCAGAAGTCGTGGTTCCCGTGTCCTTGAAAGACGCAGCACACTCCGACATCGTGTTCATGCCGGGCGGCCCAGGCACCCGCTGCCTGGTCCGCGACCAACAATTCCTCCAGATGCTCAGCCATGTGGCAGCCCCCGCTTCGATCGTCGTCTCAGTGTGCACCGGTTCAGCGGTTCTGGCGGCCGCTGGTTTGTTGAATGGGTACCGGGCCACATCCAACAAACGGGCCTTCGACTGGGCGTCAGGACACGGAGACGAGGTCACATGGGTACGCAGGGCGCGGTGGATACACGACCGGAACCGTTGGACCTCCTCCGGAGTGGCAGCCGGCATGGACATGACGGCCGCGTTGATCGGTCACCTCACGGGCCCGGAAGCCGCAGCGACAGCCGCCCGTGAAATCGAGTTGGAGATTCACCCCGACCCCACACGGGATCCCTTCGCAGACCCCGGTGACGATCCCGAAACATCATCCGCGCCGCTACGATGTTGACACGTTCACGACCCCGCGGACCGAGGTACCGTGCGGCCCTCACACTGAGGCCTTCCTCCGCAGATACAAGACACCGTCACGCGGGCCGTCGACAGTCGAAGGAGACCAGATGAATCAACCGCACCCCGAGCAGATCAGCTGGCTGGACAACGCCGAGCATCACAGCTGGCTCGCACAGCACCGGGACGCATTGCTGGACTTCTTCCAACCCGAGGTAGTGCTGCCCGGCGCGGGCTACGCCTACCTTGATTCACAGGGCCACGCCCTGCCCCGGCTGGGATCACAACTATGGCTGGGTGCACGCATGCTGCACTGCTTCTCCATAGCGGCCATGCAGGGACGCCCCGGAGCCGAGGACGTGGCCCGGCACGGCATCGGTTTCTACCTGAACGGCGCCGGTCGCGACACCAAGCACGGCGGATGGTTCCCGACCGTCGGAGGCGATTCCCCCAGCTTCCGCAAGGAACTCTACGGGCAGGCCCACATCCTGCTCGGCGCCAGTTCCGCCACCACCGCCGGAATTCCCGGGGGCGAAGAGCTGCTGGCAGCGGCCCTGGACGTCATCAAGAAGTTCTGGGTGGAGGCCGACGGCGCGGGCATCGATGCCTTCGACCGCGAATTCCACCAGGCCGAGCCATACCGCGGCCAGAACGCCAACATGCACCTGACGGAGGCCTGTCTGGCGGCCTACGAGACGACCGGCGACGAGCAACTCCTGGAACGGGCCACGAGAATCGCACACCGCATCGCGGGCCGGGCCGCAGACGCCACGGAAGGGGCATGGCGTCTCCCGGAACACTTCGACACCACCTGGCGGGAACTCCCCGACCACAACCGCGACGAGCCTCGGCATCCGTTCCGACCCTACGGTTCCCAACCCGGGCACTGGCTCGAATGGTCGAAGTTGCTGCTCCAGCTCCGTGGCCTCGGCGTTCGGGAGACCTGGCTGCTGGACGCCTCCCGGCACCTCTTCGACGGCGCATTCCACGACGCCTGGGCGGACAACGGCGGTTTCTGCTACACCGTCGACTGGGACGGGAAACCGGTGGTTCCGGAGCGGTTCTTCTGGGAGATCGCCGAGGGCATCGGCGCAGCCGCCGGACTGTTCCGCGCCACCGGTGAGCAGCGCTACGAGGACGCCTACCGCACCCTCTGGACCTACGCCGATGAGCACGTCATCGACCACGTGAACGGTTCCTGGTGGCAGGAACTCGACGTACAGAACCGTCCCGTCACCCACACGTGGGAGGGCAAACCTGACCTCTACCACGCCTATCAGGCCACCTTCTACGCCCTGCTGCCAGAGAACCGAGGAATAGCCTCCTGGGTGCGCGACCAGAACCGAGGCGACATCACGGCGAACTGAACCGAGCCGCGAGCCATCGTGGATGGTTTCGCCCCAGACCGCTCGTTCCTCACGACCAGGCTCAACTGATGCCTCCCGAAAAAACTTCGCGGACAACGAAACGGGGAGGCATCCTGGGCCAGGATGCCTCCCCGTTGTTTCGGACTCAGTCCTCGTCCTCGGACTTCTTCTTCACCGGGTCGGTGACGAATTCCAGGACCGCCAGAGGCGCGGAATCACCCTTGCGGATGCCAATCTTGGTGATGCGGGTGCAGCCACCGTCACGGCCCTGAAGGGTGGGGGCGATCTCCTCGAACAGTTTCGCCACCAAATCCCTGTCGGTCACCGATTTCAGCACCAGGCGACGGGCGTGAAGGTCACCGCGCTTGGCCTTGGTGACGAGCTTCTCGACCAGCGGCTGGACGCGGCGGGCCTTGGTCTCGGTGGTGGTGATACGGCCGTGCTCGATGAGCTGGGTGGCCAGGTTGCGCAGGATGAGGCGCTCATGGGTGGGGCTACCACCCAGGCGGGGGCCCTTGGTCGGCTTAGGCATGTCTCAATTCTTTCGGTCTGGTCCCGAGCAGCGCTCGGTATGGGTTCTCAGTACTGCTCGGTCTCGGCGTAGTCTTCGTCCGCTTCGGTGTCGATGTCATCCTCGCCCTCGTGCTCCTGGTCGTAGCGTTCGATGGCCTGGATCGGGTCGAACCCCGGGGCGGCGTCACGCAACGAGAGTCCCAGGTTGTGCAGTGTGACCTTGACCTCAAGGATTGACTTGGAGCCGAAATTACGGATGTCGAGGAGGTCCTCCTCGGAGCGGGCGACGAGCTCACCGACGGTGTGGATGCCTTCACGCTTGAGGCAGTTGTAGGAACGAACCGACAGGTTCAGGTCCTCGACGGGCAGGTTCAGCGACTCAGCGATCTGCTCATCCACGGGCGAGGGCCCCATCTCGATGCCCTCTGCGTTGACGTTGAGTTCACGAGCCAGGCCGAAGAGCTCCACCAGGGTCCGTCCAGCGGATGCGACGGCGTCGCGGGGCGCCATGGAGGGCTTGGTCTCGACGTCAATGATGAGACGGTCGAAGTCGGTGCGCTGCGCCACGCGGGTGGCCTCCACCTTGTAGCTCACCTTCAGCACGGGAGAGTAGATGGAGTCGACGGGGATCCGTCCGATCTCCGCGTCGGGATCCTTGTTGAGGACGCTGGAAACGTATCCACGACCACGCTCAACCACGAGCTCCATCTCAAGTTTGCCGCCTTCGCTGAGGGTGGCGATATGCAGTTCGGGGTTGTGCACCTCGACCCCAGCCGGCGGCTGGATGTCGGCAGCGGTGACCTCACCGGCCCCCGCCTTGCGCAGGTACATGACCACAGGTTCGTCCTCCTCGGAGGACAGGACCAGGCCCTTGAGGTTGAGGATAATCTCGGTGACGTCCTCGACGACGCCCTCCAGGGTGGAGAACTCGTGCTGATTGCCCTCGATCTTGATAGCGGTCACGGCCGCGCCCGGGATGGACGACAGCAGGGTGCGACGCATCGAGTTGCCGAGGGTGTAACCGAAACCGGGTTCGAGGGGCTCGATGATGAACCGTGACCGGTGTTCGGAAACCGTCTCTTCCGACAGGGTCGGACGCTGTGCGATGAGCATTTTCTTCCTTCCCGCGCCACCCACTATTTGACGGCGCGAATACCGCGACCGGAACCGCTCCGGCTGCGGGGCCCGGAAACCCGAGCTGGGGTGACCGGCAGTTGTGGTGCCGATCACCCCGGTGGCGTCTACTACTTGGAGTAGAGCTCGACGATCATCTGCTCCTGAACGTCGATCACGATCTGTTCGCGGACGGGGAGCTGGTGAACGAGGATGCGCATCCGGTTGGGGCGGGCCTCGAGCCACGCGGGAACGGAGCGCTCACCGTGGGTTTCACGAGCCACCACGAGCGGGTGGATGTTCATCGACTTCTCGGCGACGTCGATGATGTCGTGAGCCTTGACACGGTACGACGGGATGTTCACCTTCTTGCCATTGACGAGGAAGTGACCGTGCACCACGAGCTGGCGGGCCTGCCTGCGGGTGGCAGCAAAACCTGCGCGGTACACAACGTTGTCGAGACGCGATTCGAGGATCTGCAGCAGGTTGTCACCAGTTTTGCCGGGGTGACGGTCCGCCTCCTCGTAGTAGCGGCTGAACTGCTTCTCGAGGACGCCGTAGGCGAAACGGGCCTTCTGCTTCTCCTTGAGCTGCAGCGAGTACTCGGAGGCCTTGGTGCGACCGCGACCGTGGACGCCGGGCGGGTAGGGGCGGCGTTCGAAAGCCTTGTCGTTGCCAACCAGGTCGGTCCCGAGGCGACGGGACTTCTTGGTCATGGGGCCGGTGTAACGAGCCATTTTCTCTTCAGTCCTTTACTTCTCGGGCGCTCAGACGCGGCGACGCTTCGGCGGACGGCAGCCGTTGTGCGGCACGGGCGTGACGTCGGAGATGGTTCCGACCTCGAGGCCCACGGCGCCCAGCGAGCGGATCGCGGTCTCACGGCCCGAGCCCGGGCCCTTGACGAACACGTCGACGCGCTTCATGCCGTGCTCCATGGCGCGACGGCCAGCGGCCTCGGCTGCCATCTGGGCGGCGAAGGGGGGCGACTTGCGGGAGCCCTTGAAGCCGACGGTGCCGGCGGAGGCCCAGGAGATCACTGCCCCATTGGGATCAGTGATCGAGATGATCGTGTTGTTGAAGGTGCTCTTGATGTGAGCCTGTCCGGCGAGGACGTTCTTCTTCTCCTTGCGGCGCACCTTGGTCTTGGCGGCC
>JABCNW020000270.1 GCA_013333945.2 Propionibacterium sp.
AGGCACCATCTCCCGCTGGCTGAAGGCCGTCGGAGAGACCGTCGAGGTGGACGAGCCCCTCCTCGAGGTCTCCACGGACAAGGTAGACACCGAAATCCCTTCCCCCGCCGCGGGAACCCTCCTGGAGATCCGTGTCGCAGAGGACGAAACCGCAGCAGTTGGCGCCGTTCTGGCGTTGGTCGGAGATGCCGCCGCTGCCACGCCAGCACCGGCCCCTGAGCCCGCTCCACAACCTTCTGCCGCCGCACCGGCTCCTGCCGCGCCGGCCACGCCCCCTTCCCCAGCTCCTGCCGCGCCGGCCACCGCTCGCCGGGCTTCCTCCGAGGAAGGGGTCTACGTCACGCCTCTGGTTCGCAAACTCGCTGCCGAGCACGGCATCGCCCTGAACTCCGTCCGGGGTACCGGCGTCGGAGGTCGTATCCGCAAACAGGACATCCTCGATGCCGCCGAGGCTGCCAAGAAGGCCTCTTCCGCGCCCGCTCCCAGCGCTGCTGCCGCGGTGAGCGCGCCTGCTGCCGCGGCTCCCCAGGCTGCCGCTGTCTCGGAGGAAGCAGCGAAGCTGCGCGGCACCACGGAGAAGCTGTCGCGGATGCGCAAGGTGATCGCGGAGCGGATGACGGAGTCGCTGCGAGTGGCCTCGCAGCTCACCGCCACAGTCGAGGTGGACGTGACCGCCATCTCGAAGCTGCGCAAGGCGGCGAAGGACGAGTTCAAGAAACGCGAGGGCGCCTCCCTGTCCTATCTGCCGTTCATCACGAAAGCCACGATCGAGGCCCTGAAGGCGATGCCCATGCTCAACGCCTCACCCGATTTCGAAGCGGGTACGGTGACCTATGCATCGCAGGAGAACATCGGCATTGCCGTGGACACCGATCGCGGTCTGATGGTGCCTGTGATTCATGACGCTGGGGACCTGAACCTGGCCGGGCTTGCCAAGCGCATCGGTGACCTGGCGGCGCGCACCCGCGCTGGAAAGGTCGGCCCCGACGAACTGAGCGGCGGCACCTTCACCATCACCAACTACGGCTCGGCGGGGACCCTTTTCGACACCCCGATCATCAACCTGCCGCAGGTGGCGATCCTCGGTACCGGTGCACTGGTGAAGCGGCCCGTGGTGGTCACCGACGCCCTGGGCGGCGACACCATCGCCATCCGGGACATGATGTACCTGTCGCTCACCTACGATCACCGACTCATTGATGGCGCCAAGGCCGCCCACTTCCTCAGCCTGATCAAGGCACGGCTGGAAGCTGGCGACTTCGCCGGAGAACTGGGGCTCTGATCCCACCAACTGAATTGGCCCGGGTCGCTTTCGTCGCGATCCGGGCCAATACCATCAGGACAACAAAAGGTGCCCGGCGGAGAACCGCCGGGCGCCTGTGCGTTTCCTACCGGATCAGATCAAACCGAGTTCCTTGACCGCCTTGCGCTCATCGAGCAGCTCAGCGACGGATGCGTCAATCTTGGCGCGAGAGAACGAATCGATCTCGAGGCCCTGAACGATCTCGTACACACCGTTCTTGACGACACACGGGAAGGAGGAGATGACGCCCTCAGCAACCCCGTAGGAGCCGTCGGAGGGAACCGCCATGGAAACCCAGTCGCCGTCAGGAGTGCCAAGTACCCAGTCACGCATGTGCTCGACAGTCGCGTTCGCAGCGGAGGCAGCGGACGACAGGCCACGGGCCTCGATGATGGCAGCGCCACGCTTGGCGACCGTCGGGATGAAGGTGGATTCAATCCAGGCCTCATCGTTCACCAGCTCGGCGGCGTTCTTCCCACCCACCTCGGCGTGGAAGATGTCGGGGTACTGGGTGGAGGAGTGGTTACCCCAGATGGTCATCTTCTTGATCTCCTCGACCGGACGACCGAGTTTCTGGGCGAGCTGGGACTTCGCACGGTTGTGATCCAGACGGGTGAGGGCGTTGAAACGTTCCTTCGGGATGTCGGGAGCGTTGCTGGAAGCGATCAGCGCATTGGTGTTGGCCGGGTTACCGGTCACTAGCACACGGACGTCGTCCGCCGCCACCTCGTTCAAGGCCTTGCCCTGGGCGGTGAAGATGGCGCCGTTGGCGCTCAGCAGGTCGCCGCGTTCCATGCCCGCCTTACGGGGCATGGCACCGACCAGCATCGCCAGGTTGACGCCGTCGAAGACCTTCTTCGGATCATCGCCGATGACGACGTTCTTCAGGTTCGGGAAGGCGCAGTCGTCGAGTTCCATGACGACACCCTCCAGTGCCTTCAGGGCCGGAGTGATCTCCAGCAGACGCAGCTCGATGGGCCGATCACCCAGCAGGGAACCACTGGCTATCCGGAACAGCAGGCTGTAGCAGATCTGGCCGGCTGCGCCAGTCACTGCGATCTTGACGGGAGCCTCAGTGCTCATCGTGCGGACCTTTCTTTCGACGGTGATGTCCACCTCCGAGCCTATCGCCCATCTCCGCATCTCATGTGCCGGGGGGAACCACCAGCGCCAGCACACCGATCGCGGTACCTAAGCTGAAGAGGATGGTGATATCCATCCAGCGGCGCCGGACCACCAGCAGACCCGAGACGTGGCGCGGCAGGAGCATCCGGGCGACCCCCGCGAGCAGGGTCGCCGCGGCCATCACCACCGCCCCGTAACGCCAGTTCCCGAAACCCGCGATCAACACGCCGATTGCGAACACGCCAAGCACGGCCGCCAGCGGCCATGGGTTCGTCGGGAGCCGGTTAACCGTTGGGGTTGGCATGAAGCACCTCGGCACGGTCGACGACATTGCTGAGCAGCATGGCGCGGGTCATGGGACCCACCCCGCCGGGATTCGGGGTGACCCCGGCCGCCTTGTCCCACACGTCCGGGGCCAGGTCCCCGGTGGTCCTGCCCTCGACCCGGCTGACGCCGACATCGATGCACACCGCGTCCTGACTGATCATGTCGGCGGTGATCATGCCCGGCACCCCCGCGGCCGCCACCACGATGTCGGCCCGCCGGGTGTGTCCGGCCAGGTTGCGGGTGCCGGTGTGGCACAGGGTCACCGTGGCGTTCTCGCTGCGACGGGTCAG
>JABCNW020000271.1 GCA_013333945.2 Propionibacterium sp.
AATGGTTTAGCAGGTATCGCGCTGGTACTCAGCGAACTCGGAGTCCACGAGGAGGCTGTAACTGCTGCACGAAAGGCCCTTGAACAGTCACTTGGGCAGCGTCGTCTTGACCTGGGGGGTGGGCAGACAGGAGTGATCCTAGCCTCGCTGGAGGTAGCAAAAACGACCGGAGACTCATCCCTGGCAGATCAAGCGTTTGCCGCCTATCAGCGACTCCATCATGCTGTTACCCCGGATGGTCCAGCATGGACATCTCTGTGCCGCCGTCGGGGACTCTTCTGGGGTTTGACCGGTCTCGCGCTGACTGATCTGGTGGCCCACTGCGTGAGTGGTGATAATGAGCCGCTTGCCTGGGCGAGAACCTGGCTTCGCGCAGACCTTGACGCATGCATCACGATGCCGACGGGTGAGTTGATGATCGATGACCGCCAGAAGAACCGAGCACTTCCCTACATCGAGTGGGGCTCAGCAGGCCTTCTCCTCGTAGGCTCAGCCCTCGAACGTCTTTCTGGCGAGCCGGTACTCACACCGGAGGAGCGTTCTGGAATCATCACAGCATGCTCCTCTGGCACCTACATCTATCCCAGCTTGGATCATGGACGCGCCGGCATCGCTGCCACACTGGCAGCCGCCGGTGACGCCCACCAGGCGGAGGCTGAACGTCAGATAACCCTGGTAATCGACAGTCTCCTCACCCACGATGACCATGCCCTGGTGATTGGTGAAGGCTTGATCCGGCTCAGTTCCGATCTGGGCACTGGAGCCGCCGGCATCGCACTGGCCATCTATGCGCATCAGTCGAGGCAGCCATACCTGACCATGCCAGTCAGTGATCGTACGGCCGCTCTGCTGCGGCAGAAACCACTGCCGCCCACCCCTGAACCTGACTCGGCACCACACGCCGCCAACCCAGCGGCTGCGCCGAGTCACCAGCTCGTCGCCTAAGGATTCGACGAGCAAAACCAACCAATGAGACTGTGAAAGGAGGTGACAACCATGGCTAATATCCTCAATCTCCAGACCGAAACCCTTGAGCTTCCTCAGGAGGGTAAAGGATCCAACAAGAGCTGGACACTGTGTGGCTCTAGCAGCAACTACAGCCCCGTCTTCTGCTGAGTTCGTGTTGATGAAGAAGGCAAAAACTATCCTAGGCCAATGGTCGATTTCTACCACTGAAGTCTGGGAAGCCCGTAAGTGGCGAAAAATCGCAACCAAGTGAATATTGAGATTGAAGATTATTATTCGTAAGATACCCCAGAAATAGAGGAAGGTTGGGAAGATCTACCCCAACGCCGGTATCAAATTTCTTCCGGTAGCTGTGAATAATGATTCACTCAATAGGTGATACTGCCACTTTCGCTATTAATAGTTGTCGAAGCAGTTGGGAGGAGGTGACAACCCATGGCTAACGTTTTGAATCTTCAGGCTGATACTCTTGAGGTGCCTCAGGAGGCTAAGCATTCCGGCAAGAGTGTTTCCATTTGTTGGGGCGGGAACAGCGGCAATAGCTGGACATTGTGCTGAGTAATGCGCCAAATTGAGTGGGTTCTCCGCTTGCCCGTTTCGGCCAAGTGGAGAACCCACTGGGGTAGGCTGTGTCTCGTATTTACAACAAATGACTGACGGCAAGGGCTTTTCCTCATCCATCAATCTAATGCATCACGTCTCGAGTTTCGATGAACGAAACAACACACCTAGCAACCACCGGAATATTTTGAAAGGAGATGGCGACCATGGCTAACATCCTCAATCTCCAGACCGAAGACCTTGAGATCTCCGGTGAGGTCAAAAGATTCTACCGGAGCTTTTTCGTGTGTGGTCATAGCCGCCGCAGCCCTTTCTTTTGCTGAGTGAATGCTGATGAAGAAGGCAAAAAAATTATCCTAGGGTAAATGGAGGCTTGTTCATGGGGGTATCAGAAACAGCGAAACCCCTTGTGAGAGCCCAGTTGCTAGCAGCTGTTAATAAGCCTCATGGAGTATCTCGTAGGTACTCTTCGAAGAGCATGAAGGGGATTTGTAGCCCTGTCGATTGTTTCATGAATGAGCCTCCAGGCCGTGGATGGTTGACGGTGAGAAGTATTTCCTACCGTCAACCATCCACTGGCTCACTGGAGGCCGAGTAAAAATTCAGTTTTCAACAATTATGAGATCAGGTCATGTCGACAACAGCCATCAAAATAGTGTGTCAGAATTGCGACCTTCCTTTGAATTTTTAGGCTGAGTTTATTTATCTGGTCGTGTTGTGGGTAATAATTTCCGTGAGTAATTATTTTTTTGGTGCATCTTTGGGGCAAGTTTTAGGAACTTCTTTCTGCTGATGCCTGATAGTGATATAGAGGGAGTGAATGTGACTTCGATCATCGCGAAACGGCGGGTCTTGTCCCACGTGGATTCCCCTGCTCCGAACGTGGTGCCTCGGCGGGCTCTCCCGGAATATCACATCCCTCCGGCTCCTCCAAGGAATCACTCTCATGCTCGCCAGCGGCGGTCTACTCCGGTGGGTTCGTTTCTCGCGGACCCGCCCAAGGGCCGTCTTCGCCGCCTGTTCCGGATCCTGTTGTTGGAGCCGAAAGGCTTGGTTTTGGTCTTCGTAGGCTCGGTTGTGGCCTCCCTTGTGTCGCTGCTTCAGCCTGTCTTGGCTGGGATGATCGTGGGGGAGCTGCGCACCGGGACCTTCTATAGTGCCCTTCCCTATGGGAGTATGTTGGCGGGCCTGGCCATCTTCGCCTCCGGAATGACTGCTTTTGCCAATCTGTGCGGTGCCAAGGCCGGCAACCGGACTGTCCGAGCATTCCGTGACGAGTCGGCTTCCATTGCCATGCGGGTTCCGGCTGACAAACTCGTTCAGCATCCGACGGCGGACCTGGTCGCCCGCTGCAGTATCGACTCCGAACATCTCAGCAAGATATTCACACAGGGTCCGGTGCAGGCGGTTGGCAGCATAGTGATGGTGGTGGGGGCCCTCAGCCAGATGGCGCTGCTGGATCTGGTGCTCACCGTCGCCGCAGTTGGCTTGACGGTGGCCTGTCTGGTCGTGATCATCATGATCTCGGGTCGGCTGACATCAGTCTCCTTCAACCGGCAGGAAACGCAGGGCGCATACGTGGCTGAGGTGACCCGGGCCTTGGACTCGGTCTTGACGATTCGGGCTTTCGTGGCGGATGCATTCGCTGCTCGTCGACTTGACCGATCCAGCCGACAACTCCTGGAGGCTGCGAACAGCGCCGATCGTGCTCACGCATTCATGAGACCGCTCGTCACAATCTGCATGCAGACGACGCTACTGGTGATCATCTGCGTTGCGGTGATCCGGGTGCAGGCAGGCTATGTGTCCATCGAAGGACTCGTCTCCTTCCTCATGTACACGATGCTGATCGTCACTCCGATTATGGGCAGTGCTGACACCGCCATGGAAATGGCGGAGTCGCTTGGTGCGCTCCAGCGAATCCTCGATCTACGCGCGGTGACCGATCAGCCCGTGAGCCATGCCGGCCCCATCACCATCCGCACACGGGACTGGCCCACTAGGCCCAGCCTGCGAGGTGACGTCGACTTCCGCAACGTCTCCGTCAAGTATCCCCAGGGAGGTGGCAACCGCGAATACGCGCTGGGTGATGTCAGCTTCAGCGTTCCTGCCGGTTCCTGGGTGGCCATGACCGGTCCTTCAGGGTCGGGAAAGTCGACTGTTCTATCGTTGATGGAGAAGTTCATCGTGCCGACTGACGGGATGATTCTGGTTGATCAGATCCCGCTTGGTCAGCATGACGATGATGAGTATCGACGCCAGGTCGGCTACATCGAGCAGTCTTGCCCACTGTTCAGCGGAACCGTGCGGGACAAACTTCTTTTGGGACGAGATATCGACGATGCCCACTGCTGGGAGATCATCCGCCGTGTGGGCCTTGCTGACACCATTGCTGCCAGGAAGGGTGGCCTTGACACACCCGTGGGGGAATCTGCATATGCCTTCTCCGGCGGTGAACGGCAGCGCTTGGCTATCGCACGCACCCTCGTCGGCCAGCCACGGATGCTGTTGTTGGACGAGATCACCTCCGGCCTCGATGTGCTGAATCGGAAGCAGGTGATGGGCCTCATCCGGGCAACCATGGGAGGTATCACCACCTTCGCCGCTGGCCATGGGAACTTCGGCATAGACATCGCTGATCTCGTGCTCGTCTTGGACCAGGGACGGTTGGTCGAGTTCGGGCCGCCCGCCGAGGTTCGGCGGCGCGCGGCATTGTTCCGGTCGCTCGTCGCGGCCTGAGGGAGGAAAACAGAAAGGGCAGCGATGAGCGTCTCTGAGCAGCAACAGCCAACCGCCACATCGTCGTGCTGGTTGGAGATTGATGACGCCACGTTGATGACGTTGCTGAGAAAACACGGTCAGGACATCAATGACCTGGCAGAAGCCGAGCGGGATAGTGAAACAGAGGGTCTTGACGACGCCGACCTGATTCCACTGGCTGGATGGCTGCGTGTGAGCCCGGGTGGAGCTGGGGAACTGGTGACTCAGTGGGTCTCCGACCCTATAGATCAAGATCCCGTGGGTTCTCCCATCGTCTTCACGGATGCCGAGATCAAGGAATTACATGGTTGGGTTGCGCAACGCCTCGACACCACCCCGACACTGAGCTGGTGGCTTCGTATTCTCCGTGACCCTCGGCGAGAGAGCTACGCGGTTGCCATCTATAACTGTCACGATCCCGAGCCGAAGCTTGTGTTCACCGGGGTCTATCCCGATGCCGTGCTGTGTGAGAGCGAGCACCCCACTGTGGCTTTCGTGGAGCCACATCCCGACGTGCCGGGCAGAGCCAGGGCCCGCTTGGCACCCATCGCTGAGGACTCGTTCACGAGCGCTGCGCGTACACTTGTGGAGGGGCCAGCTGGTGGAGTTCAGCTCATGCCCTGCTCGGTGCGGCGTTTCGTCAAGGTGGGGCATGGCGTCCGCAGCAATCGGATCTGGCAGCTCTTCGACACCACCCAGTCGAACCCGCAGGCCATCTCCACGCCGGAGCCGGTGCATGATCCCAGCCTGATCGACGTCGCCCTGCTAGGAGACGAGCCGGTGCTGGTACAGGCGACTGACAAAGACGGAAGATGCTATATCGAAGCCACTGAGCTCCAGGGGGGACGAGTATCGAGGCGATGGCGGGTGGCTGCCGGGCAGGGGAGGATGTGCCAGATCGTTGGCAGCAACGGGTCGGTACTAGTTCGTGCCAGCAGTGATTCTGATACTCAGGCAGAGCACCTCTATCTGGTGCCGTTGCAGGAGGCATCTTCGGCCCCTGCGAAGCCTCTTCTCAGCTCACCGGGGGTGTTCAATATGAATTTGAACACCTGCGCGGCGGCGGTTGGGTTCACCGTTGCAGAGCTGAGAGCGGGGATGCTGCCAATCAACTGGTATTTCGACAGCGCCGGCCGAGTGCTGAATCCGTCGACTCCCTCCACCCCGGATGTCCACTTCACCCGTGAACGCTTCGCCTCCGCAGACGGGTACGAGTGCGATCTCGATATTCGGTGGCGTGGAAGCACCACGTTCTGTGGCCCGGTTGTTCTCATGGTCTATGGGGCCTATGGGATCGATCTTGATCTGGACACCGACCAGGATCTCCGCCACTGGCTGGACCGTGGTTACGCGGTTGCGACGGCTCACGTGCGAGGCGGTGGGGACGCGCATCGGCACCACGCCGGCTCCCGAGGGCGACGTGACCGCTGCGTCGCCGACGCCATTGCGGCTGTTGAGTGGTTGCGTTCTGGTCGGGGAGCGGTCACTGCAACCAAGCTATGCGTCATCGGTGCATCGGCTGGGGGCTTCCTTGCTGCGTCCCTCCTCGTCGAAGAGCCCGCGATGATCGATGCCGCCGTGATTGCCAATGGCTACATTGACCCTTTGACGGATCTGCTGTATCGCCAGTCACCCACCAAGGAGGCAGACCTGGATGAATGGGGTGATCCGGCGCACAACCCCCACGACCGAGAGATATTAGAAAGGCTTTCACCGCTGCGCAGACTGACCGTGCCGGTGGCACCAACCTTAGTGATGGTCTCAGCCCGGGATGCCCGAGTCGATCCCCGGCAGGGACTCGCCTGGGTGCTGCGTTCACGGGAGCTGGGAGGGGACGTCACGCTGTGGTATGACCCTGATGGCGCCCACGACATGTGGGGTGCCAACCTACACCCAAATACCCTCATCGACTGGGTATCCAAGGTGCTTGAGTAAATTGAGGACATTGTTTTGACGTTTTTGTGCCATCCATGACAGCGCGCGTGAGGGGTGGAGCAATTCCTGGGCTGATGGTTCGCGGGTGGTGCAGCGACTGAGAGGTTGTTGTCGTTAGGACGTGAACAGTGAGAACTGAAAGGAGTACAGCGACGGACGGTAGACGTGCTGGCCGACTTCGACGATGCGGCCTTCGGTGGTGTAGCCGGTGCGTTCCATGGTCAGCAGCGGGGCGTTCTCATCTTCACCGAGGACGTCGGCCTCCTCGAGGGTTGCGCCGCGGGCGCCGATGGTCTGGCGGGCCGAGGTGACCTCAATGTTGCGCATCGCGAGGCAGCGGTAGAGGCCATGCTCCCCGAGCTCCTGCCAGGTTGGTGCGATGTCCAGGGGAATGAGATTCGTCAGCAGCGCCAGAGGGTGGTCGTCGGCGTAGCGGAGGCGACGCACCGACAGCAGCGCCTCGCCCTGGGGGATGCTGAGTTTCTCGGCCTCCTCCGACGATGCCTCCCGCACCTCGTAGGAAAGCGCCCGCGTGGAGGGGGTGAATCCGGCCTCGGCGAGGTCGTCGTTCAGGGAGGACAGCTTCATGGGGCGGTGCACGTGGGGTGGGGTGACGCGGGTGCCCACTCCCCGGCGGCGCGTCAACAACCCTCGTGAGGCCAGCTCCTGCAAGGCCCGGCGGGCCGTGGGGCGGGCCACGTCCAGGCGGCTCGCCATCGACACCTCGTCTTCGATCATCGCCCCCGCTGGCAGCGCCCCGGACAGGATCGCGGTCTCGATCGGCTTCGCGATCTGCTGGTACAGGGGCACCTGGGAATCGCGGTCCAGCGTGATCTCCGGTTCATAGGTCGGTTCCATGATGCGGTCCTCGGGGCCGGAACAGGCTTTGTCCCAGCATGGCGGGTAGACGACGGTTCTGAATTGATCATACAAGCCAGACGTGTACTCCAGCGCAAGGAACGAAAAGAAATGTCCTGACATAGGTTGACTGGGCTTCTGCTCGTGGGCAGACTGGAGCAATCCCCCGGTGACCGTGAGGAGCCATCCCCGACATCAAGGAGTCATCATCGTGGATGAGCCGGTACTCGACGTCTGCACCATCGGCAGGTGCGGGGTCGACCTGTACCCGCTGGAGATGAACACCCACCTCGAAGACGTCACCCGATTCGGCAAGTTCCTCGGCGGCTCGTCCGCGAACGTGGCCGTCGCCGCGGCTCGCATGGGGCATTCCGTCGCCTGTGTGACCGGGGTGGGTGACGACCCCTTCGGACGTTTCGTCCGCTCCGAGCTGACACGGCTGGGCGTGGATGCCCGGCACGTCGTGGTGAACCCGGACTTCAACACCCCCGTCACTTTCTGTGAGGTTTTCCCGCCCGACAACTTCCCGTTGTTCTTCTACCGCCAGCCCACCACCCCCGACCTGGAGATCGGCGTCGACGACCTGCCCGACGAGGTCGCCACGGCCCGCATCCTGTGGCTGACCGTCAGCGGCCTGTCGGTGGAGCCGTCGCGCTCGGCCAACCACGAGGCGCTGCGACGCCACCACGGCAACGGCATGAGCGTCCTCGACCTCGACTACCGGGCGCGTTTCTGGCCCAGCGAACAGGAAGCGACTGCGCAGGTCCGGCAGGCCCTCGAGCGCGTCGACGTGGCGATCGGGAACCTGGAGGAGTGCCGGATCGCGGTCGGCGAGACCGACCCGGACGCCGCTGCCCTCGCGCTGCTGGAACGCGGGGTGGAGGTCGCCGTCGTGAAACAGGGAACGATGGGCACCTTGGTGCGCACCGCGACGGAGCGGGTCTACGTGCCTGTCACGAACGTCCAGGTCCGCAACGGGCTCGGCGCGGGCGACGGTTTCGGCGGGGCCGTGTGCCACGGCCGGCTGCAGGGATGGGATCTCGCCAGGACGTTCGCCTTCGCATCGGCGGCGGGTGCCATCGTCGCGTCACGCCTGGAATGCTCCACCGCCATGCCGCGTATCGACGAGGTGGAGCGCCTGATGGCGGCCAACCCGCAGGTCGTCCCGGTCGTCAGCGGAATCCGGCACTGAGGAGGAAAAATGGATAACGAAACCCACGTGATCAAGGCGGGAAGCACCGCCCACGGCCAGTTCGAAACCGACGTCAGTATTGAGCGCGCCGGTTGGGAGTGGAGCTCCATCCGCGTGCTGGCGCTGCCCGCGGGCGGATCGGAGACGGTGACCTCCGGGGTCTCTGAGCTGCTGGTGCTGCCGCTGTCTGGGGGCTGTGTCGTCGAGGTGAACGGTGAGACCCACGTGCTCAATGGTCGCGAGGAGGTGTGGAGCGCCATCACCGACTACCTCTACATCCCGCGCGAGACCACGTTCACGATCCGCAGCGAATCTGGGGGGCGGTTCGCGCTGCCCGCGGCGAAGGCCACCCGCGACCTGCCGGTGCGCTACTGCCCCGTCACAGAGGTGGTCACCACCCTGCGCGGCGCGGGTCCGTGTTCCCGTCAGGTCAACAACTACGCGCTCGGCAACGACCTCGAAACCTCCCACCTGCTGGCCTGCGAGGTGCTGACCCCGGGTGGCAACTGGTCCAGCTATCCGCCTCACAAGCACGACGAACACAACGAGGTGGAACGCATCCTCGAGGAGATCTACTACTACGAGGTGCGGCCGGGGCTGAATGGGTCGCCGGGGATGGCGTTGCAGCGCATCTACCCCTCGGGCCACGACATTGACGTGTGTGCCGAGGTGCACTCCCGCGACGTGGTGACGATGCCGCACGGCTACCACGGCCCGTCGGTGGCCGCGCCCGGATACGACCTTTACTACCTCAACGTCATGGCCGGGCCCGCCGAGGACTCCACCTGGCTGATGACCGACGATCCCGCATACACCTGGATCCGCGACACCTGGGCCTCCCAGGACGTCGATCCCCGGCTCCCCATGACCCCTCTCAACTAAGGAAACCCAGTGTCAACAGTGCGTCTCACCGTCGGGCAGGCGATCATTCGCTTCCTCGTCAACCAGTACACCGAACGCGACGGTATCGAGCGGCGTCTCATTGCCGGCGCTTTCGGCATCTTCGGACACGGCAACGTCGCCGGGATCGGCCAGGCCCTGCTGCAGAACGATCTCGACCCCACCCCCGAGGGCGAGCGGATGCGCTACATCATGCCCCGCAACGAGCAGGGCATGGTGCACGCCGCCGCGGCCTACGCCAAGACCACGAATCGGTTGAGCACCTGGATGTGCACCGCCTCGATCGGCCCCGGGTCGCTGAACATGGTCACGGGCGCGGCCCTGGCCACGACGAACCGGCTGCCGGTGCTGCTGTTCCCCTCCGACCAGTTCGCCACCCGCTTCCCCGACCCGGTGTTGCAGCAGGTCGAGGACCCGGTTTCGCCGATGACCGCCGCCACCGACTGCTTCCGTCCCGTCTCGCGGTTCTTCGACCGCATCGAACGGCCCGAGCAGCTCATCCCGTCGCTGCTGGCCGGGCTGCGGGTGCTGACTGATCCGGTTGACACGGGCGCGGTGACCATCGCCCTGCCGCAGGATGTGCAGGCAGAGTCCTACGACTTCCCCGTCGAGTTCTTCGCGCGACGGGTCTGGCATGTGCGTCGTCCACCGGCTGAGGCCGCCGCCATCGAACGGGCCGCCGCGATCATTCGGGACGCGCGCAAGCCCCTCGTCGTCGCGGGCGGTGGTGTGATCTACGCGGAGGCGTCGACGCAGCTGCGGGCCTTCGCGGACGTCACCGGGATTCCCGTTTCCGACACCCAGGCCGGCAAGGGCGCGATCAACCACGACCACCCGGCTGCGGTCGGCGGGGTCGGGTCGACGGGCGC
>JABCNW020000272.1 GCA_013333945.2 Propionibacterium sp.
CGTTGCCGGGATTGAGGTGGTGTCGCTCGATATCCCACGCATCGAAGGCGTTCGGCACGTCCTCGAAGGCGCGCAATCTCGCGCCACCAGACCCGTTCAGCAGCACCTCCCGACTACGGAGCAGGTCGGTCACCGAAGCGATGCTCCCGTCGGGCTCGATGACCGCCCGCACCCGGGAGTTCTCCATCACCACCGAAGTGCCTTTGCGGTGGGCCGTGGCCGGGGCCGACGGTTCGCGCAACGCCTCTGTCAGGGGTGTGACGGCCAGCGGCGGTGCTGCGACCATGCGGAGAGTCCCGTCGCCGGTTGTCAGCACCCGCCTCACTTCGTGGTCGAGCGCGTTGAGTACCGCGGGCTCACCCCCGCCCAGGACCGCTATGGCGGCGTCGGACAGGCCACGTAGCTCGACCAGAATCTGCGCGTACTCCTCGCGCGCCACCCGGTGCACCCAGGCGATGGAGCTGCCGGGCAGGATGTCGTGGAACTGGTTCAGCAGCACCATCCGCCACAGCCGCTCCAGGTCTGCGGTGGGAAAACGATCCCGCGGAACCCCCGCGAGCAGCGCCAGCGTCCACAGGAACTCGGCCTCGCGCAGTGCGTGCTCGCTGCGGCGGTTGCCCTGTTTCATCTCCAGTTGGGAGGTGAAGATACCGCGATGGAATTCCAGGTAGAGCTCCCCGACATGCACCGGGGCGTCCTTCCCGTACTCGGCGCGTGCCTCCTCGAAAAACGAGTCGGGGTCTCCCATGCGCATCCGGGGAGCCCCCTCCAGGTTGGCCAGGCGCCGGGCCCGTTCCACCATCTCAGCGGTCGGGCCGCCACCGCCGTCGCCGTAACCGAACGGGATCACCTGATGTGTGGCGACCCCCTTCTCCGCGTAGTTGTCGACGGCTCGCAGGTACTCCTCGGCGGATAGCTCCGAGTCATAGCAGTTGACAGGCGGGAAGTGCGTGAGGATACGGGTGCCGTCGATGCCTTCCCACCACATGGTGGAGTGGGGCAGCTGGTTGTGCTGGTTCCACGACAGTTTCTGGGTGAGAAAACCCGTCATTCCACACTGGGCGGCGATCTGTGGCAGGTTTGCCGGGTAACCGAAGGAGTCCGGCAACCAGAGGGTGCGGCTGCGCACCCCCAGTTCCCGTTGGAAGTAGCGGGTGCCGAAGGTGAACTGACGGATCAGGGCTTCCCCGCCGGGCATGTTCACGTCCGATTCCACCCACATGCCACCTGACGGGAACCACTGCCCGGCCTCAACCGCGGCCCTCACACGGTCGAACACCTCCGGATGATGCTCCTGGAGCCAGGCATATTGCTGGGCGCTGGTCGCGGTGAAACGGAAATCGGGATACTCGTTGGCCAGTGCGACCACGTTAGAAAACGTCCGGGCCACTTTCCGGACGGTCTCGCGCACGGGCCACAGCCACGCTGAGTCGATGTGGGCGTGACCGATGGCCGTTACGTTCAACGCGGAGGCGACGGCGGGTGCGGCCAACGCCGGGGCCAGTGCTTCCCGTGCCCGTGCCGCCGAACCGGGCACGTCGTGCAAGTCCAGCGCGTCGAGCGCACGTTCCAGGCCCTTGACGATCACTGCCCGGCGGGTGCATCCCTCCGGGAGGTGACGCGCCAGGTCCCAGGCGACGTCGAGGTCGTGAAACAGGCCCCACAGCTGTTCGTCACGGATCTGCAACTCAGCAGAACGCAGCTCGTAGAGCGCATTCTGAGGGGCGGTCAGGCGATCGCCGAGCTCGGTTGGTGTGCAGCCGTTCGCGAACAGGTCGGGGTTGGCGGCGGCCTCCACCAGGAACTTCAGCGCCGTTCCGGCCTCTGCCCGTTCAGCGATCACCGTCGAACGGTTCCGAGAGTTGACGGCTTTCAACACCCGCAATCCGGCGTCGAACAGCAGCCCCTCGCACTGGTTGCCTGGCCAGGCATCAGCGAACCCGAGATCCACCGATAGGCGCAGCCTCCGACCTGCCGCCTCCGCCGGCACCTCGCCGGTCAGCTGGAACCACCAAGTGCTCCACGCAGCTCCCCAGCGATGCGGCAACGAGACGGGACAGTAGCTCTGCCCCAGCGCCTCCGCGGGTGGAACCGGTTCGCCCGGGACCTGCCAGGCAGCGACCTCCAGGCGCCCCACGGTTCGGTCGATGAGGGGACGCACGCGGTCGTCCTTGACGCGTTCGACGCGTTCCAGGATGACGGAGTCGAAGTGATGCATGCCGGCCTCAGGACAGGTACCCGAGCTCCGGGAATTCCGCCCGGGCGCGTTCCAGAAGTTCCCGGGCCACACCCACACCATCGATCAACGGGTGGTGGGCGAAGGCCGCGACCGCCAGGTCCAGGCTGCCTTCCAGCGCCGCCCGGATGATGGTGCGTTCCGAGTACTTGACCGACTGCACCAACCCGACGGCGTGCTCAGGCAGTGGGGAGATGGGTAGCGGCACCGGTCCGGTCGCGCCGATCCGGCAGGGTGCCTCGATGACGGCGTCCCGGGGCAGCTGTGGCAACCGGTCGCCGTTGCGGAGGTTGACGATCAGATCAGTGGTTTCGTCGAAGGCGATCGCCTTCATCACCGCCAGCGCCACCCGGTCGTAGCCACCGGATGCGAGATCCTGCGCGTCACGTTCCACGCCACCCGCGGCCAACCGGTTGGAGGCCATGTAGGTTTCCTCGCGACGCAACCGAGTGGCTTCCCACAGTGCATACGCCTCCGGGCCGGGAAGAGCAGCGGCGCGGGCGTAGAAGTCGCGTTGCTGTGCGGCCAGGAATACCCCCCGAGTGGCCTCCACGGCGTCGTCAGCCTTCCGGGTTTCGCGGGCGAAGTAGTAGTAGTGCAGGTACTCGTTCGGCACCGATCCGAGCTGTTGCAGCCACTGAGCGCCGAACAGGCGGCCCTCCTCGAAGGATTCGATCAGGTCGGGACGTTCCAGCAGCAGTGGAAGCATGTCGTCGCCGTCCACCAGCAGCCGCTGCAACCAGCCCAGGTGATTGAGGCCGGCGTAGTCGAGCCGGACCCGGTCGTCGCCAGCGATCACCAGGGAGGCGGTTCCCGCGGTCACCAGCTCTGCTCCCTCGAGGGTTTCGAGCACGCGCCGGGCCAGGCCGACGGGGGAGTCGCAGATTCCGATCACCCGGTCGCCCAGGATCCGGGAGCTCACTTCGGTGATGATCCCGGCTGGGTTGGTGAAGTTGATCAGATGAGCCCTGGGGGCCAGGCGGGCGATTGTTTCGGCGATCCGGATAGCGGTGGGGATACCGCGCAACGCGTAGTTCAGGCCACCGAAGCCGGTGGTCTCCTGCCCGAGGACCTCGCAGCAGTGGGCGATGGTCTCCTCGGTGGCGCGGCCCTCGGTGCCGCCGACCCGGATGGCGCTGAAGACGAAGTCGGTTCCGGCCACGGCCTCGTCCAGGTTCTGCGACACCTCCACCTTCGGGGCCTTCGGATGTCCCTGGGTCATCGCCTGCAGGATGGAGCGGATCACGGCCAGGCGTCCTGCATCGGTGTCCCAGAGCCTCAGCTCGGTGACCCGGCGGTCGCTCTGGTCGGCAAGCAGGGTGCGAAACATCAACGGCACGCGGAAACCACCGCCACCTAGAAGGGTCAGTTTCACGGGTGCAGCACCTCCGTGGGCAGAGTGGGGAAAGCAGTGGGCAGGGGATGGTCGGTGATCAACAGATCCACGTCTCCGACGTCAATGGCGTTGTAGGCACCAATTCCTGGGAACTTGTCGTGGCCGGCGACGAGGAGCACGCGGGAGGCGTGCCGGCGGGCGGTGAGCTTGATCTCGCGACCTCTCGGGTCAGTGTCGCGTACGACGGCGCGTTCGCCGACGCCGGAGCAGCCGAGCACCGCGACGTCGATCTGAAGGTTGGCGATCTCTGCTGTCGTGGTGGCTCCCTGGACGGACATGTACTCGCGATTGACGTGCCCGCCCAGCATGATCAGTTCAGTTCCAGGGTTGGTGACCAGCAGGTCGGCGATACGCAATGAGTTCGTCACCACGGTCAGGTCGTGCTCCACTAGTTTCTCTGCTAC